>NZ_JAGRQZ010000021.1:0-24898 GCF_018223915.1 Klebsiella sp. 64
GATGGGGTGGTGGCCGGACCGACGGCGCGCGCCATCCTGGACCATATTTTTGTCCCGCAGCAGGCATCTTCGGCGGCAGCCGATGTGCCGCAGCGTGACAGCGCCGATGCCCAGTAAGCGACAGGACTTATTCCGCAGGCGCATCGTCCATAGTAATTGGTTATTTGTCCCATCGTCTTCCCGGCGGCATAGTGTTTTACCGGGAACATGACCCGGAGCGAGGAGGAAAGGTGACACGTAACCGATTACTGCTGGTCCAGACCGGCACGCCGCCGACGGCCATTCGCCAGGCGCATGGCGATCTGCCGCGCTGGTTTCGCACGCTGCTGGCGCCGTGGCAGACGCAGCTCACCACGGTGCGGGTGTTTGAAGATGAACCGCTGCCGACGCCGGATAACCAGACCATAGCGGTGCTAACCGGCTCGTGGGCGATGGTGACCGATCGTCTGGCGTGGAGCGAACGGACCGCCGACTGGATCCGGCAGGCGGTGGCTATCGACATGCCGCTGTTCGGCGTTTGCTATGGTCATCAGCTGATGGCCCATGCCCTGGGGGGCGAGGTGGCGTATCATCCTGGCGGGCGGGAAAGCGGCAGCCAAACCATTACGCTGTCGCCATGGGGTGTCGATGATCCGCTGCTGAGCGGCCTGCCGGCCACATTTCCTGCGCATCTGAGCCATTTGCAAACCGTGACTCGTCTGCCGGAAGGGGCCACGGTGCTGGCCGCGTCCTCCCACGATCCCCACCAGATTGTGCGCTATGGGCCGCACGCGGTCTCTACGCAATTTCACCCGGAATTTACCGCGCCGATAGCCCGTTCGCTGATCCGCCACCGGGAGGCGGTGCTGCAGGCGGAAGGTATTGACGCGCAGCGGTTACACGAAGAGGTGCAGGAGAGCCCGCAGGGCGCGGCGATCCTTACGCGCTTCGTCAGCGCCTTTCTGACCCCGGATGCCCCCGGCCATTAATCCCCTGTCGTGAATAGCACCTGCCAGCGGCGACGCCGGCGGGTCATTTCGCGTGCCAGATCGGCCACCTCTGCAACGCGCAGCGCGTCGACCGCCTGCGGCGTTAGCTCTGGTAAACCATACTCCTGACGCAGGGCGGACAGCGCCCGCGCCTCTGGCGGCCTGCTGGCACGGATCTGAGCGGCCAGGCGCTGCTGTAGCGGTCTGAAGGTCGCCTCATCCATGGGGGCCAGCTGGCGCAGAAAGTCTTTACCACAGCGCAGCAATTCCCCGGCGCGGCGATCCGGGGACTGGAGCGCCATCAGCAGCCCGTCGCGATCGGCGACCCGCTGATAGCGGCAGCTCACCACATAGCCAATCTGCTGCTCCACCCGCAGGTGCTGGAAAAATAGCGGCTCACAATGCTGCGCCAGCAGCCGCAGGGCCGCCAGCGAGGCGCCATCCGGCAGCGGAATAAAGACCAGCAGCGCCGTATCGCCTCCCGGATAAACCAGACGTTCGACGCCGCGGCGGCAGGGCGCCGGAGCGGGCATCGGCGGATTAACCGGGGCGGTAATCAGGCTCAGCTGACGCGCTACCCACTGCGCATCTTCTGCGCTGCCGCCGGCCAGGGCCGCCAGCCAACCTTCCTGATGCCCGGATGTACCCAGCCGTTCGGGGAGTTGAGCCATGAGATGACGGATAGCGATACTATCCGGCGGTGGGGTCAGCGAGGCGACCGGGAGCGCGAGCTGCCGCAGAATGGCCTGCAGGATCGCTTCCGGCCGTCGGCCGGGCTCCGGCAGCTGGAGGGTCAACTGCCAGCTGCCGTCGAACAGATGCCACTCGCCGTGTCCCCCGGCATGGCGCAGGGCGGCAAGCAGTGGGCGCAGCTGTTCCCCACGCGCCAGCCCCTCGGCCTGATCGGGCGAGCAGTAGAAGGGCGGTCGCAGCAGGAGCCTCGGCGGATCTCCCGGTGACGGGAGATGGAGCAGCGGCGCGGCTTTCTCCGGGCATTTGGCAACGAGATCGCCAGCGGCCTGCGGATAGAAAGCGAACGCCAGCGCCGGGTCAGACTCAGGGCGGCGGCGCCAGCGGCTAAGCGGCAGGCTAAAGCCCTGGGTGGCAACAGGCTCCCCTGGGGAAACGGTTTGACAGGCCAGGCTGACCGACGGGGCGACCTGCAGGGCGGCGCAAAAATCGGCGAACCCGGCGGGCGGCGCGCCGGGGGCAAAGCCGAATGCCCGCTGGCGCAGCTGATCGAGAGGCGACAGCGCCTGAAAGCGGCGGCGGGATAGCTGATAGTAGTGTTGCTGCTGCTCAGGCGTCGTTTGCTGGAGCGCCTGCAGCCAGTGGGTTATCTGCCGGTCGACCTCTTCCGGCCGGTCGCTGGCGAAGACCAGCGCCAGCCAGCCGAGGTGCCGATCCTGATACAGCCAGTTCAGCGCCACATCCCCGGCCAGCCGGCGCTGGCGCAGGCCGGCCATCAGGCTGCCGGGGGCTTCATCCAGCAAAAACTCGCGCAGTAACGTGACGTTGTCACTTAAAGCGATCAGCGGGCAGCGCCACAGCGCGGGCTGGTTGGAGACCGCCAGCTGCAGTGCAGTGAACTCGCCCAGGCGCAGCGGCGGCGCCGGCGGCGGAGGCTCGCCTGCGGCAAGCCCGGCGGCGAAACGGGCCGCCAGCTCGCCGAGCGCCTCCAGCGACTGCGGCCCCTGCAGCCAGAGCTGCATTCGCCGGGCGACGTAATGGGTGCGGTGAAAATCGCCTAAGGCGGCCTGCAGCGCAGCGAGATCGCCCGCCAGCGCGTCGGCGCTGCCTACCTGAAAGCGGCGAAACGCCGCGGGCGCGCTGGCGGCGTGGCGCACCGCGGCTTCCCGGCGCGATGGCTCATGCTGCTGGATCAGGCGGTACTCGGCGTCAATCACCGCCACTTCGCGCTGAATATCTTCCCTGAGCAGCAGCGGGGCCTGCAGCATCTCCTGTAGACGCGCGACACCATCAGCCAGAGCATCGGCGGCAACCTCGAAAAAGAACGCGCTATGGCGAGCCAGGGTGGTGGCATTCACGCTTCCGCCCTGGCGCTGCACCCAGCCCATCAGTCGGTCATCATCCTGGTAGCGCTCTCCGCCGTAAAACAGCAGGTGTTCCAGCAGGTGCGCCAGCCCAGGGAAGCGCGACGGTTCGTGGTGGCTGCCGGCGGCGACCCGCGCCAGGGCAGCCGCGCGATCCGCCTGCGGCTGATGGACCAGGGTGGCCTGCAGGCCGCCCGGCAAAGTGACGGTGCGGGTCGCCAGCGTCATTACAGGTCCCGGGTTTGGTAGATCAGCTGCGAGCGGGTACGGTTGCGGAACTGCAGCTGGCTGACTTTTATGTCGCTGCAGGCCGCTTCGCGCCGGGCCTCGAGGATTTTGTGATGATGCGGAGATTTGCTGCACACCGGGTCGGCGTTATCGGCGCTGCCGGTCAGCATAAAGGCCTGGCAGCGACAGCCGCCGAAGTCCTTCTCTTTTTCATCACAGGAGCGGCACGGCTCCGGCATCCAGTCATACCCGCGGTAGCGATTGAAGCCGAATGAGTCATACCAGATCGATTCCAGACTCTGCTCCAGCACCGACGGAAACGCCACCGGCAGCTGGCGCGCGCTGTGGCAAGGCAGGGCGGTGCCTTCCGGGGTGACGCTGAGGAAAATCGATCCCCAGCCGCCCATGCAGCCTTTCGGCCGCTCTTCGTAATAGTCCGGGGTGACGAACAGCAGGTTGGTGAGGTTGCCGCTGGCGGCCATTTTCTGCCGGTAGTCAGCGACCACCTGCTCGGCGCGGGCGATCTGTTCCCGGGTCGGCAGCAGCCCTTCGCGATTAAGAAACGCCCACCCGTAGAACTGGCAGGTGGCCAGCTCAACGTCATCGGCTTCCAGCTCAATGCACAGCTCGATAATTTTATCGAGCTGGTCGATGTTGTGCCGGTGGAGAACGAAGTTGAGCACCATCGGGTAGTCGCGCGCTTTCACGGCTTTGGCCATGGCCAGCTTCTGCTGGAAGGCTTTTTTGTTGCCGGCCAACGCGGCGTTGAGCACTTCATCGCTGGCCTGGAAGCTAATCTGGATATGGTCCAGCCCGGCCTCGCTGAAGGCGTCCAGTTTGCTCTCCGTCAGCCCTATCCCGGAGGTGATCAGGTTGGTATAGAACCCGAGGTCGCGCGCGGCGCGGATCAGCTCCGGCAGATCTTTACGGGTCAGCGGCTCGCCGCCGGAAAAGCCCAGCTGAACGCTGCCCATCGCCCGCGCCTGGCGAAAGACCTCGATCCATTGTTCGGTGGTCAGCTCCTTATCCTGCCGGGCGAAGTCCAGCGGATTGGAACAGTAGGGACACTGCAGCGGGCAGCGGTAGGTCAGCTCCGCCAGCAGCCACAGTGGCGGATTGACGGTGGGTTTACTCTGGCTCACGGCAGGTGATCCACTTCTGTTGACAGGCGATCTGCAGGAACTCGATGACGTCGTCATCGACGCCGCCTGCTTCCGGGAAACGTTCATTAAGCATGGCGATAATCGCCGCGACGTCGCGCCGGCCATCGACCAGCTCGAGGATCGCCGCGGCGGTCTCATTGAGTTTGGCCATACCCTCCGGATAGAGGATCACATGGCTCTCCTGGGCGGCTTCCCACTGCAGTCGGTAGCCGCGACGAAAGGCAACGATGGACGTTTTCTGCATGATTACACCAGTCGGGTCGTGTGCCAGGCCGCCTTGTCGGTGACCGTGTGATAGGGCGGGCGCTGCAGGGCATAGGCCATGGTCATGGCATCGAGCATCGACCACAGAATGTCGAGCTTAAACTGCAGGATCTCCAGCATCCGGTTCTGTTTTTCAGCGCTGTCGCAGTAGGCCTTCGCCAGCGCCAGGCCATGCTCAACGTCGCGATTGGCCTGGCTCAGACGACTGCGGAAGTAAAAGTAGCCTTCCTCTTTGATCCATGGATAGTGCTGCGGCCAGCTGTCGAGGCGCGACTGATGGATCTGCGGGGCGAACAGCTCGGTCAGGGAGCTGCAGGCCGCCTCCTGCCAGCAGGCGCGACGAGCGAAATTGAGATAGGCATCCACTGCGAAGCGCACGCCGGGCAGCACGTGACGCTCGCTGAGCAGATCGTCGCGGCTCAAACCGACCGCTTCCCCCAGCCGCAGCCAGGCTTCAATCCCGCCGTCCTCGCCGTGTCTGCCGTCGTGGTCGAGGATCCGCTGCACCCATTTGCGCCGGGTTTGCGCATCCGGGCAGTTGGCCATAATCGCCGCGTCTTTCAGCGGAATAGTGGTCTGGTAATAAAACCGGTTCGCCACCCAGCCCTGAATTTGCTCGCGGGTCGCGTCGCCGTTATGCATGGCGATGTGGTAAGGGTGGTGAATATGGTAGAAGGCGCCTTTAGCCCGCAGAGCCTCTTCAAAGGCCTGCGGCGACAGCGTGTCAGTGATCAGCATGCGGTATCCTGAAGGGTGATTGCCATCCCGTCCCAGCTCACTTCGATCCCCTGTTGCGTTAGCGCCTGGCGCTGGGGAGACTGCTCGTTAAGGATCGGGTTGGTGTTATTAATATGAATGAGAATTTTGCGTTTTGCCGGCAGAGAGGCCAGCAGGGCCATCATCCCGTGCTCGTCGCCGAGCGCCAGGTGGCCCATATCGCGCCCGGTATTGCGTCCGACGCCGGCGGCCTGCAGCTCGTCATCCTGCCAGACGGTGCCATCGATCAGCAGACAGTCCGCTTTTTGCAGCCACGGTAGCAGGGGTTCATCAGGCTCACCCAGCCCCGGGGCATAGAACAGCGTCTGCCCGTTGCGGCGGTTTTCGATAAACAGCGCCACGTTATGACCCGGCAGCGGCCGGTCGCGATACGGCGAATAGGGCGGCGCGTTGCTGGCGATAGGCACCGCGGTAAACTGCAAATCAGGACAGGCGTCAACGGTAAAAGGCTGCTGCGGAGCGATGGGATGATGCACCAGGCCGCCGTTCCAGTGCCGCAGCATGGTAAATACCGGGAAGCCGGTGGAGAGATCCTCATGAACCTCCGGGGTGCACCAGACCTGATGTGGGCAGCCTTCCCGCAGGCTCAGCAACCCGGTGGTGTGGTCGATCTGGCTGTCGGTGAGAATAATGCCGCCGATATGCGTTCCGCGCAGTACGCCGGCTTTATTTAACTCGGGGGTATGGGCAATCTGCTGGCTGATATCCGGCGAGGCGTTGCACAGCACCCACTCTTTACCGTTGTCGCTGACGATAATTGACGACTGGGTGCGGGGGGCAGCCTGAATGGTGCCATCGCGCAGACCCTGACAGTTGGCGCAGTTGCAGTTCCATTGCGGGAAACCGCCGCCGGCGGCGGAACCGAGGACTTTAATGAACATGAAGACGGACCGGGTAATGAATGAAGGTGCCCGCGCGAACGGCGGGCGGGGCGATTAACGGTTAGAAATGTACAGCGTCACTTCCAGACCGAGACGTAAATCGATAAAAGCAGGTTTCTTCCACATGTTTTGTTCCTCTTAAAAATGACTACAGGCCTCACGGATAATGGTGGATCTGTGACGGCTGCCGCATATTGCGCTTCACCGGGAGAGAGATCAACCCGGAATCTGTAAGGAATTAACTTTATGTTTACAATATAACCTATTGTTGCCAAACATTTTTTAATACCCGTAGCCAGTTACGCCACAGCAGCTTATCCAGCACCAATTGATCATAGCCGCTAGCGCGCAACGTATTGATAAGCCGCGGTAAGCCGGCCACATCGCCCAGCTCGTCCGGCAGGGTGATGCCGTCAAAATCCGAGCCAAGGGCCACATGATCCTCACCCATTATGTTAATAAGATAGTCGATATGCCGGACAATGGTGGTTAAGGGCGTGTCGCTATCGCGCCGGCCGTCGGCGCGCAGGAAAGCATTGCCGAAATTGACGCCCACCACGCCGCCGCTGTCGCGGATCGCCCGCAGTTGCTGGTCGGTCAGATTGCGCGGCTGCGGGCACAGGGCGTGGGCATTGGAGTGGGTGGCCACCAGCGGTGACGTTGAGTGATGGGCGGTATCCCAGAACGCTTTTTCATTCATATGAGACACGTCCATCTGCATCTTCAAGGCATTGGCCTGCTTAATCAGATCGATACCTGCCGATGTCAGTCCAGGCCCAGTGTCCGGGCTACCGGGAAACGAACCGTTAACGCCGCTGCCGAAGCGGTTCGCAATATTCCAGAACGGACCAATGCTGCGGACCCCGGCGGCATAAAAGGCCTGCAGGTCGCGGCCCTCGCCATCAAAACCTCCGGCACCCTCAATATGCGCCACCATCGCCAGTACCTTATCCTCGCGGCAGCGCTCGATATCCGCCGCGCTCAGACACAATCTCAAGCGTCCAGCGGAGTGCGCGATAAGTTGCTTCAGGATGGCCAGTTGCTGCCAGAGGATATCGATCGGATCCCATCGTTGGCTGGCGTATTGCGGCGTCATACGGGCAATATATTCCTGCGGTGGCACGAATAGCGCGAATAGCCCGCCGGCAAATCCGCCTTGCAGCATGCGCGGATAGTCGAGATGGCCGTTCTCTATCCCGGCAAAGAAGGCGCTCACCGGATCCTCGCGATGGTGAAGCCAGAGATTCAGCAGCAGGTCATTGTGACCATCAAAAATCGCCATAGCGGGTTCCTGCGTTCTTAAGTGGTGAAAAATGCCTGCCACGGTAACGGATTTATCTCCCGGGGCAAGCATAAATTCACATGCCCGCAACAATTGCCAACCTCGACTTTGTATCACACTGTATCTCGCGGCGCAGCGCTGACATTAAGAGATAAAAATGGCCCCGGTCGGGCACATGGCGGATACAAATTTCCGCTTTACTGGTCACGTACTCTCTTGATGACGATAAAAGGTGAGAAAACGATGAACAGATTATCCCTGATCCGCTATACCAGCGCCGTGGCGCTGGGGTTATCCACCCTGTGGTCCGCCGCCGTTTGCGCCGCTGAAGACGCGGGGACGTTCGACAAGATCCAGCAGATCCGCGCCGGCGACCTGAATATTGGCTACGTGGATATCGGCCCGCGCGACGGCCAGCCGGTGATCCTGCTGCACGGCTGGCCCTACGATATTCAGAGCTATGCCCAGGTGGCGCCGGCTCTAGCGCAGAAGGGTTACAGGGTGATCGTGCCGTATCTTCGCGGCTACGGCACGACCCGTTTCCTCTCCGCCAGCACGCCGCGTAACGGTCAGCCGTCGGCGATGGCGGCCGATATTGTCCATCTGATGGACGCCCTCAACATCAGGCAGGCGGATCTGGCCGGTTTTGACTGGGGCGCGCGCACGGCGGATATCGTCGCCGCGCTGTGGCCGCAGCGGGTGAAATCCCTGGTCTCGGTGAGCGGGTATCTGATCAGCAGTCAGCAGATTGGCGAAAAACCGCTGCCGCCGCAGGCTGAGCTGTCGTGGTGGTATCAATTCTATTTTGCCACCCCGCGTGGGGAGGCCGGTTACCGGCAAAACACCCACGACTTTGCGAAATTTATCTGGCATCAGGCGTCGCCGCAGTGGCAATTCAGCGACGCGACCTTTGCCAAAACCGCCCGGGCTCTGGATAACCCGGACCATGTGGCGATCACCATCAGCAACTACCGCTGGCGCCTGGGGCTGGAGAAAGGGGAAGCGAAGTATGCCGGCTATGAACAACGGCTGGCGGCGCTACCGCCGATAACCGTGCCCACCATCACCCTGGAAGGGGCGAATAACGGCGCGCCGCATCCGGCTCCCGCCAGCTACCGTGCCAAATTTACCGGTAAATATGAGCACCGGGATCTGCCGGGAGCGGTGGGCCATAACCCGCCGCAGGAGGATCCGACGGCGTTTGTGCAGGCGGTGGTGGACGCCGATCGTTTGTAACCCGCGCCTTGCCGGCGGCGCGACGTTGCGCTTCCGGCAACACGGCTTATGCTTGTGAAGAGTTTATTTTGCCCCAGGAGCAGCCTTTGGAGCGTATTGACCACATCCTGGTCGTCGACGACGACCGCGACATCCGGGAACTGATTGTCGACTATCTGGAAAAATCGGGATATCGCGCCAGCGGCGCGGCGAACGGCAAAGCCATGTGGTCGGTACTCAAAAACCATCAAATTGACCTGATTGTGCTGGATATTATGATGCCGGGCGAGGATGGCTTAACGCTCTGTCGCCAGCTGCGCGCTAACCAGCAGCAGGATATCCCGGTGCTGATGCTCACCGCCCGCACCGATGACAGCGACCGGATCCTCGGCCTGGAAATGGGGGCTGACGATTATCTGATTAAGCCCTTTGTGGCCCGCGAACTGCTGGCGCGCATCAAAGCCATTTTACGCCGCACCCGGGCGCTGCCGCCGAACCTGCAGATCACCGAGGCGGGCAGGCTGATCGCCTTTGGCGACTGGCTGCTCGACACTGCCGCTCGCCATTTGCTGGACGACAGCGGGGCCATCGTCGCCCTCAGCGGGGCGGAGTATCGGCTGCTGCGGGTGTTTCTCGACCATCCCCAGCGGGTGCTGAACCGCGATCAGCTGCTCAATCTGACCCAGGGACGCGACGCGGAACTGTTTGAGCGGTCAATTGACCTGCTGGTGAGCCGACTGCGCCAGCGGCTACGGGAGGATGCTCGCGAGCCGGCCTACATTAAAACGGTGCGCAGCGAAGGCTATGTGCTGTCGGTGCCGGTCTCCATTCGCGAGAGGCATGAATGAGGTTCTGGCCCGCCTCGCTGCAGTCGAGGCTGATGGCGCTGCTGTTTCTGGCGCTGCTGCTGGCGAATACCTTAACCCTGTCGCTGCTGTTTTATGAGCGTATGAGCAGCGCTCGCAGCGTGATGCTGGGCAATCTGGCTTCCGATGTCGCCACCAGCGTGGCGATCCTTGACCGCCTGCCGGCCGCTGAGCGCCCACAATGGCTGCCCAAGCTGGCGCGCGGCAATTATCGCTATCTGCTGGACGCCGGGGAGCGCGGCGATTACCCGGACAGCTGGCGCGCCCGGGACGCAGCGCGCTCCCTGCAGGAGGCGCTGAGCGCGCAGTATCCGGTAAGTATTGTGGCGATCCCCGGCCCGCGGCAGCATATTCAGGCCCATATTACCCTTCACGACGGCGCGCCGTTGACCCTCGACCTGTGGCCGAAACTACCGGCCATCGCCCGCTGGCTGCCGGTGGTGCTGATCGCTCAGTTTGTCCTCCTGCTGGCCTGCGCCTGGTACGCGGTTCGCCAGGTATTGCTGCCCATCTCCCGCTTTACCCACGCGGTAAATGCCCTGGAGCCGGCCAGCGACACGGCGGGAACTATGGCCGAGCAGGGGCCGGAGGAGGTGCGTCGCGCCGCTCGCGCGTTTAACGCGATGCAGGCGCGCATCCACGATCATCTGCAGGAGCGAGCGCGGATCCTTGCCGCCATCTCCCACGATCTGCAAACCCCGATAACCCGAATGAAGCTGCGGGTGGAGATGGCCGACCAGCCGGAACTGCGCGATAAGCTACTGCAGGATCTCGACAATATGACCCGTCTGGTGCGGGAGGGCATCGCCTTCGCCCGCACCTCGCAGCCGCTGGAGGAGGCGCGACAGCGGCTGAATCTCGATGCGTTTCTCGACACCATCGTCTGCGATTATGCCGATGTCGGCCGGCCGGTCCAGTTTTGTCCCGAAGAGACCGCCGGGGTGGTGTGGATCCCGCCGCAGGCTCTGCGCCGGGTGATGACCAATCTTATCGATAACGCCTTGAAATTCGGTACGACGGCCACGGTAACCCTGACCCGTGACGCCGTGGGGGATATCACCCTTCATGTGCTGGATGAGGGGCCGGGGATCCCCGAGGCCTCGCTGCAGGCGGTGCTGCAGCCGTTTTATCGCCTGGAGGACTCGCGCAATCGCGATACCGGCGGCACCGGCCTGGGGCTGGCGATCGCCGCGCAGCTGGTCAGCCAGATGGACGGCGCGCTGCGCCTGGCCAACCGCCCGCAGGGCGGCCTGGACGCCAGCGTTCGCCTTGCCGCGGCGGGATTGTATCCTGATGTATCTCCGGGAAAGACGGATAACTAAGCCGACAGTTCTCCCCCTTTCCCGACACATTCGCCTTACATGGCCTTGCTGTAATGTCGTGGCTGCCACTCTCGGCAGCGACGGCATAATGAGGAGAAGGCGATGTCGATATTAATTGCATTTTTGGGCGGAATGTTAACCCTGCTGAGCCCCTGTACGCTGCCGGTGATCCCGCTGCTGTTCGCCAGCGTCCGGGGCCGCCGGGGGCAGCTGGCGATCATGCTGGCAGGAATGGCGCTGATGTTCGGCGCTGTCTCCTGGCTGGTGACGGTCGCCAGCGGCTGGGTGGTGAATCTGACCCTCGCAGGCCGCGGTCTGGCGCTGGCGTTCTTCGCCCTGGTCGGGCTGAGTCTGCTTTCGCAACGCGTCGCGCAACGGCTGACCTCACCCCTGGTAGCGTTGGGGAATCAGCTTAACGATGCCAGTTCACGCCAGCGCGGCTGGATCGGTTCTCTGCTGGCCGGGCTGGCGGTGGGCCTGCTGTGGGCGCCGTGCGCCGGGCCGGTATTGGGGGCGATACTTAGCCTGGGCTTTGTGCATCCGGGGCAGGCGACTACCGGCGGCTTGCTGCTGGCCTACGGCAGCGGCGGGGCGCTGATGTTATTCCTGCTGGGGTGGTGCGGGGCGGCGTTGATCGCCAGATTGCGTCGCGGACAGGCGTTCGGCGAACGGCTGCGCCGGTTGGCAGGGGGGGCGATGCTGGCCTCGGTGGCGCTGATCGCCAGCGGCGGCGATCGCTATCTGCAAAGCGCTGGTGGACTGAGCCAGGCGCTGGAGCAGCGGCTGGCCGCCCGTCTGCCGCAGCCGGAGCAAAAGACCAGCCTCCAGCCGATCGCCGCGCCGCAGCCCAGCAGCGCGATGCCCTCTCTGGCGGGGGGCAGCGCATGGATCAACAGCCCGGCGTTAACTCCGGAGCGTCTGAAGGGCAAAGTGGTGCTGGTGGATTTCTGGACCCGGGAGTGTATCAACTGTCAGCATACCCTGCCTTACGTGCGCGACTGGGCGAACAAATACCGCGCGGCGGGCCTTGTGGTGATTGGCGTTCATACCCCGGAATATCCCTGGGAGCGTTCGTTGCCCCTGCTGCGCCAGGCGGTGAAGGACTGGCGGATAACCTACCCGGTGGTGGCGGATAATGAGTACGCCATCTGGAACGCCTTCGGCAATCAGTACTGGCCGGCGCATTACATTTTCGACGCTCGCGGACAGCTGCGTTATACCGCATTCGGCGAAGGGGATTATGCCCGCCAGGAGCAGGTGATCCAGCAGCTGCTGCAGGAGAGCAAAGCCTGACCCGCGGCGCAGGCGTCTGGCGGACGGAACCCTCCAGCCCTTATACCTGATGCCGGGCGGCGCTGCGCTTGCCCGGCCTACAGGAGCGCGCAGGGAGAATGTAGGCCCGGTAAGGCGCAGCCGCCACCGGGCATTGAAGCGGGAGAGGCGCAGAATGCCCATTGTCGGTGGCTGCCGGGCGGTTCCCTTCATCCCTTGTGCCCATTGCCGGGCGGCGCTGCGCTTGCCCGGCCTACAGGAGCGTGCAGGGAGAATGTAGGCCCGGTAAGGCGCAGCCGCCACCGGGCATTGAAGCGGGAGAGGCGCAGAATGTCCATTGCCGGTGACTGCCGGACGGATCCGTTCATCTCTTGTGCCTGTTGCCGGGCGGCGCTGCGCTTACCCGGCCTACATGAGCGCGCAGGGAGAATGTAGGCCCGGTAAGGCGTAGCCGCCACCGGGCATTGAAGCGGGAATGGCGCAGAATGCCCATTGTCGGTGGCTGCCGAACGGTTCCCTTTATCTCTTGTGCCCATCGCCGGGCGGCGCTGCGCTTGCCCGGCCTACATGAGCGCGCAGGGAGAGTGTAGGCCCGGTAAGGCGCAGCCGCCACCGGGCATTGAAGCGGGAGAGGCGCTGGATGTCTATTGCCGGTGACTGCCGGACGGATCCGTTCATCTCTTGTGCCCATTGCCGGGCGGCGCTGCGCTTGCCCGGCCTACACGAGCGCGCAGGGATGGCGTGACAGTGTCACCTGTCGAGCCATCCCTGCAGGGCCTCGGTCATCAGTTCGCCGAGCAGCGCCACGGCGGCGGAATGCGATTCCTCACGCGGGGTTTGTCGCAGGCTGATGGCCAGACTTCCTGGCGCTGGCAGGAGTCCTCCTGCGGGGCGCAGGTTGCCTGGCATGCCGATGCGGGTGCGTATCGTCAGGCCCAGCCCGGCCTGCACCGCCGCCCAAATGCCGCTCAGGCTGTGGCTGACGAACACCACCTGCCAGGGGATCCCCGCGGCATCGAGACAGGCAATGGCGCGGGAGCGCATCAGGCACGGGCTGTCGAACATCACCAGCGGCAGCGGCTCGCCGGAGACCAGCAAAGCGCGAATATCCAGGTCAGGATGCGCAATCCACGCCAGCGGGCAGAGGCCCAGCCCGGAACCCTGATCTTCGTTTTGCCACAGCAGCGCCAGATCCAGCGCCTCTTCCGCCAGCGCCTGGTGCAGCGGACCATTGCGATCCACCCTGGCGACTATCCGCACCTGCGGATGATGCCGTTTAAATTGCCCGAGGATCCCCGGCATCAGCGATTCGCCAAAATCTTCCTGCATACCAAGGTGGATCTCGCCGGTGAGCCGCTCACCCTGCAGCGCGCGCAGGGTTTCATCATTGAGCGCCAGCAGGCGTCTGGCGTAGCTCATCAGCTTTTCGCCTTCCGCGGTGAGCACCAGATGCCGCCCCTGTTTGGTCACCAGCGCCGCACCGCACTGGCTCTCCAGCTTTTTAAGCTGGGCGCTGACCGCGGAGGTGGAACGCGACAGGCGCAGCGCTGCCTGGGCGAAACTGCCGCACTCCATGCCGGTCACAAAGCTGCGCAGGGCGTCGAGATCCAGCCCTGGTAAGCGTTTCTCCATCATCATCCCCATTTTCAGGACGTTTATCCTGAACGTTGTTATTTTCGGGATAGTACTGTGGCATCGCGAGGGGCAGGGGTCAACGGGCCCTGCGAAGAGAGCATTAGCGGTGCGGAAAGAAATAAAAAAAGCCGATAAGGACATTATCGGCTTATTGCAGGCAAGGCTGACAGCGGGGCGGCAGGCGCCGCCTCGCTAAGGCAGGTTATTGCGCCAGCAGCTCCTGAGCGGTGCGCTCCACCAGGTTCAGCAGAACCTTCACGTCATCCAGCGTCACCACCGGGTTCAGCAGGGTCAGCTTCAGGCAGGTAACGCCGTTGTGCTCGGTTACGCCGACGTTAGCGCGGCCGGAGGCCAGCAGGGCGTCGCCGACGCGCTGGTTGAGCAGCGCGATAGCCGCCGCGTCGCTCCCGGCCATCTGCGCCGGACGGGAACGGAACAGCACGCTCGCCAGCTGCGGCTGCATCACCAGCTCCAGCGTCGGCTGCGACTTCACGTACTCCGCCACGTTTTTCGCCATCGTGACGCCGTGATCGATGATCGCCGCATACTGTTTCTGGCCCAGCGCTTCCAGACCCATCCACAGCTTCAGCGCATCGAAGCGACGGGTGGTCTGCAGCGACTTAGACACCAGGTTCGGTACGCCGTGTTCTTCATCGAACTCGGAGTTCAGATAGGCCGCCTGATAACGCATCAGCTCGTAATGGCGCGCGTCCTTCAGCAGGAATGCGCCGCAGCTGATGGTCTGGAAGAACTGCTTATGGAAGTCTAGGGTAACGGAATCCACCAGCTCCAGACCGTCAAGGTAGTCACGATACTGCTCAGACAGCAGCAGCGCGCCGCCCCAGGCTGCGTCAACGTGCAGCCAGATCTGATGTTCCGCAGCGATACCGGCGATGTCGCGCAGCGGGTCGATAGCGCCTGCGTCGGTGGTGCCGGCGGTGGCCACGATCGCCATGATCTGCTCGCCGTTAGCCTGCGCTTGCGCAATCTTCGCCTGCAGGTCGGACACGTCCATCCGCGCGAATTCGTCGGTTTTCACCAGCGTTACCGAGCGGTAGCCGAGGCCCATCAGCGCCATGTTCTTCTGCACCGAGAAGTGGGCGTTTTCCGAGCACAAGACTTTGTACTTGCGGATATCCCCCGGCAGCCCATCCTGCTGGATGGAGTGGCCCTGACGGGCGAAGAAGGCGTCGCGCGCCAGCATCAGGCCCATCAGGTTGCTCTGGGTGCCGCCGCTGGTGAAGACGCCGGCGTCGCCCGCCGGAAAACCGACCCGGGCGCGCAGCCATTCGATCAGCTTCATCTCGATAATGGTTGCCGACGGGCTCTGATCCCAGGAGTCCATGCTCTGGTTGGTGGCGTTAATCAGCACTTCCGCCGCCTGGCTAATCACCAGGCTCGGGCAGTGCAGGTGCGCCACGCACTGCGGGTGATGCACCGACAGGCTGTCTTTCAGGAAGTACTCGATCGCACGATCAATCGCCGCCTGGTTACCCAAACCCTGTTCGTTAAATTCAAGGGAGATACGCTCACGCAGCTCGTCAACGCTTTTCCCCTGATACATCTCAGGTTGCTTCAGCCACTGCACAACGGCCTGGCTGGTCTGCTCGATAACCTGCTGATAGGCTTCAACGCTCTGCGCTGAGCCAGCAAGAATCGGATTCAATGTGGACATGGCGGTCACTTACTCCACTCAGACCGGTTTTACGCCGGCGGCCAGCAGGGCCTGTTCAAATTTGTCGAGGAACACGTCCAGCTCCGCGTCGCTGATCAGCAGGGACGGCAGCAGGCGCAGCACGCAGCCGTGACGACCGCCACGCTCGAGGATCAGGCCCGCTTCGAAGCATTTCTTCTGCAGCAGGGCAGAGAGTTCGCCGTCAGCCGGGTAGCAGCCCATGTGATCCTGCGCTTCGTTCGGCTTGACGATTTCGATACCGATCATCAGACCGAGACCGCGAACGTGGCCAATCACCGGGTAGCGTTTCTGCAGCTCGGCCAGTTTACCTTTCAGCCACTCGCCCTGGGCGGCGACTTTGTCGGCGATCTTGTTGTCGCGCAGATGACGCAGGGTGGTCAGGCCGGTGGCCATCGCCAGCTGGTTGCCGCGGAAGGTGCCGGTGTGGTGACCCGGTTCCCAGGCGTCGAACTGCTTTTTAATGCCCAGCACCGCCAGCGGCAGCCCGCCGCCAACCGCTTTCGACATCACGATGATGTCCGGCTGAATACCGGCGTGCTCGAAGGCGAAGAATTTACCGGTACGGGCAAAGCCGGCCTGCACTTCATCGACGATCAGCAGAATGCCGTGCTCTTCGGTCACTTTGCGGATGCGCTGCAGCCACTCGACAGGCGCCGGGTTCACACCGCCTTCGCCCTGCACGGCTTCAAGGATCACCGCCGCCGGTTTACGGACGCCGCTCTCCACGTCGTTGATCAGGTTTTCGAAGTAGTAGGTCAGGGCTTTCACGCCGGCTTCGCCGCCGATGCCCAGCGGGCAACGATACAGGTGCGGGTAAGGCATGAACTGGACTTCCGGCATCATGCCGTTAACCGCCGCTTTCGGCGACAGGTTGCCGGTAACGGACAGCGCGCCGTGGGTCATCCCGTGATAGCCGCCGGAGAAGCTGATCACCGCGGTACGACCGGTGTATTTTTTCGCCAGCTTCAGCGCGGCTTCCACGGCGTCAGCGCCGGACGGGCCGGTGAACTGCAGGCAATATTCTTTCCCTTCGCCCGGCAGGCAAGAGAGCAGGTATTCGGAGAAGCGATCTTTTAACGGGGTGGTAAGATCGAGAGTATGTAACGGCAAGCCGCTGGTAATGACACTTTGGATGCTCTGCAATACATCAGGGTGGTTGTGGCCCAGAGCGAGAGTACCGGCGCCCGCGAGGCAGTCCAGGTACTGTTTGTTATCCGCATCCGTCAGCCACACGCCTTCGGCTTTAGTGATAGCCAGCGGCAGCTTACGCGGGTAACTCCTGACATTCGATTCGAATTCGGCCTGACGGGCCAAAAAGGTTTCGTTGTTTGCGTCTAATAAATCGGCACGTAAAGTATCAATACGGACTTTATCCGTCATCATATCACTCCCACAACCAGCATTGCGGTTGAACGCTGGTTGAATAATTGGTGTAAGAAATTGAATTGGCATTCATAAAGCGCGCACAATATATGGCTTTTTAAATCCGCATTCAACGTTTTATTGATTGCGCTATTTTGACGTTATTCTTACCAGGGGCAAAATTAACGTAACTCGCTGAATTATAATAGAACAACGCTCTGTCACTATAACCCTTTAAAGTGTAATTATTAGTGAGAAAGTCTCTATATTTTTATTGCCGCTACGTTAAAGCGCTGACGGAATGCCTTCCGTCAGCGATAGCAAGACTCAATGCAGTTGCACCGCATAATTTGTTAAAGGTGTAACTTTTTTCACCAACTTATTGTTATATAAAAACTGTTCGTAAGTCTCGTAGCGCGCTTTATCCAGCGCTGCCGGATCGGTGGCGAACAGGGGCACGGTTTGCAACCACGCCTGGTGGTTGAGTTCGGTCCTAAGCTCCGGGTGGGCGGCGGCGAACGCCTCCCAGCTCTTCTGCGGATGGGCGCGCAGATAGCCCACTCCCGCCTGCAGGGCGGTGAGGAATTTACGGATCTTCGCCTCATGAATTGCGTCGCGATGGGCGACAATCACCAGCTCGTCATAGGCCGGCACGCCGTAATCTTCGACGTTCATCACCACCGGCGTTTTGCCCTGCAGCTTCAGCTCCTGCGCTTCTATATTACGATAGCCGCCGATAACCGCGTCCACCTGGCCGGCCAGCAGGGCGCTGGTCAGCTGGAAATTGACGTTCACCAGTTTGATGCTGGCCGGATCGATCCCTGCATGTTGCGCCATGGTCGCCAGGGTGGCCTGCTCAATTCCGCTGACCGAGTAGCCCACCTTCTTGCCTTGTAGATCTGCCGGGGTTTTGATCTGCTTATCCAGGGCGATAACCGTATTCAGCGGCGAATTAATCAGAGTCCCTACACGCACCAGCGGTAACCCTTCGTCAGCAAAGAAGTGCACCTGCGGCTGGTAGGTGATGGCCAGATCCGCTTGACGGGCGGCCACCATGCGCGGAGGCAGCGCGGGATCGGAAGGGGGGATAATCCTGACGTCCAGCCCCTGGGCCTTAAAGGCGCCGATCTGCTCGGCCACCATAATTGGCGCATGGTCGGGATTAATGTACCAGTCCAGCACCAGCGTCAGCGGTTCATTAGCCAGCGCGTGGCCGCTGAACAGGGCGGTCAAGGTTGCCCCGGCGAATAGCGACTTTTTCATCTGTTTTCCTTTATTACGTCATTCTTATTCCGGCGACCAGTCGATCAGCCGGTGTAGCAGGGTATCTACCGCCAGCCACAGCAGGAGGGTCAGTAGTACTAAAATAAACAGCGCGGCGAAGCAGATATCGGTTTGCAGTCGCGCATTGGCGTTGAGCATGACGTAGCCCAGCCCCTCGGCGGAGCCGATCCATTCGCCGATGATCGCGCCAATGGGCGCCACCGCCGCCGCCATGCGCAGGCCCGAGCCCAGCGCCGGCAGGGCGGCCATCAGGCGGACATGTCGCAGTTGAGCGCCGAAGGAGGCATTCATGCTGCGCGCCAGATCGAGATACTCCTGGTTGACCCGCCGCAAGCCATCAAAGAAGGCGGAAGTCACCGGAAAGAAAATCACCAGCACCGCCATCGCCACTTTGGCGCTCATGCCAAAGCCCAGCCACAGCACCAGCAGCGGGGCGAGGGCAAAGACCGGGATCGCCTGACTGGTGAGCACCAGCGGCATCAGCCAGCGCTGCAGACGGGGGGAGAGGATCATGCCCAGCGCCAGGGTGACGCCGAGCGTCACGCCCAGCGCCAGGCCGCTCAGGATCTCACTGAGCGTGATAAGCGTATGCCAGCCGAGATAGGCGCGATTAACCCATAGCGCCTCGGCGACCGCCAGCGGGGACGGTAAAAGAAAATGGGGAATGCCGCTGCGGCTGGCCAGACCCCAGAGGAGCATCAGCCCGCCGAATACCATGCCGCCGCGCCAGAGACGTCCAGTCATGGTTGGGCCCTCATCAGCTGCTGCAGCAGGGCGGCCTGGCCGATCAGGAGATCGGGCGCGTCCGGCGCGCGCGGAGGTGTGCCGGCGAGGTGATGGCTATCATCAATGTCGCCGTCGGCCGCCGAGAGGACCAGCAGGCGGTGGCTCAACCGGCAGGCCTCCTGCGGATCGTGGGTGATAAGCACCACCGTGCGACCGGCCAGCAGGGTGGCCGCCAGGGTCTGAATGCGCGTACGGGTGAGGGTATCCAGCGCCGAGAAAGGCTCATCCATCAGCACGATGGGGCGATCCTCATACAGCGTGCGCGCCAGCGCGGCGCGCTGACGCATGCCGCCGGAGAGAGTCGCCGGGCGGGCGTCGGCGCAGGATGAAAGCTCAACCTGTTCAAGCAGGGCGGCGACCCGGGCACGATCGACTTTTTCACCGCGCAGCCGCGCGCCGAGGGCGACGTTGTCCCTAACGCTCAGCCAGGGGTAGAGCAGATCTTTCTGCCCCATCCACGCCAGACGGCCCTGAATCGGTTGCCCATCGCTGGCGACCACTTCTCCGCGGGTGGCGGGCGCCAGACCGGCCATCACCCGCAGCAGGCTGGTTTTGCCGGCGCCGCTGGCGCCGAGCAGCGACACCCACTGCCCGCCGGGGACCGTAAACGACAGGTTGTCGAACAGCCGACGGTCGCCGACATGCAGGCTCAGGCCACGGACCTCGATACCCGGCGCCGTCACGCCCGGGTCTCCGCCGCGGCGTTGAGGCCCATCTGCCAGAACTGCGCCTCAAGGCGGGTGGCGGTGGTGAAAATCTCGCTCAGCTCAGTGATTCGCGCCTCGCTCCCGCGCTGCTGCCACACCGTTTCCAACAGCGCCAGCGCGGCGCTGACGCCCTGCAGATAGCCTTCATCGCCATAGTTGCGGATCCATGAGGCGTAGGGGTTATCGTCCAGTCGGGTGGCGGGATGTTGCAGCAGGCCGAGACCGATTTCGGCGTAGCCCGCGACGCAGGGCATCAGGGCGACCAGCAGATCCAGCGCGTCACCCGAGTGGCCAATATCCAGCACATAGCGGGTATAGTTGAGGGTTTCGGGGGCTTCAGGTTGGGCGGCCATCTCCGGTTCGCTAATCCCCCACTGGGCACAGTAGCCGACGTGCAGCGGCAGTTCGTTGAGGATGGCATTCATCGAGGCGGCCGCGGCCCGCATCTCCGGCAGCGTGCGCAGTTTACTCACCAGCAGCGCGTAGCTGCGGGCAAAGTGAATCAGAAACAGATAATCCTGGGTCAGATAGCGACGAAAGGCGTTTTCCGCCAGCGTCCCAGAGGCAAGTTGCTGGACGAAAGGATGCGCCACATAGCGCTGCCAGTCAGCGGCGGCCAGCTGGCGTAAACGGCCGTAAAGACCTTGGCTAAAAGCGGGAACGATCACAGGACCTCCATTTATTCAGGGGAGATCCGGGCGTGCAGGGGTGTGAACAGGCAATGGCGGTAATGCTGGCAAAATTGCCGACCCGTCCCTTCGCTGGCATGACCCAGATCAGGTTCAAAGGGTTCGGCTTGCGCCATCTCAGCCCTCACGGGACACCCCTCGGTAGCGCTATGTTATACGACATTCACCTTTTGAATACAATCACCGCGCCACCTTGCCGCAGGATGATGGTAATGGGGGATAGCCAGCGCTTTTCCGCGCAAGAACTACTAACCACCGGGCCGCGACGAACGGAAGAGCGGCTTTTACGCGCGCAATAGTTTCGTTGTCGGCGCTGAATACCGTTTTTAACTAAAACCGCAGGCGCTATCTGCCGGTAAGATGCGCGCACTTTTATTGCTGTGGAGAGGCTGTTGATGCGTAAAGCCTTCTGGCTATTATTCGCGCTGGCGCTGCCGGCGCTGGCGCAGGATCCGGTGCTACCCGCCGTGACGGCGATCCATACGGCGCCCACCCTCGGTGAGCTGCCGCCGCCGGAGTCGCTGCGACCGTGCTGCGCTTTTGGTTACGACCTGCACGTGCGCGCGGCGGGCATTCCGATCCCGATGTACCAGATCGGTAATGTGTTGACTCTGGGTACGCTGGGTAAGCACCATTACAACGACAGCGCGTTCGGTGCGGTGAAAAATCTGCTGGGGCTCAGCGAGGAGCAGAACGGGCTTATCTATACCCGCCGCGGCGGGTTTATTGATATCGCCCATGTGCGCGATACGGCGGACAACACCTTTTATCTGTTCAATCGTATTGCGCCGACGCTGGGTCAGGCGGGGCGGATCTTCTACAGTGAAGAACTGGGCGTGCGCCGCGTGCAGCTGAATGCCTTTACGCCGCCGGCGGGCGTCAGGCAGCGCTATCAGCTGGCGGCCTGGCTCGCCGGGCATCTGGCCTTCGAAATCGCCCAGTGGCATGAGATCGCCCAGTGGTATGGCTTCCAGTCGGTCCCCGGGTTTTCCGAAGAGATTTCCGCTTTTTCGCCCGAGGATCTCTACTCCAATTTACTGGGCGCGAGGCTGGCGATTAATATCATCCTCAGCGGCCACGGCGGTTCGCTGGAGGATTATAACCAGGCCATGGATGCGGCGCTGAAACAAGTGCTGACCCGGCTGCTGGTGGCGACGCGCGGTGAGACGGAAGCGATGTTTCAGCAGATCGACGGCGACTGGTGGAACAGTCACCGGCGGGTGCCGGATAAGTTTCTGGTACTGAAGCGTAACTACGATCTACAGGAAAACCGGCTGCCGACGCCGGTCCCATTCGAAACCATGCCGCCGTATCGCCTGACCATGCCGGAGCAGGTCGGGGGATTCCGCTTACGCGACCTCGGCGAACTGCAGATCTATCCAGGGCACGATATGCAGGCATTGCCGGTTCCCGCGCAATACTATGGCGCCGGAGCGTTCCAGGGGCTGGCGGACCGCGCCCATGAGGCGGATAAAACCCAGCTGGCGCGGACAGAAAAATAGCCGTAAAGGCTCAGGACGAACGCCCTGAGCCGGCGAGTTAGCGGAAGTCGACCCAGCAGGCACCGTTGTCGGCAGAACGCACGCAGTTTTCCACCCAGCGGACGCCGAACGCCCCGGCGCGGGCGTCCGGGTACCAGAAGTCGGCCAGCAGCGCCTCGTCGCGACGGTCGGCGGCATCCATGGCGATGGCGAAGCGGCGATAGAGATTCGACCATGCCTCAAACAGTCCCTCGGGATGGCCGCCGCCGATGCGATCATCCTGACGCGCCAGCGGATCGAGATAGTCCATACCGCGCTCGAGGATGCGCACGGGTTCGCCCTGGATTTCGTAGCGTAGCTGGTTGGGCTGTTCATCCCACCATTCGAGACTGGCTTTTTCACCGATGATTCGCACCTTTTGCCCGTGCATCGAACCGCAGTTGACGGCGGAGCTCCACAGTGAGCCGATGGCCCCGTTGTCATATTCCATCAGTACATGGGCGTTATCTTCCAACGGTGCGCGGCTTTTGACGAAGCTTTGTCTGGCGCACATCAGCCGGGTGATCTTCAGCTGCGGGGCCATGGTTTCGACCAGAAACAGCGGATGGGTGGCCAGGTCGCCCAGCACATAGCTGGGGCCGACGAAGCGGGGATCGACCCGCCAGCGGGTACTGGCGTTTTCCTGTTCCACCGGCTGGGCGTGAAAACCGTGGGCAAACTGCATATTAACGATACGGATATCGCCCAGCAGCCCGTCGGCGATCATCTGCCGGGCCTGCAGGATCAGCTGGTGGCCGGCATAGCCGTAGGTCACCCCGATGATCTTGCGCCGCCGCTGGCTGAGCGCCACCAGCTCGTCAGCTTCCTCGCTGCTGAAGCACAGCGGCTTTTCGCACACCACGTGCAGCCCGGCCTCCAGCGCGGCCCGACAGATGGCATAGTGGGTGTTATTTGGCGTGGCAACTGACACCGCCTGAATGCCGTCAGGCCGGGCAGCCTCGCTGCGGAACAGGCTTTGATAGTCGGCGTAACAGCGGTCGGGATCCACCCCCAGCCGTTGGCCGAACTGGCGTCCGCGCTCGGCATCAATATCAAAGGCGCCGGCCAGCAGCGTGAAGGTGTTATCGCGCAGCGCTGCAGAGCGGTGAATATAGCCGATCTGGCTGCTGCCGCCGCCGCCGACCATGCCCCAGCGCAGGGTGCGGTCGAGAGGTTTTAAACCGTTAATCATGTCGTGCCTCCTGTCAGAATCCGACGTCGCGCAGATAGCGCAGACTTTCCGTGACCGCCTGCAGGCTGCCTGCGGCATGGCGCGGGTCGCGCTCTTGTTCAATGGTTATCCAGCCCTGATACCCCCGGCGGGCAAGAAAGTCTTGGATAGCCGGATAGTCAATGGCGCCGCTGCCGAGCGGGCACATCACCCCTTCGGCGCAGGCAGTGAAGAAGTCGATACCTTCATGGATAGCGCGCTGATAAACCTGCGGGTCGACATCCTTGAAGTGCAGATAGTCCAGGCGGTGGTAATAGCGATCCAGCCAGTCGAGCGGATCCATCCCGGCGTAATAGAGATGTCCGGTGTCCAGACACAACCCGGCGACGTCGTGCGGGATATCGTTGGCCAGCCGCTCGATCTCATCCGCGAATTCAATGCTGCCCCCGGCGTGCGGATGGATAACCGCCCGCACACCGTACTCCTGCCAGGCGAGGGTGCTAAGGGCGATAATGTGCTCCATCATGCGCTGCCAGTCTTTGTCATTGAGGCGCGGAGCCAGCGCGCCGCGCCCGGCAAAGCGCGCCCGTTCGGGGTTGCCGAAGTCGATAATCACCAGATAGGGCGGCTGGAAAGGGCGGCCCGGGATCGGTTCGGCAGCGGCTACCTGCGACAGATTGCGGCAGATTTGATGGGTCAGCGCCACCAGGGTGGGGAAATGGGCCTCGCTCACCAGATCGTCAAAGATCGTGCCGGCGACCAGCGACAGCTGATGCTGCTCCAGCGCCGCGCGCAGGCTGGCCGGATCGGTGGGGAGATAACCCCAGGGGCCGAGCTCAATGCTGCGATAGCCAGCCTGCGCCGCCTCCTTAAGCACGGTAGCCCAGGCAGGGAGGTTAGGGTTTTTCGGGTCATCGACGCCCCAGCTGCAGGGGGCGTTAGCGATAGGATGTATCATGTCGGCTTCCTTTTTCATACAAGGGATGCCGCTGAGTATTGAATAAAGATTTCATTGTCAACAATGATGGAATTTTGATTTTATGATAATCATCATGATTTTAATTGATGGATATTTTGATAATTTTTTATCAAGTCGAGAGGTGGCGCGGTCCGCCCGATAACCATCTCCGCTGGAGACGGAGCCGGAAATTTACATATTTTCTTTGGTGATGATATCGAAAGGCTGAGGGAGTGAAATCACCTCGCTATGGGGGCGTGAAGCGGCGTCCGCCATGGCGCGCAGCGTAACGGCGGCAAACTCATCCAGCCGGTGGTTAAGCATGATGTCGATGGTGCCATCGATCAGGGCCAGTTCACTGTCGCTGAGCGGACCGTGGCAGACCAGAGCGATCTCCTGCTGACGGCCGCTGTCGCGCAGCGCGTCGACGATCCCTTCGACGCCGCCGCAGGGGGCGTAGATCGCCTGCAGGGCCGGGTACTGAGTCAGCATCTGTTCCGTCACGGTCCTGGCGATATCCGCCCGTTCATGACTGCGAACCGGCTCAAGGATCTGTTGCCCCTTGCCCTGTTCTCGCAGGCAGGAGCGAAAGCTGATCTCACAGCTTTCCTGGCAGGTAAAACGATTATCGCCAATGATAATGCCAATTTCGCCATTCCCCCGGCATAAGCGCTCGATAAACCAGGCGGCGGTGCGCCCGGCTTTATGATTATCGAGGCCGATATACCCGCTGCGCTGGGGGACCGACAGATCGGAAAGCAGGGTGAACACCCGCACGCCGCGGGCGGCGGCCCGGGC
>NZ_JAGRQZ010000022.1:0-17407 GCF_018223915.1 Klebsiella sp. 64
ATCAGGAACTTGTTCGCACCTTCCCTGGAGCACCTCCACCAACAAGGGATTATCCAGCCCCATCCTGCCGGTGAGGTTGCTCTGTCCGCCGCCGAGTTTGAAGTGGAGAACCCGTACGCCACAGCCAGGCGCTGGAGCGCGCTCTTCGACCTCCCGATGACAACGCGCGCGGGCAATCCGGCGCTGCGTATTGGCGATAAGTATTTCCAGTTCAATCAAGGGAACAGCAACGCGCTGGTGCAACTCGATTTTCTCACCGACACGGCGGCGCTCAAGGGTCAAACCATTTTGGTGGGCGAAGGGCGTTATGCGTTTCACTGACTCACAATGGGCACCTGCGCGAACGAAGACCGACAACAGGGAAACAGCGTATTCACGTTTTCCACCATCGGGATACGCTGCTGAGGGTACTACAACAACCCGGCCTGATGTTCCACACGCGCAATGGCGCTATACAGTGCGCCCGCTGTGACCGGAGCCGGCATGTTCGCCATATCCGGCGCATGCAATGCCATATCAATAATCCCCGCCAGTTCCGTGCTGTCCAGTTCAGCAATTTCCCGCAGGCTGAGCGGGATAGCGCACGCGCGGGCCAGGCCAATGGCCTCCAGCAATTCCTCATCGCTGCGGTTCTCCAGCGCCAGCAGGCAAAGGTTGCCAAATCCCACCAATAAGCCATGACCAAATTCGCGGGTTTTATCGCATACGGTAAACCCCTCATAAATTGCATGAGCGGCAGCAGCATGTGCCCCACTGCTCATTAATGAGGTCAGTCCGGCAAACATAAATATCGCATCCAGTACTTGCTCCAGCGCAGCATCGGGCACCCCTTTGCGAACTGCATCGCAGGCGGCGGGGCCGTGGGTATTGATCAGGTCATAGCAGATACGGCTGTTGGCAATGGACGCCCGGGCGATACCGCTGTGATTGTCCAGCCCGGCGCTGATAGCGCGAAACTCGTACCATTTCGCCAGTGTATCGCCAAGGCCTGCCGCCAACCAGCGCAGCGGCGCGGCGGCTATGATTTCTGTGTCAATAATCACCACAGCAGGCGCCTGATTCAGTGGAAAGAGATCCCGAAAATGGCCGTCATCGTGATAACGGACAGTGAGTGGCGTCACCGCCGCGCAGGTTGCCGCAATGGTTGGCACGGTGACCACCGGGACACGGGTCTCCACGCCCACGGCTTTACTGGTATCCAGGGCTTTTCCCCCACCCACGCCAATGACCAGGTCTGCGCCGGTGGCCTGCACCACTTGCGCCAGACGATGAATATGGCTTTCGCTGCACACGCCGCCAAACCACTCCCGGCCAACCACCGTCACCGATGATGCCGCCAGTTGATAGCGGATATGCGCTTCCACCGCCGCCAGGCCACTATGGCCGCCGATAATCAGCGCCCGTGAACCCAATAATCCGCAGACCTCACCGATACGCGAAACCGCACCTGCGCCACGCAGGATCTGCGCCGGGAAGATAATATTTTGTGCCTGCATAACTGATGCTCCGTGATAACGATGGTGTACATATTAAAACCCCGCCATAGCAGGCTGAAAACGCAGCAAATGCGGCCCTAACTGGGCAATGGAAGTGCATCCCAGTTGCGCCAGCGTGCGATCCATCTCCTGCAAAATAATGTTCAGCGCTTGTTTCGCACCCGCCTCACCAAAGGCAGCGACGCCATAGAGCACAGGTCGGCCAATCAGCACGCCATTCGCGCCCAGCGCCAGTGCTTTCACCACATCGGTGCCACGGCGAAATCCACTGTCGATAAGGATGACAGCATCAGGACCGCAGCACTGACGAATCTCCTGCAGTACTTCCATGGGGCTGACTGAACCGTCCAGTTGTCGCCCGCCATGGTTTGATAACACAATGCCATCCACGCCCGCGGCAAAAGCGCGCCGGGCATCTTCAGGCGCCAGGATACCTTTAATTAACAGGGGACCTGACCACTGTGTGCGGATCCAGTGCAGTGTGGCCCAGTCCAGGTGGGTATCCATCTGTTCGGCAAAATAGCTCGCGCCACCTGCGCCTCGTTGTTTGTCAGCCGGAACATAAGATTTCAGGTTGCCAAAGCCAGGGATGCCTGCGGGCCTGATGGCTCGCCACACCCAGCCGGGATGCATCGCAATGTCCAGCATGCTCGGCAGAGATAGTTCCATGGGCCGTCGGTAATTCCGTTTGTCCTTTTCACGGTTGCCAAAGTGCACCGCATCCACAGAAACCACCAGGGTCGTACAACCCGCCGCCCGGGCCCGGGTCAGTAACCCTGTCGTGACGGCGCGGTCTTTCAGCACATAGAGCTGGAACCAGTGTCGGGGAATGTTTTCTGCGGCGATCTCTTCAATGGAGGCCGTCGAAACCGTACTCTGTATATAGCCGATGCCCGCCTCTCTGGCGGCCCGCGCCAGCATCACATCTGCGCCAAACCGCAGCATGCCGTTGTAGCCTGTCGGGGCGATAAACAAGGGCGCAGCCAGCTTCTGTCCACACAGCGTGACGGATAAATCCCGTTGCGTAGCATCTGTCAGCACAGGGGGAATAAAGCGCCAGCGGCCGAAAACACGGCGATTATCCTGTAACGTTTGTTCATCATCGGCCCCACCCTCCAGATAACTGAAAGCAAAACGGGGAAGCGTGCGCTTTGCCTGCCGACGTAAATCATCAATGTTCAACACTGTCACGCGGCATCCTCCGCCAGGATACGTTTCAGGCTCCGAATAAACTGCTGGTTATCCTGTTCATTCCCCACAGACACCCGGATCCAGTGTTCATACCCCTTCTCCCGCCATGGCTTGATAATGACGCCATCGCACAGCAGACGCTGCGCCAGTTCTGCCGCAGGCTGCCCGCAGTCAAAAAACAGGAAGTTGGCGCAGGATGGCGCAACGCGGAAACCCAGCGCCGTGAGCTGCGCCGACATCATGTCGCGCTGCGCACTGACCAGCGCAATGCTGTCATTAACATGTTGCTGATCCCCCAGAGCTACCACGGCCGCCGCTTGTGCCGAACGGTTAATATTAAACGGTGTGCGAACGCGATTGAGCAGATTGACCAGTTCAGGGTGACTGGCTAAGCCATAGCCCACCCGCAATCCCGCCAGGCCGTAGGCTTTCGAAAAAGTACGCAGCACAATCCAGGGGCGCGACTGCGCGGCCAGCACACGCTGGCTGTCCGGATAATCCGGGTTGTTCCGGCAATATTCGAAATAGGCCTCATCAATCACCAGCACACAGTCCTGAGGTGCCGCGGCGATGATGCGCTCAAAACCTGCATTGTCGAGCATGCAGCCCACGGGATTCGACGGGTTGCTGAAAATCACCATTTTGGCGGGCATCGAAAGTGCCTGAGTCCAGGCGGCGATATCGAACTGATGCTGCTTATTCACGTCAACCAGGGTGACGTCCGCGCCCATCATGCGCGGGAAAATCTCATGCAGACCAAATGAAGGTCGCAATGTGACCACGCGGTCCCCGGGGTTGAGAAAGGCCAGTGCCAGCATATGCAGGATATCTTCTGAACCATTCCCGATAACAATATTCCCGGCCTGCACACCGGTATACGTTGCCAGCGCATCGCGCAGCGCTGTACTGGCAGCATCCGAATAGACTGCGCTGAAACCGGCATCCGCCTGCAGTGCCGCGATGACCTGCGGGCTGGCGCCCAGCGGATTTTCATTACTGGCCAGTTTGGCGATATGGCTCAACCCATATTGCTGTCGTACCGCTTCCGCCGACAACCCGGCGTTATACAGGCTTAATGACCGCGCTGTGGGCCTGGCGAGGTTTTTCAGTATCTGCTGTTGTGAATCAACAAGTGAACTGGAAACTGCTACATCAGAAGCCATTGCATATCCCTCAAAAAAACGCCGGAGGCACAACACCAGGCCATCCGGCATTCAGGCATCAGATCATCGGCAAATTCAAATGATGACGTTCAGCACAGGCTTTTGCCTGTTCATAGCCAGCATCCGCATGGCGCATCACCCCGGTGGCAGGGTCGTTCCACAGCACACGCGCCAGTCGGGCATCGGCATCTTCAGTGCCATCGCACACAATCACCATCCCGGCATGTTGTGAAAAGCCCATGCCAACACCGCCACCATGGTGCAGACTGACCCAGGTGGCACCCCCGGCGGTATTGAGCAATGCATTGAGTAATGGCCAGTCGGATACCGCATCAGAGCCATCTTTCATCGCTTCGGTTTCACGGTTCGGCGATGCCACTGACCCCGTATCCAGATGATCACGGCCAATAACAATCGGCGCTTTCAGTTCGCCGTTACGCACCATTTCGTTAAACGCCAGCCCGGCGCGGTGACGTTCACCCAGGCCCAGCCAGCAAATACGCGCAGGCAGCCCCTGGAAGGCAATGCGCTCACGCGCCATGTCCAGCCAGTTGATCAGATTGGTGTTGTCCGGGAAGAGTTCTTTGAGTTTCGCGTCGGTCTTATAGATATCTTCCGGGTCGCCGGAAAGGGCAACCCAACGGAATGGCCCTTTGCCTTCACAGAACAGCGGGCGGATGTAGGCCGGGACAAAACCCGGGAAATCAAAGGCGTTTTCAACGCCCTCTTCTTTGGCGACCTGGCGGATATTGTTGCCGTAATCGAAGGTGGGGATCCCCATATGGTGAAAATCGAGCATGGCCTGGACATGTTTTGCCATAGAAGCGCGGGCGGCTTTCACCACGGATTGCGGATCTGACTGACGGGCGGCCTGCCATTTTTCCAGGCTCCAGCCTTCCGGCAGATAGCCATTAAGCGGATCATGAGCGGAGGTCTGATCGGTCACAATATCCGGACGCAGGCCACCCGCTTTTGCCCGCGCCGCCAGTTGCGGCATCAACTCAGCGGCATTGCCCAGCAGGCCGACAGAGATGGCTTTTTTCTCCGCACAGGCTTTTTCAATCATCGCCAGCGCCTCATCGAGGCTGCGGGTCTTATAGTCCACATAACGGGTACGCAGACGGAAATCAATGTGGGATTCCTGGCATTCAATGGCCAGGACGCAGGCCCCTGCCAGCACGCCAGCCAGCGGTTGGGCGCCGCCCATACCACCAAGCCCTGCCGTCAGAATCCATTTGCCCCGCAGGTCGCCGTTGTAGTGCTGTCGGCCCGCTTCGGCAAAAGTTTCATACGTCCCCTGCACAATGCCCTGCGCACCAATGTAAATCCAGGAGCCTGCTGTCATCTGGCCGTACATCATCAGGCCCGCTTTATCCAGTTCGTGAAAGTGGTCCCAGTGGGCCCAGTGCGGCACAATATTGGAGTTAGCAATCAACACGCGCGGCGCATTGGTATGGGTGCGAAAAACACCGACCGGCTTACCGGACTGTACCAGCAGGGTTTCGTCTTCACGCAACGCCCGCAGGCTGTCCAGAATGGCTTCGAAGGCAGGCCAGTTGCGGGCGGCTTTACCAATACCGCCATAGACCACCAGGTCTTCCGGGCGTTCGGCAACATCGGGGTCAAGGTTGTTTTGGATCATGCGATAAGCCGCTTCGATCAACCAGTTTTGACAACTCAGCGCTGTTCCCTGGGGAGCGCGAACGACATGGGCGGCGGCATTTTTCTGTGGCGCGTTCATGGTCATATCCTTCTATAAAAAATGAAATTTATGTAAAGCGTTATCAGGCAAAGCTCGGCAGTAATGCTTCAATGGCCGCAGGCCAGTGTTCACGGGACGCCCACAAACGCATCATTTCGACATCCGGCGCCATCAGACGATCTTTTTCGAGAAAAGCGACATGTTGCCGAATCGCCTTCATTTCGCTTTCCAGTGTGGCGGAACTTTGCAACGGACGATGAAAATCAAGTCCCTGGGCAGCGGCCATGGCTTCGATACCGACAACCACACTGGTGTTAAAACACATATTGCCCAGACGGCGGGCGGCATAGGTCGCCATTGAAACGTGATCTTCCTGATTGGCGGAGGTGGGCAGGCTGTCGACACTGCCCGGATGTGCCAGCGATTTATTTTCTGATGCCAGCGCGGCGGCCGTGACCTGCGCAATCATAAAGCCGGAGTTAACGCCGCCATCGTTTACCAGGAAAGGCGGCAAGCCGGACAAACCGCTGTCCAACAATAAGGCCATTCTGCGTTCAGAAATCGCCCCCACTTCGGCAACCGCCAGCGCAATGATGTCCGCGGCGAAAGCCACGGGTTCTGCGTGGAAATTCCCGCCAGAAATCACGTCGCCATTTTCGGCAAAAACCAGAGGGTTATCGGATGCTGCGTTTGCTTCAATACGTAGAATGCGGGCCGCATGTCGCAGGTTATCAAGGCAGGCACCCATAACCTGAGGGACACAACGAATGGAATAAGGGTCCTGAACCCGGCCGCAGTTAGCATGGGATGTCACAATATCGCTACCGGCCAGGATCGCCGTCAGCGCAGCGGCGACAGCAATCTGGCCTTCCTGGCCGCGTGCTTCATGAATACGCGGGTCAAGCGGTTTAACTGAGCCTTTAATCGCTTCCAGTGATAATGCCCCGGCCACCAGGCCTGCGGAAAACACCCGTTCTGCTTCAAACAAACCTGACAACGCGAGGGATGTCGATACCTGGGTGCCGTTAAGTAATGCCAGACCTTCTTTCGGCCCAAGTTCAAAGGGGCTCAGCCCTGCGGCAGCCAGGCCTTCAACCGCGGACATCGTTTCGCCACCCAGTGTCACCTGCCCTTCGCCAATCAGCATCAATGACAAATGCGCCAGCGGCGCCAGGTCGCCCGAAGCGCCGACGGATCCTTTTTCCGGAATACAGGGGTACACACCCGCATTAAATAACGTTATCAGTGCATCAATCACCTCAATACGAATACCGGAATGACCCCGGGAGAGGCTGAGAATTTTCGTCGCCATCACCAGGCGAACAACGTTATCCGCCAGGTTTTTGCCTGTGCCCACACTGTGGGACAGCACCAGGTTTCGTTGCAGTTCGGTCAGACGTTCCGCCGGAATACGGGTTTGCGCCAGTTTGCCAAACCCGGTATTAATGCCGTACACCACGTTTCCCGATGCCACAATGCGGGTGACTGTTTCCTGGGAGGCCAGCACATCGGCACGGGCCTCTTCGGCCAGCGCAAGGCGGACATTACCCTGGTATATTTGTCGCAACATGGGCAAATGGACATGCCCGGGTTGCAGGCGGCAAAGGGTGTAATCGGTGGATGAAGCAGCCATAATCTATTCCTGTATATACAAGTAAAACGGGAAGTAAACCCGGTGTAACACCGGGTGTTTATGCACAACCTGACTCACGCTAAAACATGATTAACTGCGCTGCATACCGCGAACTTAGTGATCGATGGTTTGCAGGGTTTCCGTACGAATTTCTTCCGTGATACGCGCCTTCAATGCCATAAATTCTGGTGATGTTTTCAGGGTATAATCACGCGGGTGCGGAAAATCTACCGCCACTTCCGTTTTGATTCGCCCGGGGCGCGCACTGAAAATCGCCACTTTATTGGCCATAAAAATGGCCTCATCAATATCGTGGGTCACAAACAGGACTGTTTTGCGGGAAGATTCCCATATCGACAACAACAGTTCCTGCATCATGACGCGCGTCTGGTTATCCAGTGCGCCGAAAGGTTCATCCATCAGCAGAATTTTCGGGTCGTTGGCCAGGGCGCGGGCAATGGCTGTGCGCTGTTGCATACCGCCGGACAACTGACGGGGGAAATGCTGCTCAAACCCACGTAAACCGACCTTATTAATAAAGTAGTCGCTGCGCTCTTTTTGTGCCGCTTTACTCACGCCGCGTTCCTGTAGGCCAAAGCAGATATTCTGCTCAACCGTCAACCAGGGGAACAGTGTGTAACTCTGGAATACCATGCCGCGATCCGCGCCCGGACCATCGACCAGCACGCCATCCAGCCAGACCTCGCCGCGGGTGGGCTGATCCAGCCCGGCAACAATGCGTAAAAGTGTGGATTTACCGCACCCGGAAGGCCCGAGAATGGTAATAAAGTCGTTCTCATTGACCTGATAATCCACGGGCAGTAATGCCTGGGTCTTCTCGCCTTTCGGGCCACTGAAGACGCGTTCCACCTGGCGAACACTCAGCTTCGGATAGCTCATCACAGCGAACTCCATACAAACAGGCGGCGATTCACCGCTTTAAACAACAGATCAGACAGCAATCCAATGCAGCCAATCACGATAATGCCGAAAATCATTTGCCCGGTATTGAGTAACGCCTGGCTATTGACAATCATGTGACCTATCCCGCTGGATGAACCAATCAGTTCCGCCACGATGACATAGGTCCATGCCCAGCCCAGCACCAGGCGCAGCAGTTCCGCAATTTCCGGCGCCGCCCCGGGGATTATCACCCGACGCACCACGCTCTTGTTGGTCGCGCCAAGGGTATACGCCGCTTCCACCAGATCGCGCCGCGCCGCGCCGACAGCCACCGCAACCATCAGGGTTATCTGAAAGAACGAACCGATAAAGATCACCAGTATTTTTTGCATTTCGCCAATCCCTGCCCACAGAATAAGCAGGGGGACAAACGCCGATGCGGGCAGGTAGCGGCAAAACGAAACGAAGGGCTCAAAAAACGCTTCGATCAGTTTGTATGAGCCCATCAGAATACCCAGCGGCACGGCGATAATGCACGCCAGAATAAAGCCGCCCAGTACACGCATTACCGTCATACCGATATCTGTTGTGAAATCAAAATCGGTAAATAACAGCCCCCCTTCCTGCAACATACTGGCCGGACTGGCAAGGAATGTCGGCGACACCAGCCCGGTAAAAGTCACCAGCGCCCACAGCGCGAAAAACAGCACAAAAAAGCAGAAGCCCAAAAACCAGCGATGACGGGACGCCACGGGGCGCAGTGGCACCATCATCGGGTTGTGCCAGACCTTTTTACTTGCCGGCAGAGGCGCCGGCTCACGTAAAACTGACTGCGTACTGGCGGGAAATTCCGCGGCCTGACTGACAGGACTGTTCATCTTGTGGTCCTTCATGGCTGAGTCACATACTTCGCGTCATACAACGTATTAATATCCGGCGTTTTATGCAGGATTTTCATTTCCGTCAGCAAACGCGCCGCTTCGTTGGTAAAGGTGACAATCTCGCCACTGAAGAACTTCTTGTTCGCATCACGGTCTTGCCAGCGCAGATAGCTGGACTCTTCAGCAAACTGTTTGCCGGTTTCTTTGACCGCCGCCCCCATAATCTCATTGGCTTTATCCGGATCTTTTTTGATCATATCCAGGGCTTCAAAGTAGCTATTTACCAGTGCCTGAGCCGCTTTGGGGTTTTTATCCAGCCAGGATGGCGTACAACCCAGGGTGTCCATCACCATGGGATAATCCAGTGTGGTGGTCAGAATTTTGCCTTTGTCCGGGCTTTGGCGGATGGTGGAGAGATACGGCTCGTACGTCACAGCGGCATCGTTCTGCCCGGCAATAAAGGCATGAGCGGCGGCATCCGGCCCCAGGGTTGCCAGTTTGACGTCTTTCATCGTCATGCCGTTTTTATCGAGGATCCAGGCCAGCAGAAAATAGGAGGAGGTTCCTGGTGCATCGACACTGATGGTTTTCCCTTTCAGGTCAGCCACTTTATTGATACCCCCACGTACGGCAATCCCATCCGCGCCATAGGATTTATCCAGTTGCACAATTTGCTTGATGGGCACACCGCTGGCATTCCAGGTGAGGTAGGTTTCCACCGTGGTCGCCGCGCACTGCAAAGAGCCTGATGCAATGGCCAGGTGGCGTGATTGCTGGGGTACCATTTTCAGCGTCACGTCCAGGCCATTCTTTTTGAAAATGCCTGCCTTATCGGCCAGTGTCAGGGGAGCGAATCCTGTCCACCCGGAAATACCAATGGCCACCGGAGTCTCTGCCGCCATGGCGGTGTTTATTGCCCCGCAACCCAATGTCACTGCCAGCCCTAACATGGATAACGAACGCTTCAGCACAGTCCTGGAAATCATGTTGCTCATCTGCCACTCCTGCCAAATTACCTGTCTCGGGGAAATGCCTGGCCAGTGAACTGCCCGGGCAAAATACGCTACTGTATATTCTTGTCTATACAAGCAAGCCGAATAAGTAAAGCAAGCTTTGTGCCAGTTCAGCTATGCCTGCTTTCCCGGTTATTTCGGCCTGTGGCCAGTGGTTTTCTCTGCCTGTCGAATCAAATAAGTGCGCAGGATGCGCCAAACCAGTGCAGGACGCACCAACTCAGGCAATGACCGCCGCCCAAAGTAGCAGACTGCGCGTTTTTTGTGCATCCACAGTATGCAAGGCAGAAATCGGCCACTGTGTCGTCTGACAGCTGTCTGACGTCGGTGGCCACCAGATACCTTCACCCGCGCCCAGCCGGGTCCCATCCGGTAATTGCCAGTCACCCTGAATGGCGAAAAGCACACCGCCCTGCTCACGGGACACCGTGCCACTTCCCCTGAGGGCGACAACGCCGGGCAAACAGACAGTACGCCGGGTCATCAGGTTAAAATCCATCGTCTCGCCCCCCAGAAGATGTGCGTGGAGTGCAAGATCCCCGCTAAACTCGAAGGGTTCTCCCACGGTATTCAGCACATGATTCACCCCGATGCCGTCAGTCAGTTGCATGCCCTCGCCACTCAACAGCGTGATGGAACGCGCAATGCCGGGGAAAGCGGAAAACGGGCCATCCTGCGCGACAGTGGCAATGCTGGCACGCCAGTCAAAATCCGCCTGCCCTGGCGGCCAGCTGATAATTTCGCGGGTTTCGCCGCCGCCATTACGCCAGCGACTGACCGGCAGCCTGGTCTGGGAAAAACGCTGCCAGCCCGTCATGCTGTCGCCTCCGCCAGTTGGCGCAGTACCTGCAGAAAATCAGCGGCAACGGCCTGTTGCTGCGCATGTTGCCCATTGATAATGCGGGGGGTCCCGCCAACATACACATCGCGAATCTGCCCGGCGTGGCCGGCAAATAACCAGCGGTTGAGAATTTCAGGGGGGCGGGCTGCCGCCAGGTAAGGATCCTGTCCATCCAGCACCAGCCAGTCGGCGCGATACCCCACTGACAATCTCCCGACAGGCGCGCCACAGGCCTGCGCACCACCGGCAAGCGCCTGGGTGTACAACACATCGCCCACCACATTTTGGGTCGCCGTTGTCAGGCGGTTGCGGCGCTGATCACGTAAGCGCTGCCCATATTCGAACCAGCGCAGCTCTTCCACCACATTAAGTGAAACATGGCTGTCGGAACCAATACCCCAGTGACCGCGCTGTGCCAAATAATCGACGCCGGGGAAAATACCGTCGCCCAGATTCGCTTCTGTTGTGGGGCACAGCCCGGCAACCGCACCGCTTTGCGCCATGCGGGCCACTTCTTTCTCATCCGCATGTGTCGCGTGGACAAGACACCAGCGGGCATCGATATCCAGGTGATCATACAGCCACGCAATGGGGCGTTGTCCGCTCCAGCTCAGGCAGTCATTGACTTCTTTTTGCTGCTCGGCGATATGGATATGTACAGGCAATGCCGGGTCGCTGGCCTGTAAAACCTGCTGCATCTGCGTGGGGGTCACGGCCCGTAGTGAGTGAAAACACAGGCCCTGGTTTTGCAGTACTTTGCCCGTTATCTGCTGGCGGATAATCGCCTGCTGGCGCAAATAGGTGTCAGCGTCCTGAATAAACCGCACCTGACCCGCCTGAGCCGGTTGCCCGCCAAACCCGGCATAGCTGTAGAGCACGGGCAACAGCGTCAGGCCGATTCCCGCAAGGTCGGCAGCGGCGCTTAATTGGGCGGTCATCTCGCCGCGGTCAGCATAGGGGTTACCGCTGATATCATTGTGCAGATAGTGGAACTCAGCGACCTGGGTATAACCCCCTTTGAGCATCTCGATATACAACTGGCGGGCGATAATACCGACCTGGTCCGGCGTTAATCGCTGCACCGTGCGATACATCAGGTCACGCCAGGTCCAGAAACTGTCCTGCGGGTTTCCGGCCACCTCCGCCAGCCCGGCCATCACCCGCTGGAATGCATGAGAGTGTAAATTCGGCATACCCGGGATCACCGGACCTGAAAGCCGGACAGCATCCTGTGCTGTGCTGTCCGGCGTGATGGCGGTTAACATGCCGGCAGCATCGACATCCAGACGCACATTGTGAGCCCATCCTTCAGCAAGCAGGGCTTGTGTAGCAAAATAAGCAGGCATAACAACGTTCCTGAGCAGCGAAAAGAAACATAAAGGCAATTATAAGTAAACAATTGCAAAACTTTGGGGCGACTTGTCTATACATATACATATGCATGGTTTGGCTGTAAACTTGCGCCATTCCTTTTTTTATCATTTGAGTTTTTCACCACAGCTTTTCTGCTTACGCTTCGCGGTTGAAAATACGCCAGCGTCCGGGAAACGATGACCTTGTCTGTGGCACTTTTGAGAGGTAAGAAACATGTCTGAGCCCACCCTTTTTTCATCGGCCGGTACGGCGCAACAAGACGTGACCCGGCAGACACTATCTGAGCTGGCCGCCGCCATGAGCGATGCACCGGCGCCCATTTATCAGCGGGTGAAACAGGCCATCATTGGCCAGATTCGCGCCGGCGTCTGGAAACCCCACCAACGTATTCCATCGGAAAGTGAGCTGGTTAATGAAATTGGCGTCAGCCGTATGACCATCAACCGGGCGCTGCGCGAACTGACCAGCGAAGGTTTTTTAATCCGCATGCAGGGCGTGGGGACGTTTGTCGCCGAAGCAAAAGCCTATACACCGATGCTTGAGGTCCATAATATTGCTGATGAAATCGCCCAACGTGGTCATCGTCATGACAGTAAAATTTTAGTGTGCGAGGCCCGCCAGGCGGACGCCGATCAAGCGCTCCAGTTGGGGATTGCCATCGGTGATACGCTGTTTTACTCCCAAATTGTGCATTACGAAAATAACGTTCCGGTACAAATTGAAGACCGTTTTGTTAACCCGGAAACGGCGCCGGATTACCTCCGGCAGGTGCTCAATAAACAGACGCCATATACCTATCTGATGGATATTGCCCCGCTGACCGCAGGGGAGCACCGCGTTGAAGCCATCAGCGCCAGCGATGAACAACGCCACTTGCTGCAACTTGAGGAGCATGAGCCCTGCCTGTTGATTCACCGGCGAACCTGGAGCGGCAGCCGCGTTGTGACGTCCGCCCGCCTGATTTACCCGGGTTCGCGTTATCAGTTATTTGGCCGTTTTACCAGTCACGGCTAATCGCGTCTGGCGCAGGCGGCATTCACAGGCCGCCCGTCTTTACGCGACAGTTGGCGATAAGAAAAAACTATCTCTGGCCGCCTTGCCGCCCTTTCGGTTATGGGTTAGGTTGACTTTAATTGTCTATACAAGATAAATCATCCGGAGTCTGCTATGTCCTTAGCCTCGTCCCTTTGCCTTACTGTCACGCCCCCGGAGCACTGTGACAGTGTCTGGCGCGGCGCCACGCTGGTCACCATGCAGGATGGCCGTTACAACGTGATAGAAAACGGCGCATTGGCAGTGACGGAGGGAAAAATTGTCTGGCTTGGCCGTAATGCCGACTGCCCGGCGTTTCCCCATGCACAACAGCATGTATTCGACGGCGGGATAATTACCCCGGGATTTATCGATTGTCATACTCATCTGGTGTTCGGCGGGAACCGCAGCGCCGAATTTGAGCAGCGGTTAAATGGCGTAAGCTATGCAGAAATCGCCGCGGCGGGCGGTGGTATTTTATCCACTGTAAACGCCACCCGGGACGCCACGGAAGAGGAACTGCTCCGGCAGGCTTTATTGCGTTTGCAACCGCTGCTGGCCGAGGGGGTCACCTGCCTTGAAATTAAGTCAGGCTACGGGCTGACCCTGGACAGTGAATTAAAAATGTTGCGGGTTATCCGCAAATTAGCCACTCTGTTGCCTGTCGATATTCAGTCCACCTGTCTTGCCGCCCATGCCCTGCCGCCCGAGTACAAAGACCGGGCGGAGGACTATATCGACTTTATTTGCGATACCCTGCTGCCCATTGTCGCCAGAGAAAAACTGGCGGATGCCGTTGACGCATTCTGTGAGCACCTTGCGTTCTCCCCAGCACAAGTCGAGCGCATTTTTGATGCTGCACAGGCTTTGGGGTTGCCGGTTAAATTGCATGCGGAACAACTCTCTGCCCTGCATGGCAGTTCACTGGCGGCAAACTATCACGCCTTGTCGGCGGATCACCTTGAATACGCCACCCAGGAAGATGCTCACGCCATGGCGGCCAGCGGCACTGTCGCCGTCCTGCTGCCCGGCGCATGGTATTTACTGCGTGAAAAACAGCACCCGCCCGTGAATTTTTTCCGCCAGTATCAGGTGCCGATGGCCCTGGCGAGTGATGCCAACCCGGGGACATCCCCGGTGCTGTCATTGCGCCTGATGCTGAATATGGGCTGTACACTGTTTGGTCTGACGCCGGAGGAAGCGCTGGCCGGGATTACGTGCCACGGCGCGCGCGCCCTCGGTCTGGCCGCGTCTCACGGTACGCTTGCCGAAGGTAAGGTTGCCGATTTTATCCACTGGCCGCTGTCGCGACCGGCTGAACTGATCTACTGGCTGGGCGGTCAATTGCCCTGCACGGTGGTCTATCGCGGGAAAATACGAGGAAACGTTCATCCATGAGCCTTTCAGCTATGACTGACATTATCGATCCTTACCATTTCACGGCTGGCAGTGCACCGTTGCTTATCAGTATTCCCCACGCGGGAACACAACTGACGCAGGAGGTCGACAATGGTCTGAGCGATGCCGCACGCCCGCTTGGCGATACCGACTGGCATATTCCCCGCCTGTACGATTTTGCTCACGCCCTCGGCGCCAGTATGCTGGTCGGGAATTATTCCCGTTTTGTTATCGACCTGAATCGCCCTGCTGACGATACGCCGCTCTATACCACCGCCACCACAGGATTGTACCCGGAGACTTTATTTGATGGTCGGGACAGCTTTACGCCCGGCATGACGCCGACAGCCGCCCATCGTCGGCACTATCTGGCGCAAATCTGGCACCCTTACCACCAGCGTATCCAGTCAGAGCTGGCGCGGATAAAACACCAGTTTGGTTATGCACTGCTGTTTGACGCGCATTCTATTGCATCGGTTATCCCGCGTCTGTTTGATGGTCGGTTGCCTGATTTGAACCTCGGTACCAACGGCGGCGCCAGTTGCGCTGCAGCCCTGAGCGACCGTCTGGTCGATTGCTGTCAGAAACAGTCGCCATTCAGCCATGTGCTTAATGGCCGGTTTAAGGGCGGCTATATTACCCGGGCATACGGACAGCCTGACGCGAATATTCATGCCGTGCAACTTGAACTGGCGCAGGTCAATTATATGAACGAAATGGCGCCTTATGCGTATGCAGAGGAAAAGGCCCCTCAACTTCAGGCGCTGCTGCGATCCTTACTTGAGAATATGCTCGACTGGGCAGATAGCCACTATCAATAACCCTCACACATGCCATGAGGCAGGCACCCAATATCCGGTCTGCCTCAAGCCAAAATGCCATTAACCCGGGAGCCATCTTTGGTATTCTGCTGATGTCATCCCCGCATTAATGAGCGCCATGCATAAGCCCATGCATATTTACCCGTATTATCATTGAATCCTGCTTTGCATACACTGCCGGTATCAGGGCGCACGCCCTTCTCTTTTTCGCAATACACCCGGAGATTTGTTATGCAAAACAGGCTGGACAATAAACAGCAGGCCATTATTCCAATTGCGGCTTTCGCCGCAAAGGGCGACACAGAAAAACTCGCTGCTGAAATACAGCACGGGCTGGATACAGGCCTTACCATCAATGAAATCAAAGAAGTCCTGATTCAGCTCTATGCCTATGCCGGTTTTCCTCGCAGCCTGAATGCCCTTGCCGTGCTTATGGGCGTGGTGGAACAGCGTCAGCAGCAAGGAATTACGGATAATGCGGGAGAAGACGCATCCTCTTTTCCTGAGAACTGGAATGCCCTTGAAGGTGGCACGCAAAACCAGACGCGTCTTATCGGGAAACCCGTAACAGGCCCGCTATTTACCTTTGCGCCTGCAATTGACCAGTTCCTTAAAACGCACCTGTTTGGTGATATTTTCCAGCGTGACACCCTGAGCTGGCAGACGAGGGAGCTGGCCACCATTTCGTTTCTGGCTGCAATTCCCGGTGTCACCAGCCAACTGAAAAGCCATTATGCCATCAGTCTGAATGCGGGATTGACGGCTGAGCAGCTGTGGGCATTTACGGCAATTCTGGGTCAAAAATGCGGTGCTGATATGGCAGACAACGCCAGGCCCGTGCTGGGTGAGCTGCTGGATGAAACAAAAACGCCCCGGCACGGTGGCTTATCCACACCGTGGCTTTGTTGAATAAATCAGATTTCGGGTAAGTCTCCCCCGTAGCGGGTTGTGTTTTCAGGCAATACGCACGCTTTCAGGCATACCTGCTTTCGTCATTTTGTTCAGCGCTCGTACCAGGGCCATAGCCTCCGCAACCTGACCATCGTAGTCACGCAGCGTCAGTGAACCCCCGAACAGCTGTTTTACCCGGTACATCGCCGTTTCCGCTATCGAGCGACGGTTGTAATCTGTTGTCCATTTCCACCGCGCATTACTCCCGGTCATTCGCTGATTAGCCACTGCACGGTTACGGTCTGCATATTCACCGGGCCAGTAACCCGCACCTTTTCGGGGTGGGATAAGCGCGCTGATTTTCTTACGCCGCAGTTCATCGTGACAGAGCCGGGGGTCGTAAGCGCCGTCTGCCGCGGCTGCCCTGATTTTTCTGTGAGTCTGCCGGATAAGGCCCGGGAAGGCTTCTGAGTCCGTCACATTGTTCAGCGACAGGTCTGCACAGATGATTTCATGTGTGTTGCTGTCAACGGCGAGATGCAGCTTACGCCAGATACGGCGGCGTTCTTTGCCGTGCTTTCTGACTTTCCATTCGCCTTCACCAAAGACCTTCAGCCCGGTGGAATCAATCACCAGATGCGCGATTTCACCCCGGGTGGGCGTTTTGAAACTGATATTAACCGACTTTGCCCGCCTGCTGACACAGCTGTAATCCGGGCAGCGTAGCGGAACGTTCATCAGAGAAAAAATGGAATCAATAAAGCCCTGCGCAGCGCGCAGGGTCAGCCTGAATACGCGTTTAATGACCAGCACAGTCGTGATGGCAAGGTCAGAATAGCGCTGAGGTCTGCCTCGTGAAGAAGGTGTTGCTGACTCATACCAGGCCTGAATAGCTTCATCATCCAGCCAGAAAGTTATGGAGCCACGGTTGATGAGGGCTTTATTGTAGGTGGGCCAGTTGGTGATTTTGAACTTTTGCTTTGCCACGGAACGGTCTGCGTTGTCGGGAAGATGCGTGATCTGATCCTTCAACTCAGCAAAAGTTCGATTTATTCAACAAAGCCCATT
>NZ_JAGRQZ010000023.1:0-17551 GCF_018223915.1 Klebsiella sp. 64
TTAATGACGAAGACCTGAAACCGGTACTGTCAACCTGACTGTACCAGGCTGGCATTAAACACAAGGTAACGCTCACTGCAATAAGTGAGCGCAGTCCGTTATGAGCGAAGAGCGGATATTCAGACCGACTGATAGCTGATTTTGAGTTGCCAAAAAGAGCGCTCCTATTCAGTACAAAAAAGATGGTAATGTTTCATAAAATCTCTTAGGCCTTGCAGGAATGGTTTTGAAATGAATGGATCTTGTTTGTGTGGAACAATTGAATTTGAACTTACTCATAAACCAGCAGTGTTTTATCGTTGTCATTGCTCGCTTTGCAGAAAGCAGAGCGGCGTGGGTTACAATCTCGCCACACTAGTCAAAGACAGTGAGTTTCGCTGGATTAAAGGGGAAAACTGCATTGCTTCATGGTCTAAGCCAACGGGGTACCGTACAGATTTTTGCAATGTATGTGGCTCAACTGTGCCTAACAGTCTGCGAGACGTACCTTATGTCTGGGTTCCTGTTGGTTTAATTGACGAACGTCTTGAAATGGAATGTGCAGGAGACTTCTGCACTGATGATGCAATGCCCTGGGATGAAACCCGCTCACCTAGTTGTCACGCTGGACCTGTCGAGTCGCTAGCCTCGCTTTTAAAGTACCTGAAACTCAATTCCTGAGCGTCAGCATTTGGCACAAAGCAGACGTTAAGACTTACAGCATCGGGAAACTTCTGGATGCCGCGTCAGCGGCATGGAGGCGCCAGATGAGGTTACATGTGTCTGTGGAGTCAAATGGCGCCGAAAGCCCGGCGTAGCCGGTTACCGGGCTATAAATTCTGCCACCCTACCCCCTTGCCCTGATTAGCCTTAACCATCTAACAGCAATGAAGAAGTCAAAGTAATCCCTTTTAACCCCGGTGAGCGGGCTTTACGGCGTTTACGGGCTTTGTTGAATAAATCAGATTTCGGGTAAGTCTCCCCCGTAGCGGGTTGTGTTTTCAGGCAATACGCACGCTTTCAGGCATACCTGCTTTCGTCATTTTGTTCAGCGCTCGTACCAGGGCCATAGCCTCCGCAACCTGACCATCGTAGTCACGCAGCGTCAGTGAACCCCCGAACAGCTGTTTTACCCGGTACATCGCCGTTTCCGCTATCGAGCGACGGTTGTAATCTGTTGTCCATTTCCACCGCGCATTACTCCCGGTCATTCGCTGATTAGCCACTGCACGGTTACGGTCTGCATACTCACCGGGCCAGTAACCCGCACCTTTTCGGGGAGGAATAAGCGCGCTGATTTTTTTGCGGCGCAGTGCATCGTGACAGAGCCGGGTATCGTAAGCCCCGTCTGCCGCGGCTGCCCTGATTTTTCTGTGAGTCTGCCGGATAAGGCCCGGGAAGGCTTCTGAGTCCGTGACGTTATTCAGCGACAGGTCTGCACAGACAACTTCATGTGTGTTGCTGTCAACAGCAAGATGCAACTTTCGCCAGATACGACGGCGCTCTTTGCCGTGCTTTCTGACTTTCCATTCGCCTTCACCAAAGACCTTCAGCCCGGTGGAATCAATTACCAGGTGTGCGATTTCACCCCGGGTGGGCGTTTTGAAACTGACATTAACCGACTTTGCCCGCCTGCTGACACAGCTGTAATCCGGGCAGCGTAGCGGAACGTTCATCAGAGAAAAAATGGAATCAATAAAACCCTGCGCAGCCCGCAGGGTCAGCCTGAATACGCGTTTAATGACCAGCACAGTCGTGATGGCAAGGTCAGAATAGCGCTGAGGTCTGCCTCGTGAAGAAGGCGTTGCTGACTCATACCAGGCCTGAATAGCTTCATCATCCAGCCAGAAAGTTATGGAGCCACGGTTGATGAGGGCTTTATTGTAGGTGGGCCAGTTGGTGATTTTGAACTTTTGCTTTGCCACGGAACGGTCTGCGTTGTCGGGAAGATACGTGATCAGATCCTTCAACTCAGCAAAAGTTCGATTTATTCAACAAAGCCCCTTATTAGCCAACGGAATCGACCCGCAAATTCAAGCTGAAGTTGCTGAGGAACAGCAACAAATCGCACTGGACAGTATTTTTTCAACGGTCGCCGCTAACTGGTTCCAGCTCAAAAGCAAAAGCGTTACCCCTGATTATGCAAAAGACATTTGGCGCTCACTGGAGAAAGATGTATTCCCTACCATTGGTGAGCTCCCCGTTCAGCAAATCAAAGCCAGGACACTGGTTGAAGCTCTTGAGCCAATTAAAGCTCGGGTGATGCTGCCAACTTACTGATTTAGTGTATGATGGTGTTTTTTTGGTGCTCCAGTGGCTTCTGTTTCTATCAGCTGTCCCTCCTGTTCAGCTACTGACGGGGTGGTGCGTAACGGTAAAAGTACTGCCGGACATCAGCGCTATCTCTGCTCTCACTGCCGTAAAACATGGCAGCTACAGTTCACATACACCGCCTCTCAACCCGGTACGCACCAGAAAATCATTGATATGGCCATGAATGGCGTTGGATGCCGGGCAACCGCCCGCATTATGGGCGTTGGCTTCAACACGATTTTACGTCACTTAAAAAACTCAGGCCGCAGTCGGTAACCTCGCGCATACAGCCGGGCAGTGACGTCATCGTCTGCGCGGAAATGGACGAACAGTGGGGCTACGTCTGGGCTAAATCGCGCCAGCGCTGGCTGTTTTACGCGTATGACAGGCTCCGGAAGACGGTTGTTGCGCACGTATTCGGTGAACGCACTATAGCGACGCTGGGGTGTCTTATGAGCCTGCTGTCACCCTTTGACGTGGTGATATGGATGACGGATGGCTGGCCGCTGTATGAATCCCGCCTGAAGGGAAAGCTGCACGTAATCAGCAAGCGATATACACAGCGAATTGAGCGGCATAACCTGAATCTGAGGCAGCATCTGGCAAGGCTGGGACGGAAGTCGCTGTCGTTCTCAAAATCGGTGGAGCTGCATGATAAAGTCATCGGGCATTATCTGAACATAAAACACTATCAATAAGTTGGGACCATTACCCGCCCTGTCATTATTAACGGTGATACCAGCACTAAAAGTAATAGTCAGAATAGCCGCCAGAGGCTGATCGATGATTTCCAGGTTCATCCTGGATTTGGGGTGATTATTCTCTCTACGGTTGCAGTCGGTTTCGGTGTTAACGTACAGAAAGCCAATCATGTTATTCATTTCACTCGTTGCTGGAACCCAGCCAAAGAAGATCAAGCAACAGATCGGGCGTACCGGATTGGGCAAATTAAAGATGTGTATGTTTATTATCCGACGGTGAGGGATCCCGAAATCACCACATTTGAAGAAACTCTGGATGACCTTCTGCTGCGGCGGCGTTCATTAGCAAGAGATATGCTGTGTGCAACTCCTGACTTGAGTGGCGCTGATTTTGAGGACATTTTGAAAGGGGCGTTGGACTGACCCCGCCCCGGTAGACGATCCTGCCCTATAGTTGGCCTGGCGGCAGAGATGGAGTAGACCGCTGAATGTCAACGGTCGTGTAGAATACTGGTATCTCTGCGTGACAATCATGCGTCACGTGAGCCCAGCAGTGCCTGTAAGGCATGCTCCAGTTGCCGTGCATTATCTTCTACCGTGAGCCATTCTGGCGGTAGTTCATGGCGCTGGTCAGCGGTGGACTGAGGTGGTGTTCCCATACAAGCCTGTGGGTCACTTTCTTTAAGCGCAACAACGGCGGATTGACGGGCTAGTACCATGCAGCTATCCGACAACCACTGACAATACGTCATCACGACAGTTGGTGGTGGATTATGGGTGTGTGACATGGCCCGGCTGAGACTTTCCGCTAATAAAAGGGAAGTCGCGTATACCCGGATTGCATGGCGGTCGTAACGCTGTGTGACGGTGGCAAGCCGCCCGGCGTTTAGCCGACCCCGTAGTGACCAGCGTTTACTGACCTGTGCTTCAGCTACAGCGGCGCGAAGAGCGGCCAGAGCGGCCTGAGCCTCTGAAAGCTGACTCAAAGCGGCCTCTGCTCCCTTACTGCTTTGCACCTCACAGGCTCGTAGCATTCGATCCAGTCCATTACCAATCTGACGCAGGAAGTCGGAGGTTGAACGCCCAATGTCGCTGAATGGATTAGACGTAAAGAGCACCTGGCTGAATAATAATCCGACAGAGGCTCCCAGCAGAACGTCCACTAAACGTGTACCGCCCGCGCTTTCAGGCCCCATGGCAAGAACCAGAGCCACCGATACTCCAGCCTGGATGGGGACCACCGGAGCCGGGCCGATGGCGGCGCCCAACAAAATAGCGAAGAACATACCAATGCTCATCCGCACCAGTGGATGAGTATCGGGGAGCTGCCACATCAACTCCCCCATCACGATACCGAACGTACAGCCAATAACCAGATTTCTGGCCTGTTTCAGGTGACTGGGTACACCCGGAGCAAGACATACCACGGCGCTGACGATGGCAAACGTAGGATGCTCATGTCCTAACAGCCATACCGCCAGTAACCATGCCAGCAGGCAGGCCAGTGCCGTAGCAAGCGCATCGCGCGCTGCCAGCCTCGCACGTGAAGGAAATCCAGTGGTGATTTGGCGCCAGGCCAGGCGTAGACGAACTAACCAATGCAACAGGAAACTCCTCAGCGATGATGCGCATGATGATTCACGGTTCTGGACGACCCGAACAGATGCCCGAAATAGTAGATCACATTGCGGGAAAAGGGGGCAGGATTATGCGTTCTGATGCTTCTCTGAGCATTGATATACCGCCGCCAGGCACTGACTACCAACATAAAATAAGATTATTTCAAATAAAATCATATTATTAACATAGATTGTCTACTAAGCAGCCTGTACCTTAATCTACAGTTCAAAAAAGGATATTGGGTGGTGCATGACTCTGCATGGAAGGTTTGTCATCAACGATGCGCATGACTCGCCGTTATCGTTTGCTGGGGCCGGAACATTTTTAGCGTTTTCTGGCGATGGTATTTATCGCAATCGAGGGGCTTGTGACATGAAGCCGACCGCAGGCCCGGTTCCGGCGGGTAAATACTGGATTGTTAATCGTCCTGAAGGTGGACTCCGATCGCACGTTAATGCCGGTGTTCGGGATCGTTACAACCAGGTCATGAATGGTGCGACGTTCAGGCACAGGCGGGATGATTGGGGAATCGACGATGACACATGGAATGAGGGGGTTAAACGCGGTAACTTCCGTTTGCATCCTGGCGCGCTATCAAAAGGGGGTATCACTCTGCTACATGCTTCAGATTTTGCCATGTTGCACAATGCGTTACTAAAAACACCGCAGGTGGATGTTCCTTGTATGAGTAAACTCAAGGCATACGGCACAATTGAGGTGATCTTGACCCTCCATCTCCGGACAGCTTTTGTATCTTAAGTTAACGATGTCCGCTGCCGCCGATATTCCCTCGGGGAGTGATATCCCAGCGCGCTGTGCGGGTGGTTTTCATTGTAATGCGTGAACGCTACTGCAAGGTTTCGCAGTGCTGTTCTCACATCCGGTTTTGGCATGAACGCGATATAGTCTTCTTTCATCTTTTTCACGAACCGTTCGGCCATGCCATTACTCTGCGGGCTGCTCACCGCTGTTGTGCAGGGCTCCAGATTCAGCTCTCTCGCGAACCTCCGCGTTTCATACGCGGTATACGCTGAACCGTTATCCGTCAGCCACTGCACTGGTGTTTCCGGTAGCCTGTCGCCGAAGCGCTTTTCCACCGACCTCAGCATCACATCCTGCACGGTCGAACTGTCATAGCCTCCCGTGCTTGCTGCCCAGTCTATGGCCTCACGGTCGCAGCAGTCCAGCGCGAACGTTACCCGCAGTTTTTCGCCGTTGTCGCAGCCGAACTCGAAGCCATCTGAACACCAGCGCATATCGCTTTCTGCCACCGCTATCTTGCCCTTATGTTCACGCTTCGGTCGCTCTGGTTTGTGATGCAACAACAACAGGTTATGCTCGCTCATTATCCTGTAAAGCCGTTTGGCATTCACAGGTGGCTGTCCCTCTGTGCGACGTTGCTTGCGCAGGATGCCCCACACGCGTCGATAACCATAACTCGGCATATCGCTGATAATGTTGAGGATAGCCGACAGTATTTCTGCGTCTGCTTCTTCATTACGCCGGTTACAGCGCCTGTCCTGCCAGTCGGCAGAACGGTTAATCCGCAGTGACAGTTGCGCACGCGACACGCCCATGGTCCGGCTGACCATGGCTATTCCCCGTCCTTTGGCAACAAGGGCGCGTGCGCTATCCATTTTCGCGACTGACCGTACTCCACGGCTTCTTTCAGGATCTCAACTTCCATCGTCTTCTTGCCCAGCAGGCGCTGGAGCTCCCGGACCTGCTTCAGAGCAGCAGTAAGCTCAGAAGCAGGAAGGACGTCCTCTCCAGCCGCAACGGCGGTGAGGCTGCCTTCCTGATATTGCTTCTTCCACTTAAACAGCAGGCCGGGCTGGATACCATGCAGGCGGGCGACATGGGAGACATTCATACCCGGCTCCATCGTCTGCTGGATAATGGCGATCTTCTCCTGAGGAGTTTGACGTTTACGGACTTCTTTCCCTAACAGGATCCCGGTCATCTCAAAATTGGCGTTAGTGTTAGACATATATATTCAAGCCTATCTCTTATCTGGAGATACAGCTACTGTCCGGTGTTTCAGGGGGCTACATCAGTGAGGCAAAGCAAGTTAGCATTGAAAACGCTTTAGGTTATGTCGCTGGCTATTCCATTGTTAATGATGTCTCAGACCGGGGTTTTCAGTTTCAGTCATCTCAATGGGATAAAGCGAAAAGCTGCGATACATTTGGCCCTGTTGGTCCCTATATCGTCACGCCCGATGAAGTTGGAAATCCACATGAATTAGATATCTGGCTGGAAGTTAATGGTGAAAAACGTCAGCAGAGCAACACCCGTCAGATGATTTTCTCCGTAGCAGAAATCGTCTCTTATGTTAGCCATTATATGACGTTAAAGCCCGGCGATCTCATTGCTACGGGTACCCCTGCCGGAGTGGGTTTAGGCATGAAGCCGGTGCCTGTCTGGCTAAAGGCGGGTGACCGAATCCGTATCCATATTGAGAAACTGGGATATCAAAACCCACTGGTAACAGAACAGACTCCCATTCGCTAATATGGGAGGTGCCCCAGGCCGATATATTCGTTTACATTGACGTCTTCTACAACCGGGCCCGGCGCCACACTCATCCCGGCGGCGTCAGTCCGGAGGACTTTAAACTGACCTCGTCGTGAGGACAGGGAATACCTGCTGAGGTGGGGTCAGTCCAGTTATAGATGGTATCCATTTTAGCAGCAATAATTATAGCCAGACTCCAAATGGGTGTTAAATATCTTATTGGTGCAATTTATTAACCCTTTGTTCTTAATCTCTCAAATCTTCGCACGATAATATAGCTGTTTCCCTATGATATATGCACAGTTAGCACGTGTGTTCTCATGGGCTATTGTTGTGCAACTGCCTGCCCCGAGTTGGTGCAATACTTTCCAGGCGCCACTTTTATTTTTATTAGAAATTAATAGTTGACAATGCTCAGAAATAATTACTATAGTGATGCTGACTTCTCCGCAAGAACGCCAACGTTGTCGGCTTGTGGTTATGGCAATAGAGCCCTCGCAATGTCATTTGACTTTGCTGGGCTTTTTTTTTGGCTTTTTTTCAGGTCTATCTATTAACTGAACCAGGGGTACTTATGTCCAGAATAAAATGTCATTACAGCATGCTATCAATCGCAATTGCTACTGTATTTACCGTAACCACTTCAGGAATGGCAACCGCGGCAGAACAACCAATAAAAATTGGTTTACTGGAAGATGCTTCAGGTAATTTTGCTTTACCGGTTATTCCTAAAATTCATGCGACTGAGCTTGCAATAGACGAGATTAATGCCAAAGGCGGAATACTCGGGAGAAAAATTGATTTAATACAATACGATACGCAATCCGACAACACACGTTTTCAACAAATGGCCCGTCGTCTGATTAAAAACGATAAAGTGGATGTGATTTTTGGGGCATTTTCCAGCGCCTCGCGTGAGGCTATCCGGCCGATTATGGATCGTGAAAAACAGCTTTACTGGTATAACAATCAGTATGAAGGTGGCGTGTGTGACTCTAATGTTTTCGTCACTGGTGCGGTTCCTGAACAACAATTTTCTACATTAATTCCATGGATGATGGCGAAGTATGGTAAAAAAGTTTATACCATTGCTGCCGATTATAATTTCGGGCAAATATCGGCTGAATGGGTCCGCAAAATTGTGAAAGAAAATGGTGGTACCATGGTGGGTGAAGAGTTTATCCCACTGAGCGTCTCGCAATTTGGTCAAACGATTCAAAATATCCAGAAAGTCAAGCCCGATTTTGTGATGACATTATTGGTTGGGGCGAACCAATCTTCCTATTATGAGCAACAAGCGGCGGCAAAACTAAATTTACCAATGGCGAGCTCCGTCAACGTTGGCCAGGCTTATGAGCATAAACGCTTTAAAGCCCCGGCGCTGAAAGACATGTATGTCACGACTAATTACATAGAAGAAGTAGACAGCCCGGCCAGTAATGACTTCAAACAACGCTTCCATGCCAAATTCCCGAATGAACCCTACATCAATCAGGAAGCGGCTAATGCTTATGATGCGGTTTATCTTTACAAAGCGGCAGTAGAGAAAGCCGGCACGACTAATATGGATGCTGTTCGTAAATCGCTGGAAAGTGGTGATATCTGTACTGATGGACCGTCCGGAAAAGTATGTATTGATCCCAAAAGTCACCATTTGAGCCATACCATCTATCTGGCCCATGTAAAAGATGATCATTCTATCGAGATACCTAAGGTATGGGAAAATATCAAACCTTACTGGCTAGGAGACGCTGGCTGTAATTTGCCGGTAAAACCGGACCACAGCCAGTACACCCCATCATCACCACCTAAAAAATCGTAAATCAAACCACGTGCCAGGGAAGTGCTCGAGTAACGGGAACTTCCCTGTTATATCCATTTTAAATCGTGTCAATCAGGACACCGGGGATTGCCAACGATGTTAGCGCTTTCTTTTATTTACTCAGTGATTTATCAGTTTGGCGATAACTTCGCTTATCTGGTGCTGGCAGCATTGGGGCTGGCGGTTATCTTCGGCATGATGGGGGTGATAAATCTGGCACACGGTGAATTCATTATGTGCGGTGCCTATGTCACCATACTGATGAACAAATCGGGTTTGCCGCTTCCATTCGCCATGCTGTGCGGTACATTAGCCGCGGCATTCTTCGGCGGAGTCATCGAGCGTCTCATCGTGCGCCATCTTTATGGGCGTCTGTATGACTCGGTAGTCGCAACCTGGGCTATTAGCCTGATTGTGCAACAAAGCATGTTACTCATCGCCGGTCCATCACTGGAAGGGCTCTCAACACCTTTCGGCTCTTTCACTCTCGGCGAATATTCTTTTGCGACTTACCGTGCACTGCTGCCTTTCTTCGCCATCGCTATATTAATGATGCTCTATTGGCTGTTTTTCCACACCAACTACGGAGTCTGTGCCAGAGCGACTATTCAAAATGCCCGTATGGCCTCCTGCCTGGGGTTAGAAACTGACCGTATTTATACCTTAACTTTCGCGCTGGGTGCTGGATTGGCCGGGCTGGCCGGGGCTATTTATGCCCCGACGTTGACTGCCGTCCCTACCATGGGGAGCAGCTTTATTATCCAGGCCTTTGTTTCGGTCGTCGTGGGCGGCGCAAATGTCTTGGTTGGCACTATTCCTGCCGCAATTGCCCTGGGCGCAATACAGACCGGGTTAAATTCCTGGTATGGGCAACTTGCTGGCCAAATTGGCTTACTGGTCACCGCCGTACTGGTTATTCGCGTACTACCGAATGGTGTTGGCAGCCTGTTTACCCGTAACCGCTAGGAGCTGAATGTGACAACAACCTCTCTTAATTTATCGGCGAATGGTATGAAGAAACACAGACAATCCTCGAGCTGGCTGGCGACATTGTTAATTTTAGCTGGTGCTCTCATGCTACCGTTAGTGGTCGATAGCACCACGATCGGTGACTTTTCCTACTTTCTTCTCTGGACCTTCGGCGCCATCGGATTAGCTGCGATGTGGGGACATGGCGGTATTTTATCTTTCGGCCAAACGGCGTTCTTTGGTCTGGCGGGTTACGCCTATGGTGTGATGACATTAAACTTCGGCGCTGGCGTGCTCTCTACCTGGTCCGGTTTAATTGTCGCATTGCTGCTTGCCGCTGCAGCGGCTGCGGCACTGGGTTACCTGATGTTTTACGGCGGGGTAACCGGTATTTTTGTTGGTATCGTAACCCTGTCCTGCACTCTGGTCCTGGAAACCTTTATGTCACAAACTGCAGGTCCACAATGGGCTATCGGCAGTGCGCGTTTGAATGGTTTCAACGGTATGTCAGGGATGCCCCCCTTGTCCATACCATGGGTTAACGGTGACTTGCCACTGGAAGACAACGGCTTTTATTACCTGATTATCTTGCTGCTCGCGGGTGTTTATTGGGGGGTGAGGACGTTGTTACGCTCCAATTTTGGCCTGACGTTGGCCTCAATTCGTGAAAATCCTCATCGGGCAGAGATGCTCGGCATTGATATCCGCCGTTATCAATTACTGGTGTTTGTGCTGGGAGGTGTACTTTCTGGCCTGTCCGGAGCACTTTATACCCTGTGGGGATCATATATTACCCCGTCATCAATGGGTTTATCCGCCGCTGCAATGCCGGTCATCTGGGTTGCCACCGCTGGGCGGAAAAACATTTTTGGCACGGTGATCATTACGGCCATCCTGGTGTGGCTATCCCAATGGTTAGCTGTTTATGGCAGCGAATATGCCTTGATTCTACTGGGCGCCATCTTGCTGTTAGTGGTATTAGCGGCGCCCAACGGACTTTTATCCTGGCTGGCTGAGAGCATCACCCGCTTGCTCTCCTCACGCCGGAAAAAGGAGGACTCGCTATGAATCAGGTCTCGCAGGAACCGATCCTCAAAACACGGGGATTAAGCAAACACTTCGGTGGTGCTCAAGTTATCAATCAAGTTGATTTACAAATACGTCGTGGCGAAGTGCGATGTGTTATTGGCCCAAATGGTGCCGGTAAAAGTACCTTTTTCAAATTACTCACTGGCGAGCATGTACCCAGTAATGGAGATATCCACTTTTTCAATCAGCGGATAAATACCTTAGCGCCTTTTCAGCGTATTCAAATGGGAATGAGCATTAAGTTTCAAATTCCCGGGATCTTTCCTGAACTGACAGTTGCGCAACATTTGCAATTATCTCTCAGCCATTTACGCCCGGAAGTTCGCTCACAGGCAGTCAGTGTGGATGAGTTATTAGAGCGTTTTAAGCTTACCGCTGAATGTCGTCAACTCGCGGCTAATCTATCCCACGGCAAAAAACAGTGGCTAGAAATTGCTATGGCGGTGTCGCTGCAACCCACGTTACTCATGCTCGATGAGCCAGTCGCAGGCTTGTCAATTGATGAAACCTACCTGACTGGCGAGTTAATTAAGCAAATGCAAAATGACGGTCTGACATTACTGGTGGTGGAGCATGATATGACATTTGTCCGGCAAATTGCTTCACAGGTCACGGTCCTTCATGGAGGGAAAGTTTTTGCAGACGGCAATGCCGGCGAAGTGCTGGCTCGCGAGGATGTAGCAGACATCTATTTGGGGAAAACCGTATGACTAACGTTGTTTTACAAATGCAGGAGCTGGCCGGTGGCTATGGCGGTGGGCAAGTTCTCAATGGCGTAACACTGCAGCTACATGCAGCCGAGGTATTGGGTTTGATTGGCCGCAATGGCGTAGGCAAAACCACATTGATGCGCACATTAATTGGCGTTGTTCCGGCAAAGCAAGGCCAAATTTTATTGGGCGAAATTGATATTACTCAGGCCTCACCGCAGCGCCGCGCTCGTTTAGGCATTGGCTACGTCCCGCAAGGGCGTGAAGTTTTTACCGGGCTGACCGTGTCGGAGAATCTGCAAGTCGGAATGCAATTTGTCCGTGAACATCGCGAATTTGCAAAAGAGATGCTGGATCGGGTACTGGATTACTTCCCCATATTGCGGCAAAGGCTCAAGCAAAAAGCCGGAACTATGAGTGGCGGTGAGCAACAGCAATTGGCGATTGCCAGAGCCCTGGTGGGCTCACCAAAGGTCCTGCTGCTGGATGAACCGTCCGAAGGTGTCCAACCTTCTATCGTCAATATCATTGCCGATACCCTGGTACGCATCGCCCGGGAACTCCATGTGGCCGTGATCCTGGTCGAGCAGGATATTGCGATGATCCAGCGGGCCGCACAGCGCTGTGCGGTAATGGATAAAGGCCTGGTTGTAGAAACGCTGACCCAACAACAGCTCTCTGATGATCTTTTAATGCGTCGTCATCTGGCTCTGTAACTAAACGCTATAAATTACGTGGAGAATAACATATGAAATGGTTGGAAGAATCCATTATGGCCAAACGCGGTGTTGGTGCCGGGCGTAAACCGGTAACGCATCACCTGACGGAAGAAATGCAAAAAGAGTTTCATTACACCATTGGCCCTTATTCCACACCCGTCCTGACCATCGAACCCGGTGACCGGATTATTGTCGACACTCGAGATGCTTTTGAAGGTGCTATCAACTCGGAACAGGATATTCCGAGCCAGTTGCTAAAAATGCCCTTTCTCAACCCACAAAACGGACCGATCATGGTCAATGGCGCGGAGAAAGGTGATGTGCTCGCTGTCTATATCGAATCCATGTTGCCCCGCGGCGTTGATCCCTACGGCATCTGCGCCATGATTCCGCATTTTGGCGGACTGACCGGGACCGACCTGACGGCCATGCTCAATGATCCGCTGCCAGAAAAGGTGCGCATGATTAAACTCGACAGTGAAAAGGTCTACTGGAGCAAACGCCATACGCTTCCCTATAAACCCCATATTGGCACCTTGAGCGTATCGCCAGAAATTGACTCAATCAATTCACTGACGCCAGACAATCACGGCGGGAATATGGATGTGCCGGATATAGGACCAGGGAGTATTACCTATCTGCCGGTACGTGCGCCTGGAGGCCGCCTGTTTATTGGTGATGCCCATGCTTGTCAGGGTGATGGTGAGATTTGCGGGACCGCAGTAGAGTTTGCCTCAATCACCACCATCAAAGTCGATTTGATCAAGAACTGGCAGCTTTCCTGGCCACGAATGGAGAATGCCGAAAATATTATGAGTATTGGCAGTGCACGTCCGCTGGAGGATGCGACGCGAATTGCATATCGCGACTTAATTTACTGGCTGGTAGAAGACTTTGGCTTCGAACAATGGGATGCCTACATGCTTCTGAGTCAATGCGGCAAAGTGCGGCTGGGCAACATGGTCGACCCCAAATACACCGTTGGCGCGATGCTGAACAAAAACCTGTTAGTTTAGTAGGAATAACTAACCGGTGAACATTACCCGGATGTAGATCGGGGTAATGTGTAAGTTCAAACAATCGCTATTTTTAACAGCTAAAGCAGGTGCATATGGGGCCAGATACACCCATCAATATTGGTTTACTTTACTCCTTCAGCGGAGTGACGGCGGCACAAGAGTTGTCACAATGGCGCGGAGCAACCCAGGCTATTGCCGAAATTAATCAAAATGGCGGCATCAACGGCAGACCACTCAATGCAATTCATTTGGATCCGCAATCTGACGATGTACTGTTTCGTGCCATGGCCGAGGAATTAATTACCGAACATGAAGTAAATGTGATTTTTGGCGGCTATACCTCCAGCAGCCGAAAAGCGATGTCACCGATTGTTGAAAAGTATCGTCGGTTGCTGTTTTATTCGCAACTGTATGAGGGCTTTGAGTTTTCAGAAAATATTTTCTATGGCGGTGCCGCGCCTAATCAGAATTGTGTACAGCTGGCTGACTACCTCGCGGCTCAGTTTGGGACACGGGTTTATTTGATTGGTTCCCGTTATATTTATCCCTACGAATGTAACCGCAACATGCAGGAATTAATTCTGCAACGGCATGACGGAGCAGTGATTGGTGAGCGTTATCTTGATTTGAATGCGCCCTATGAAGCTTTTCTACCTATTATTGATGAGGTCATGAAAAAGCAGCCAGATTTTATTTTCAGCACTGTTGTCGGGCAGACCGTTCCTTTCCTGTATCAGGCTTATAAGGCTGCAGGTTTAGATCCTGCGCGTATGCCTATTGGTAGCTTAAATACCTCAGAAACTGAGATTGCCATTATGGGCGCGGAGGCCGCAAAGGGGCATTTTACTTCCGCCCCCTATTTTCAAAGTATTAACACCAAGGCAAATCAATCCGCACTCAAACAATTCCGTAAGCAATTCGGACCGGAAATGAGTACGGACATGAATTGGGAGGCCACGTACAGCCAGGTACACCTTTTTGCAAAAGCCATGGCCGAGTGTGGCAGTGATCATATCTACCCGTTATCAACCGCGCTGAGGGGTAGCCAGTTTGATGCTCCCCAGGGGCGTATTCGTATTGATCAGCTTAATCAGCATACCGGGCTATATCCGCGCATTGGTATGGCAAATGAAAATGGGCAATTTACAATTGTCCAGGAGTCTCGCCGTATTGTCGATCCCGATCCCTATATGACCAATCAGATTCAGGGCGATTGGGTAACGAAGCTAACAACTGTGGGGTATCCATATGCGCCCTCACGATAGCAGACTTAGCACAACAGCCATATTACTGAGTCGGGGGATTCGTTGCGTAGTGTTACACCCCGATGATGATGACGGTGCAACACTCACTAATCATTTACGCCGCATGGGATTTAAGGTTCAGGCCTTCTGGCCTATTCCTGAACGACTTCCCGCTGATACGGACCTGATTTTCTATGCATTACAGTCAGATAACCCAGAACCAGACGTGTCGTGGCTTAATCTGAGTAAACATGTCCTTATCGCGGTTATCGCCTATGAAAATCCAACGTTTATCGATCAAACCATCAGCATGGGTGCGGGAGCCACGATAACAACTCCAATTCGCTCTTCAGGCTTACTCTCTGCGATGGTGTTTGCTTTGCACCATGCTCAACAACAACGGCAGATGAGCGATCGAATAGAACGACTGGAGAAAAAAATGCTCGGTATCCGTCAGGTTAGTGAAGCTAAAGCCATCCTGATGAGAATGCACAGCATTGGCGAAGAACAGGCTTATGAGATTCTGCGCCATCAGGCTATGGACAAACGTATTACTGTCGAAGAGATCTCATGTTCGTTAATACAGGCCAATGACATTTTCTCCTGGACTACGCCCGGGGCGCCAGCATCCGGAAAAATGAAGTAAGCCTTACCTGGGCTCCCTGAACATCGCATTTATTAATCGTGAGGATCATCATGCCGATAGCCCCTTATCTTGCAGCCGCAATTCAATTCGAACCCTTAATGTTTGCCAAAGAAGCCAATTTACGTCAATTACTTATATTGGTTGAACAGGCGGCACAGAAAGGTGCACGCTTGATTACAACCCCGGAAATGGCAACAACGGGATACTGTTGGTTTGACCGGCAGGAGATTGCGCCGATGGTAGAAACCGTCCCTGGCGAGAGTACAGCACTTTTTGCTGAGTTAGCGCAACATTATCAATGCTATATCGTTTTGGGAATGCCTGAAATCGACCCCAATACATCGCTGTATTACAACAGCGCCGTATTAATTGGGCCTGAGGGTGTTATCGGTTGCCATCGTAAAACCCACCCCTATATTTCAGAACCCAAATGGGCTGCGGCGGGCGATTCTGGACATCAAGTCTTCGATACTCCGCTAGGACGCATTGGTATGCTGGTTTGCATGGATATTCACTTCCCGGAAACAGCCCGCTTGCTGGCCCTGGACGGCGTTGACGTCATTTGTCACATCAGCAACTGGTTGGCAGAACGCACCCCCGCGCCCTACTGGATTAGCCGGGCAATGGAAAACGGTTGTTATCTGCTGGAGAGTAACCGCTGGGGACTAGAACGCGGAGTTCAGTTTAGCGGCGGTAGTTGTATTATTGAGCCTGATGGCAACATTGCCGCAGTGGTCGATAACGGTAATGGGATAGCGTATGCCGAAATAGATATCAACCGTAGCCGCCAGCGCCAGGTATTAGGGGAGCCGGTTTTTTATCAACGCCGTCCTGATTATTATCACTTACTATTAAGCGACAGTTTTTTATGGAACCCGCAGGATTTCTTTGGGCTGTATGGACATCAGCCACTCCCCCCAGGCAAGCAGAGCCGTATCACCGTGGCGCAGTTATCTCCCGGTGAGCAAGTTGAAGATAATCTGGCGGCGATAATCGCCATGACAAAAGAAGCTGTTTTGGAGCAAGGTAGCGAGCTGATCGTCTTCCCTGAATTAGCCTTGACAGGTCATTACGATAATGCGGCTCATGCTCAAACGTTAGAAAGCCCGGCAGTGCAGACGCTGGCTCGCCTGGCTATACAGCTAAGAGTCTACCTTGTGGTCGGAATGGCAGAAAAGCAACATGATAAAAACTACATTGCACAGATGCTGTTTGGGCCAGAAGGGATAATCGGCAGTTACAGGCAAATCCATCTTTCGCAGGAAAGCCAAAAATGGGCCAGCGCGGGAGAACACTGGCGAGTGTTTGATACCGCGCTTGGCAGAATTGGATTGTTGTCAGGTCACGATGCCCTGTTTCCCGAATCAGCACGAATTCTCGCTTTAATGGGATGCGATATTATTGCGTGTTCTGCTGCGCTTTCGGCAGGATTTACCGCCGCCCACGCGGGCAGCTCTGTGACACAGAATTTCCCTATCCCAACAGGGGCCGATCCGCTGCATTGGCACTTATTCAGAACCCGTGCGGGAGAAAACAATCTTTATCTGGTTTTTGCTAATGCACTTGATGGTATAGATGGGGCAGGAGGATTTAGCGGAATTTTCGGGCCAGAAACCTTCACTTTTCCACGGCAAGAACGGCTGCTTTGGCAGGAAACGCTGGTCACAACACAAATCGTCGACACACGCTCTCTTGCTGACAGCCCTTATCCAACCAATGTGGTACGGCGTAAAGATCTGGTTGCCATGCGCCAACCCCATCACTATAAACCGCTGCTGTATTAAGCCTTTTCGTTACAACCCGGGTTAATAATTGCGCCCTTCATCACTGATGAGAAGCAATGAAAAAAACCCAGACTATTAACTAAAGTAAGCGTGCAGCGAGAACCGTATTGACGGGGATGTGTTATTCAGTTGGCAGTGCTACGCGCCAGGGGAGTAGTTCGCTGACCCGGTTTATCGGCCAGTCAGCAATGACGTCAAGGACATAACGGAGGTAGCTTTCTGGCTCCACTCCGTTCAGTTTGCATGTCCCGATCAGGCTGTACAGCAGCGCTCCCCGCTCTCCTCCATGATCCGAACCGAAGAACAGGTAGTTTTTGCGGCCCAGGCTGACCATCCGTAGCGCATTCTCAGCTATGTTGTTATCTGCCTCGGCCCAGCCGTCGTCAGTATAGTAAGGGCTTTGTTGAATAAATCGAACT
>NZ_JAGRQZ010000003.1:0-366948 GCF_018223915.1 Klebsiella sp. 64
GGATTTTTCTCTGCAACCGAACCGGCTGTTTGTGTGAAGTGATTCACATCTGCCGTGTCGATGGAGGCGCATTATAGGGAGCTCTCCGGGAATGACAAGCGGAAAAATACAATTTTATTTCAACCGCTCATCTTTTAAACGCAACGCTTATTTTTGCTGCTTTTTAATCGCCGCCGGCAGCTCTGCCAGGCTATTTAGCACCCAATCCGCCGCTTTTTCCGCTTCTTCAGTCAGGGGCTTACCGGTGCGCACCAGTACTTTAGTCCCGACATCCGCAGCCGCTGCCGCCTGCATATCTTCCAGTTTGTCCCCTACCATATAAGAAGCAGCCATATCGATATGCAGATAGTCGCGGGCGGAAATCAGCATCCCCGGATGCGGTTTACGACAATCACAGGTCTGGCGGTACTCCTCAACCGCACCCTGCGGGTGATGCGGGCAATAGTAGATACCGTCGAGGTCGACGCCGCGGTCTGCCAGAGACCAGTCCATCCATTCGGTCAGCGTTTCAAACTGGGCTTCGGTAAATTTACCGCGGGCAATACCGGACTGGTTAGTGACCAGCACCAGCGCGTAGCCCATCTCTTTTAGTTCGCGCATCGCGTCAATGACGCCATCGATAAATTCAAAATTGTCGATTTCGTGGACGTAGCCATGATCGACATTAATAGTGCCGTCACGGTCGAGAAAAATTGCGGGTACTGACTTTGCCACCGGTTTGCTCCTGAAAAAGACTAGTGCCGCTAGTATCGCATGTTTCCGCATGCAAGAAAGTGCTCATTATAAAGAGTCAGATTGATTTAGACGTCTGGATGCCTTAACATCCATTTCATTGCCAGGCATCGCCTGGATACGGCAGAAGAAAATGCCACGGCAAACGGCTAAACGATAATAAATAACTGATGATTAAACTTTCCAATATCACCAAAGTATTCCAGCAGGGGAATCGCAGCATTCAGGCGCTGAATAACGTCAGCCTGCATGTCCCTGCCGGACAGATTTACGGCGTCATCGGTGCCTCCGGCGCCGGTAAAAGTACGCTGATTCGCTGCGTGAACCTGCTGGAGCGCCCGACCGAAGGCAGCGTACAGGTTGACGGTCAGGAACTGACTGCCCTGTCGGAGAAAGAGCTAACCCGCGCTCGCCGTCAAATTGGCATGATTTTCCAGCATTTTAACCTGTTGGCCTCGCGGACCGTTTTCGGCAACGTGGCATTACCCCTGGAGCTGGATAACACGCCGCAGGCTGAAATCAAACGCCGTGTCACGGAGCTGCTGGATCTTGTCGGTCTGGGTGATAAGCACGACAGCTACCCGGCCAACCTCTCCGGCGGCCAGAAACAGCGCGTGGCGATTGCCCGCGCGCTGGCCAGCAATCCTAAAGTATTGCTGTGCGATGAAGCCACCAGCGCCCTGGATCCGGCCACTACCCGTTCCATTCTCGAACTGCTGAAAGACATTAACCGTCGCCTGGGGCTGACCATCCTGTTGATCACCCATGAAATGGACGTGGTTAAACGTATCTGCGACTGCGTGGCGGTCATTAGTAATGGTCAATTGATCGAGCAGGACACCGTGAGCGAAGTCTTCTCCCATCCGAAGACGCCGCTGGCTCAGCAGTTTATTCAGTCCACTCTGCACCTCGATATTCCGGATGACTATCAGGCGCGCCTGAAACCTACCGCCACAGCGGATAGCGTACCGATGCTGCGCATGGAATTTACCGGCCACTCCGTCGATGCGCCGCTGCTCTCTGAAACCGCGCGTCGCTTCAACGTGAATAACAACATTATCAGCGCGCAGATGGATTATGCCGGCGGGGTGAAGTTCGGCATCATGCTCACCGAAATGCACGGTACACAGGAAGACACTCAGGCGGCCATCGCCTGGCTGCAGGAACATCATGTAAAAGTAGAGGTATTGGGTTATGTCTGAGGCAATGATGTGGCTGCTGTTGCGCGGCGTATGGGAAACGCTGGCAATGACTTTTGTCTCTGGCTTCTTCGGTTTTGTCCTCGGCCTGCCGGTGGGCGTGCTGCTGTACGTTACCCGTCCGGGGCAAATCGTCGCCAATGCCAAACTGTACCGTACGCTGTCGGCGCTGGTGAATATTTTCCGCTCCATCCCGTTCATTATCCTGCTGGTCTGGATGATTCCGTTTACCCGCGTGATCGTCGGTACCTCTATCGGCCTGCAGGCAGCGATTGTGCCATTAACAGTTGGCGCCGCGCCGTTTATCGCCCGCATGGTGGAGAACGCCCTGCTGGAGATCCCCACCGGCCTTATTGAAGCCTCCCGCGCGATGGGCGCCACGCCGCTGCAGATCGTGCGCAAAGTCCTGCTACCTGAAGCACTGCCGGGTCTGGTCAACGCCGCCACCATCACGCTCATCACGCTGGTGGGTTATTCCGCAATGGGCGGCGCGGTGGGCGCCGGTGGCCTGGGTCAGATTGGTTATCAGTATGGCTATATTGGATATAACGCCACCGTGATGAATACCGTACTGGTATTGCTGGTTGTTCTGGTTTATTTAATTCAATTCTCTGGCGATCGCATCGTCCGGGCTGTGACTCACAAATAACGTTATTGGCAGACAACACTCATTCTTACAGGAAGGAAATAACATGGCCTTTAATTTCAAAACTTTTGCGGCAGTTGGCGCGTTAATCGGTTCTCTGGCGCTGGTGGGTTGCGGTCAGGATGAAAAAGATCCGAATCATATTAAAGTCGGCGTTATCGTCGGGGCGGAACAGCAGGTCGCTGAAGTTGCACAGAAAGTAGCAAAAGAGAAGTATGGCCTTGACGTAGAACTGGTGACCTTCAACGATTACGTTCTGCCGAACGAAGCGCTGAGCAAAGGCGATATCGACGTGAACGCCTTCCAGCATAAACCGTATCTCGATCAGCAGATTAAAGACCGCGGCTATAAGCTGGTGGCTGTCGGTAACACCTTCGTCTACCCGATCGCGGGTTATTCGAAGAAAATCAAATCGCTGGACGAACTGCAGCCGGGCTCACAGATCGCCGTCCCTAACGATCCGACCAACCTCGGTCGTTCTCTGCTGCTGCTGCAGCAGGTAGGTCTGATTAAACTGAAAGACGGCGTGGGCCTGCTGCCGACCTCGCTGGACATCGTCGAGAACCCGAAAAACCTGAAGATTGTTGAACTGGAGGCGCCGCAGCTGCCGCGTTCCCTGGACGATGCGCAGATTGCGCTGGCCGTTATCAACACCACTTACGCCAGCCAGATTGGCCTGACCCCGGCGAAAGACGGCATCTTTGTTGAAGGTAAAGAGTCTCCTTACGTGAACCTGATTGTGGCGCGTGAAGACAATAAAGATGCTGAGAATGTGAAAAAATTCGTTCAGGCTTACCAGAGCGATGAAGTTTACGAAGCAGCAAACAAGATCTTTAACGGCGGTGCCGTGAAAGGCTGGTAATCTTTTCTCACCGTAATATCATTCAGGACGGGCTTCACGCCCGTCTTGTCATTTATGCAAGCACCTGATTCAATAACGCCCTGTTTTTTATTCATTGAGGAAATACTATGCGTGCTTTACCGATCTGTTTGTTAGCACTCATGTTAAGCGGTTGTTCCATGCTAAGCAGATCTCCCGTTGAGCCTGCTCAAAGCACTGCAACCCCGCCGGTTAAATCTGAGCCGAGCAAACCGCGCGCCACCCGCCCGGCCCCAGTACGTATTTACACCGATGCGTCAGAGCTGGTTGGTAAACCGTTCCGCGATCTGGGTGAAGTATCTGGCGAGTCCTGCCAGGCTTCGAATCAGGATTCTCCGCCGAATATCCCCACCGCGCGCAAGCGCCTGCAAATTAATGCCGCGCGTATGAAAGCCAATGCCGTCCTGCTTCACCGCTGCGAAGTGACCAGCGGTACGCCAGGCTGCTACCGTCAGGCCGTTTGCCTGGGTTCAGCGCTTAACGTCTCGGCGCAATGAGCGCATTTCAGTTCGCGCAAATAGGCGTCATCCGTTCGCCGTATAAAGAGAAGTTTGCCGTTCCTCGCCAGCCAGGCCTGGTGAAACACGGCGGCGGAGAACTCCATCTGGTCGCGCCCTATAACCAGGCCGACGCCGTGCGTGGCCTGGAGAGCTTCAGCCATCTGTGGATCCTGTTTGTGTTTCATCAGACAATGGAAGGCGGTTGGCGTCCGACGGTGCGACCTCCCCGACTGGGCGGCAATGCGCGGATGGGCGTCTTCGCCACCCGTTCAACGTTTCGCCCTAATCCCATCGGCATGTCGCTCGTTGAGCTCAAGGGCATTCGCTGTCAGAAAGATCAGGTAATACTGGAACTCGGCAGCCTCGATCTCGTCGACGGGACGCCGGTGGTTGATATCAAACCGTATCTTCCTTTCGCCGAAGCCCTGCCGGACGCCAGCGCCAGCTATGCACAGCAGGCGCCGCTGGCGGGTATGAACGTCAGCTTTACGCCGGAAATAGACGCACAGTTACTCACGCTGGAAAAACGCTACCCACATATCAAAGCGTTTATCCGCGAGGTGCTGGCGCAGGATCCGCGTCCGGCCTACCGAAAAGAGGAACAAGCGGGAAAAACGTATGCCGTCTGGCTGCTGGATTTCAACGTCCGCTGGCGGGTGACTGCCTCCGGTTTTGAAGTCTTTGCCCTCGAAGCGCGCTAATTTTATTTTCCTCTCTTTTGGCATCTTTGCCACACTGGTAAACTAAACCACTTTTTTTGTTTCAGGCTGGGCAACCAGCCTGTTCCGCTCGTTTAACTGGAACCGTTACAACATGCGTACTAGCCAATATCTGCTCTCCACTCTGAAGGAGACACCTGCCGACGCCGAGGTAATCAGCCATCAGCTGATGCTGCGCGCCGGGATGATCCGCAAGCTGGCCTCCGGGTTATACACCTGGCTGCCGACCGGCGTGCGCGTCCTGAAAAAAGTCGAAAACATCGTGCGTGAAGAAATGAACAACGCCGGTGCGATCGAGGTGTTAATGCCGGTCGTTCAGCCATCTGAACTGTGGCAGGAGAGCGGGCGCTGGGAGCAGTACGGCCCGGAACTGTTGCGCATTGCCGATCGCGGCGATCGTCCGTTCGTCCTCGGCCCAACCCACGAAGAGGTCATTACCGATCTGATCCGCAACGAGCTGAACTCCTATAAACAGCTGCCGCTGAACTTCTATCAGATCCAGACCAAATTCCGCGACGAAGTACGCCCGCGTTTCGGGGTGATGCGCTCCCGTGAATTCCTGATGAAAGATGCCTACTCTTTCCATACTTCGCAGGAATCGCTGCAGGAAACCTACGACGCGATGTATGCCGCTTACAGCAAAATCTTCAGCCGTATGGGGCTGGATTTCCGCGCGGTACAGGCTGACACCGGTTCTATCGGCGGCAACGCCTCTCATGAATTCCAGGTGCTGGCGCAGAGCGGCGAAGACGATGTGATCTTCTCCGACAGCTCCGACTACGCGGCAAACATCGAGTTTGCGGAAGCCGTTGCGCCGAAAGAGCCGCGCGCAGCCGCCACCCAGGAAATGACCCTGGTCGATACGCCGAACGCCAAAACCATCGCCGAGCTGGTGGAGCAGTTCAACCTGCCGATCGAAAAAACCGTGAAAACTCTGCTGGTGAAAGCGGTTGAAGATAGCGCTTCCCCGCTGGTTGCCCTGCTGGTGCGCGGCGATCACGAGCTGAACGAAGTGAAAGCGGAAAAACTGCCGCAGGTCGCCAGCCCGCTGACCTTCGCCACCGAAGAAGAGATCCGCGCCCTGGTGAACGCCGGTCCGGGCTCCCTGGGCCCGGTGAACATGCCGGTTCCGGTGATTATCGACCGTACTGTAGCGGTGATGAGCGATTTCGCCGCTGGCGCCAACATCGATGGCAAACACTACTTCGGCATCAACTGGGACCGCGATGTCGCGACGCCGGAAGTGGCCGACATCCGTAATGTCGTCGCCGGCGACCCGAGCCCGGACGGTAAAGGTACCCTGCTTATTAAGCGCGGTATCGAAGTGGGTCATATCTTCCAGCTGGGGACGAAGTACTCCGAGGCGATGAAAGCCGCGGTCCAGGGCGAAGATGGCCGTAACCAGATCCTGACCATGGGCTGCTATGGTATCGGGGTGACTCGCGTGGTAGCGGCGGCGATTGAGCAGAACTTTGACGATCGCGGCATCGTCTGGCCGGATGCGATTGCGCCGTTCCAGGTGGCGATCCTGCCGATGAACATGCACAAGTCTTACCGTGTGCAGGAGCTGGCGGAGAAACTGTACGCCGAGCTGAGCGCCCAGGGTATTGAAGTGCTGATGGACGATCGTAAAGAGCGTCCGGGCGTGATGTTCGCCGATATGGAGCTGATCGGTATCCCGCACACCATCGTGCTGGGCGATCGTAACCTCGACAACGATGATATCGAATACAAGTATCGTCGCAACGGTGAGAAGCAGCTGATTAAGACCGGAGATATTGTGGAATATCTGGTTAAAGCGATAAAAGGCTAACCCCCACCTCAGGGCCCTGAACGGATGTCAGGGCCTTTTTTTTTACAAGGACAGTACCAATGACTGCACATCTCATCCGCAGCGGACTGCTTACTTTTGCCCTGCTCCTGCTTACCGCCTGTACCCTGGACGTCGGCCGCAGCTCGCCTTCCACATCTGCTGCCGATGACCATTCATCATCCTGGGCTGTTACCCTCCAGCGTCAAAGCTCGATTGCCGGCAGCGGACTGCGCGAAATCGCCGAAAGCGACCTGCGCTCCGGCGACCTGCTGTTCTCCTCCAGCCTGGGCGTCACATCGCTTGGGATCCGCGCCTTCAGCGCCTCTTCCGTAAGCCACGTCGCGCTGTATGTTGGCGAAGGTCAGGTTGCGGAAGCCACCGGTGCCGGCGTACAAGTGATTACCCTTCAGCAGGCGCTGGCGCACAGCGATAAACTCTTTGCTCTCAGGGTGCCTGACCTGACGCCGGACCAGGCAACGACGATGAAAAGTTTTGCCTGGCAGGTCAAAGACAGCGGGTATAACTATCGCGGCATTATTCAGTTTATCCCTTATATGGTCACCAAACCGCTCTGCTCGCTCAACCCCTTCTCACGAGACTTTCGCCAGCAGTGCGTCAGTGGCCTGGCCAAAGCGCAGCTGGGCGATGCGGCAAGCGGCGACAAGAAAGCGTGGTTTTGCTCGGAGTTTGTCAGCGAGGCCTTTGTCCGAGCCGGGCATCCGCTGACGCTCGCGCAGGCGGCGTGGATCAGTCCTTCCGATCTGCTGCACATGCGGGAAGGAGACGTCGCCACGTTTAAACCCGAAACGCAGCTCCAGTATGTCGGGCATTTGAAACTGGGAGTTTATCTTCAGGCCGGTAAGCTGGTGGGGCTGAACAAACCGAAGGACGGTGCGGAGTAAAGAAACGATTGACGCTTTTCCGCCAGCCAGATCCACGCTCACTCTTGATGTGACAGGGCTAATAACAGGAGTTAGTAGGTGGTACTGCGCGGGATCATCCCCTGCCCGTTACCCGGACAGGGGCCAGACAATCAATGGCTGCAGTCTTTACCGGGAATAAATTTGCCGGCTTGATCCGTCATCAGCGTTTTCATCATCTCGCCGGTATCCGGGTTCGCTTCGAGAGTAAAGTGCCCTTCTACCACCAGCAGTACCGGGCGAGTATCGGTCCCGCGCGCGGCGGCATAATCCCGCTCAAGCTGGGCATTGTTCGCCACCGCGACGCGTTTACCGGTCGCGCAATCGGTAAAGGTTGCCGCATCGGCCATATAGAAATACATGCCGCGCATCGCCATCGGCGTCGTCGGCAGGCTGGCCTTCACTGGCTCCAGGGTATAGTTGAGAGGAGACTGAATGGGGCTTCCGTTGCGGTCGAGCATCTCCAGCTTGTCGCCTTTCGCGCGAAAGTAAGATTTCTCGCCCTTGCTGTTGGTCAGCACCAGCTTATCCGCGGTACGTGCCCAGGTGCCGTACGAGGCAAAGGATGACGGCTCACGACGGGCGCCCTGGTAGTGCTCATTCATCACCCAGGTCCCGTCTTTTTCCAGGAACAGCGAGGTGTCGATACCTTCGCAATCCGCGCAAGGCAGCACGCCTCGCCAGCTTTGCTGCATCGGCTTGAGCTCTTCCATCGCCGCTGGCTGGACCGTGTCAGTCTCGGCGCGATGGTTACAACCAAACAGCGCGAACAGCGAACAGGCCGCTATCACGGAGAATACGATTTTCTTCACTTTGCTTTCCTTATCATCCATTTCACCCGTTCGCCGACGCCTTCACTGGCGAACTTTCCCACGCAGCGCCTTGACTGAGGACTTCTGTGCCTTGGAAGCAAGGCGTCGCTCTTTCGATGCCCGAGTCGGTCGCGTCTCCCGGCGACTTTTTTGCACTGCGGTTAATTCTTTAATAAGGGCCACCAGCCGGGCGATCGCCGCTTCACGGTTCATCTCCTGGCTGCGGTATTCCTGAGCCTTAATGATAACCACACCGTCAGCAGAAATTAAGTGGTGGCTGGCGGCGAGCAGGCGCTCTTTATAAAACTCCGGCAGGCTTGAAGCTTTAATATCAAAGCGCAGATGGATCGCCGTCGACGCTTTGTTTACATGCTGCCCCCCTGCTCCCTGGGCGCGAATGCCTGACAAGACGATTTCGTCGTCGGCAAGGGCTACGCTGCGGCTAATAGTAATCATGCCGACGCTTGCCAGGCGGTAAGCTGAATTTCCAGATTATTCCGAGCGTCGGATAACCAGATACTGCCCTCCTGCAGAGTGGCCTGCAGCGTCATGGTACGGTCGGCAAAGGCGCTAAGCAGTGCCAGTTGCGCATCATCAAGATACCAGATGGTCAGCTTCGGGTACGCCGCAAGCTTGCTCTGATTCTGCTGCCACCAGATTTCAGCTGCCCGGCTATTATAGGCAAACAGCGCCACCGCCTGCGCCCGTGAGCAGGCTTTCTTAATCCGCCGCTCATCCGGCAGACCCAGTTCGATCCACAGATCGACCCCGAGATGATCGTTAAGCAGCCACAGCTCCGGCTCGTCATCCGACGATAGACCGCGGGTAAACTGTAGCCGTTCATCGGCATATTTGATCCATGCCAGCAGGCGCAGCATCATGCGCTCCTGGGTTTCTGACGGATGCTGAGCCAGCGTCAGGTTAGCATCCAGAAACTGGTTGCGATCCAGATCGGCTACATTTACCGCAGCTTTATATATTGTCGCTTTCAGCGCCATGAATAAACTCCTGAAAAGAATGGCGTACATTGTAGCGAAACTGGCGGCAAAAGGCTGTCGTCAATCGCAGCAACCTGTTTCATCCTGCTGAAATTGCTTAAATGACTATGATATAGTTCCCTTGCTAAACAGAGTTTATCTTCGTAGGCTTAAACTTGCATCCCACGGTTGAGTCAGAACGCTGACAGGAGGGCATGTGGACCACTATTGTGAGTTAATACGCAAGCGGTATGCGGAAATAGCCAGCGGAGACTTAGGGTATATCCCGGATGCGCTGGGTTGCGTGTTGAAAGTATTGAATGAGATTGCGGCGGATGAGGCCCTTTCGGAGTCAGTCAGGGAAAAGGCCGCTTATGCGGCAGCAAACTTACTGGTGAGCGATTATGTCAATGAATGATACTTATCAACCCATTAACTGCGATGATTACGACAACCTGGAGCTGGCCTGCCAGCATCACCTGGTGCTGACGCTGGCGCTGAAGGATGGCGAACAGCTGCAGGCAAAGGCCAGCGATCTTATCTCGCGAAAAAATATCGAGTATCTGGTGGTCGAACTCGCCGGCAACGTCCGCGAGCTGCGCCTGGATAAAATCGCCAGCTTCAGTCACCCGGAAATCGGCACCGTGGTGGTGAGCGAATCCTGAATCAAAAACGGGCTTAATCGCCCGTTTTCCTCCACATCAGCCTGACCCCTTCCCCGTCCTTCACTTCACCTTCTGTGGTCACAAACAGATCGTCCGCTGCGGCAATCGGCGTTTCGCCGTAAAACAGCAGCGGCGTGGTGTCTCGTCGCCACGGAGCAACGCCCAGCTCCTGCCAGAGCTTCTTAAGCTTGCGTCCGCCATGGCGCCCGACAATATGCAGGTGGCCGCTGGCGCGAAAGCGGACGGTGACCGGCTCATCCGCCGACGGCGGGCGCAGCCTGCCGCCGGGCTGCAGCGTCAGCTCGCCGAGACCGTCCGCCAGCCGCAGCGGCTGGCGCCAGTCGGGCCAGCGCTGAACGCTGTCCGTCTGACCGGGAAGATACTTCACCCAGTACAAACGCTGTTGAAAACGGCGGACGGTAAATTCCCCCAGCCGCAGACAGGGGCTGGCATCTTCCCGCGCCAGCGCCACCTCGTGCCAGAGGCGCTCAGGCACCTCGCGGGCGGGCATCGGCGCCTGCTGCCCGGCGAGCCAGCGACGCAGCAGCGCCGCTCGGCGCGGCGGACTCATCGTCGCCAGCGGCGCGATAGCCAGCGAGCCATCTTCGGCCACCAGCGACGCCAGCTCCGCCGCCAACATCTCGTCCAGCAGTTGTTCCTGCTCGGCGCACAGGCTGGCGCTGCGGGCGACGGCCTCGCTAAAGTGCGGCCAACGCTCGCGCAGCACCGGGATCACCCGCAGGCGCAGGAAATTGCGGTCATAGGTATCATCCTGATTACTCTCATCTTCGATCCACGACAGCTGATGGGCGAGCGCCCACTGGCGTAGTGATTCGCGGGTTTCATTGAGGAGAGGACGCAGTAGTCGACTGCCGGCAAAGGCAGAGGATGGCGCCATCGCCGACAGGCCGGTAGGACCGCTGCCGCGTTTTAACGCCAGCAGCAGGGTTTCGCACTGATCGTCCTGGTGCTGGGCGGTCACTAACACCTCGCCGGCATTGAGCGTATCCTGAAAGGCCTGATAGCGCGCCGCACGAGCGTGGGCCTCGACGCCCAGCCCTCCCCGGGCTAACGTCACGCGATGCACCACCAGCGGCACCTGCCACTGCTGGCAAATCTGCCGACAATGCGCCACCCAGTCGTCTGCGTGGGCGCTAAGGCCGTGGTGAACATGCACCGCCCGCAGCGTCAGCGAGGGATCCTGTTCCCGCAGCAGCACCAGCTGATGCAGAAGAACCGTCGAGTCCAGACCGCCGCTGAAGGCCACCAGCAGCTGGCGATGGGGATGAAGCGTATGCGCAATATCAGCCGTCATATCCACGAACATACCGAGAAGTGATGGCCCGGCACGTTACCGGGCCAGGGCCGCGCTGGCAAGATTTACTGCTGATATATTTCCAGCGGCAGGTCGTCCGGATCGCTAAAGAAGGTAAAGCGTTTACCGGTAAAGGGATCGACACGAATCGCTTCGCACTCCACGCCATGCGCGGTGAGATGGGCTACCGCGGCGTCGATATCATCCACGCTAAAGGCCAGATGACGCAGCCCGCAGGCTTCCGGACGACTGGGGCGGGCTGGCGGAAACGGGAACGAGAACAACTCAATTACATACTCGCCGTTGAGCGCCAGATCGCCTTTCCAGGAATCGCGCTCGGCGCGATAAAACTCACTTTGCAGCGTAAACCCCAGAATATCGCAATAGAACGCTTTACTGCGGGCGTAGTCGGTCGCAATGATGGCAATATGGTGAACCCGTTTCAAACCCAGCATGGTTAAACTCCTTCTGTTAAGCCAGCCACGTTACTCGTGCGCGCCGTTAACGCGCAAGCCTTTCGTCATTTTTTAAGACTCGTACCCGATACACACCGTCCTCATCGCGCTTGGCGCCGTGAATATCGGTCTCAAAGCCCGGGTAATGACGGCCGATAGAGCAAAGCATCAGCAGAAAATCGAGCACCGCCCGGCTTTCCTCGGTGATCATCTCTCCCGGCATCAGCAGCGGAACCCCCGGCGGATAAGGGAGGATCATGTTGGCCGAAATCCGCCCCACCAGGTTCTCCAGTTCAATAGTTTCCACCTCCCCCTTGATCTGGCGCTGCCAGGCGTGATGCGGCGTCATTTTCATTTCCGGCAGGACGTCAAAGGCGCTGAGCATCAGCTGCGGCAGCTGATGCTGACGGATCAAGCGGTGGATCCCCTGCGCCAGATCCTGGATCCGCATGTTGCGGTAGAAGTCGGGATCTTCGGCGTACAGATCCGGCAGCATATTTTTCACCCGCAGATTGAGATCGTAGGCGCGTTTAAACTCGGTCAGGCCGCGCAGCAGCCCCATCGCCCGGGTTTTATCGATGCCGATACTGAACAGGAACAGCAGATTGTAGGGGCCTGTTTTCTCTACCACCACGCCCCGCTCGTCGAGAAACTTCGCCACCAGCGCCGCCGGGATCCCCTCTTCATCCATATTCCCCTGCTCGTCCATGCCCGGCGTCAGAATAGTGACCTTCACCGGATCGAGATACATATGATCCGCATCGGCATCTTTGAAACCGTGCCAGTCCTCGCCCGGCGCTACCGGCCAGCACTCGGCTTTATCCACGGCTTCCGGCTGCCAGATATCAAAGAACCAGCCGTCCGACTCCTCGCGCAGTCGCTGCACCTCTTTGCGGAAGTCCAGCGCCCGCTCAATGGAGCGCTGGATCAGACGTTTACCGGAGTTGCCGCGCAGCATCGCCGCCGCGGTCTCAATCGACGCGACGATGGGGTAGCTCGGCGACGTAGAGGTATGCATCATAAAGGCTTCGTTAAAGGTCTCTTCATCATAGTTGCCTTTAATGTGGATCAGCGAGGCCTGCGACAGCGCGGCCAGCATCTTATGCGTCGACTGCGTCTCGAAGATGACTTTCCCGGGGATCCGCTCCCCGCTCATACCGCTTTTCCCCTGATATATCGGATGGAAATGGGTATAGGGCACCCAGGCGGAATCGAAATGGATCGACGGGACATCGAGCGTCTCCTTAAGCCAGGTGGTGTTATAGAGCAGACCATCGTAGGTGGAGTTGGTGATCACCGCATGCACGGGCCACTGCGCCCCGCCCGTGTCGCGCACTTTCTGCTGAATGCTGTCGCGGGTAAATTCGCGCCGGGGGATACCGCCGAGGATCCCCAGCGCGTTGCGGGTCGGCTTCAGCCACAGGGGAACCACATCGCTCATCATCAGCAGGTGGGCCAGCGATTTGTGACAGTTACGGTCAATCAGCAGGGTGCTGCCGGCGGGCGCCGAGTACATGCCGACAATTTTATTGGACGTCGAGGTGCCGTTGGTCACCATATAGCTTTGCTCGGCGCCAAAGGCGCGCGCGATATACTCCTCCGCCTCCAGGTGCGGGCCGGTATGATCCAGCAGGGAGCCCAGCTCGGTGACCGAAATCGAGACATCCGCCTTCAGCGTATTCCCGCCAAAAAAATCATAGAACAGGCAGCCCACCGGGCTTTTCTGATAGGCGCTGCCGCCCATATGACCCGGCGTACAGAAGGTATATTTTCCCTCCTGGACATAGTTGAACAGCGCGCGGGTAAACGGCGGAGTGATATTCTCCAGGTACTCGCGGGTGTACTGCCCAATGCGGGTGGCGATCTCTTCGGAGAGTCCCAGCGCATATTCGAAGAACCACAGCGTCATGCGCAAATCCTGACTGCTGACATCCATCGTCGAGTGGGCGTTAATAAAGGCGTACAGAGGAAGGTATTCATTGAGCTGATTGATATCGCTGCACAGATCGACGCTGTATTCATCCCAGTCGAAGATCACCCCGCAGATGCGCGGGTTGTGCTCGATAAACTGCAGCAGGTCGGCGCTGTTTTGCGGCCAGATGGTCTGGAAGCCCTGGCGCTGCAGCGCCGCTTCCAGTTCTTTGATCGGCTCGTCTTTGTGGTAGACGCCGTGAGGCCCCATGATGGCGATGATATTCACGCTTTCCTCCTGGTATTAACCTAAGTCAAGCATCATAGCAATCCCCCGAGCGCATCGCACATAAAAAAAGGGCCGGAAAATCCGGCCCTTAGTGTTAAGTCCTGACGAAAAAGTTAAGCGTAACCGTAGCTCATCAGACGCTGATAGCGGCGGTTCAGCAGCTCTTCTTCGCTGAGCAGATCGAGGTCTGCCAGGTCTGCCAGCAGCTGCGCCTTCAGGCTTGCCGCCATCGCTTCCGGGTTGCGGTGAGCGCCGCCCAGCGGTTCCGGAACGATAGAATCGATCAGCTTCAGCTCTTTCAGACGCGGGGCGATAATGCCCATTGCTTCCGCAGCCAGCGGCGCTTTATCCGCGCTCTTCCACAGAATGGAGGCGCAGCCTTCCGGCGAAATGACCGAATAGGTGCTGTACTGGAGCATGTTGACCTTGTCGCCCACGCCGATCGCCAGCGCGCCGCCGGAGCCGCCTTCACCGATTACGGTGCAGATAACCGGCACGCTCAGACGCGACATCTCACGCAGGTTGCGGGCGATCGCTTCCGACTGGCCACGCTCTTCCGCGCCGACGCCCGGGTAGGCGCCCGGGGTGTCGATAAAGGTGATGATCGGCATTTTAAACCGCTCAGCCATCTCCATCAGGCGTAGCGCTTTGCGGTAGCCTTCCGGCGCCGGCATCCCAAAGTTGCGGCGAATTTTCTCTTTGGTTTCACGACCTTTCTGGTGGCCGATGATCATCACCGGACGACCGTCAAGACGCGCGATACCGCCGACAATCGCTTTATCGTCAGCGAAGGCGCGGTCACCGGCCAGTTCGTCAAATTCGTCGAACGCCAGGCGGACATAATCCAGGGTGTAAGGACGGCGCGGGTGGCGCGCCAGTTGCGCAACCTGCCATGCACCGAGATCGGCGAAGATTTTGCGCGTCAGCTCTACGCTTTTCTCACGCAGACGATGCACTTCTTCGTCGATGTTAATATCCAGTTTCTCATCCTGACGGCTTACCGCAGTCAGGGAATCGATTTTCGCTTCCAGCTCTGCAATCGGCTGTTCAAAATCTAGGAAATTCAGACTCATAGTATTCCTGTATTAGTCAAACTCCAGTTCCACCTGCTCCGAGCCGATAAGGCCCCGCAGATCGTTAAGTAAACGATCGCTCGGAGAGACGCGCCATGTTGCGCCGAAACGCAACCGCGCGCGTGCATCCGCCCTCTGATAGTAGAGGTGCACTGGAATGGTTCCCGAACGGTGGGGTTCCAGAGACTGACGGAGTCGGTTTAAAAGCTGGTCATCAATTTGCCTGTCCGTCAGCGAGATAGCAAGCCCGCGAGCATATTTTTCCCGGGCTTCGTCAATGTCCATGACTTCACGGGCGGTCATTTTAAGCCCCCCGCTAAAGTCATCAAAGCTGACCTGTCCGCTGACGATAAGTATGCGGTCTTTTTCCAGCAACTGCTGATATTTATCCAGCGCGTCGGTGAATAACATCACTTCCAGCCGCCCGGAACGGTCATCCAGGGTACAGATGCCGATACGATTGCCGCGCTTGGTGACCATTACCCGCGCCGCAATCACCAGCCCCGCCGCCGTGGTGACTTTCCCACGTTCGGTCGGATGCATGTCTTTGAGCCTCACGCCGCCGACGTAGCGCTCAATCTCCTTCAGATACTGGTTAATCGGGTGTCCGGTGAGGTATAGCCCCAGGGTCTCCCTTTCACCATCCAGCACCACCTGCTCAGGCCATGGCTGGCAGCTGGCGTAGGATTGCTCAATTTGCTCGGGCTCTTCCGCCAGCACGCCGAACATATCAGCCTGGCCGATGGCCTCGGCTTTCGCGTGCTGGTCAGCGGCTTTCAACGCATCGCCCAGCGAATTCATCAGCGCCGCGCGATGTGGGCCGAGACGATCGAACGCCCCGGACATAATCAGCTTTTCCAGCACCCGACGGTTGAGCTTTTTAATATCGGTTCGCGCGCAGAGGTCGAACAGCTCGCGGAAATAGCCGCCATTGTTGCGCGCCTCAATAATCGCTTCGATCGGTCCTTCGCCGACGCCCTTGATGGCGCCAATGCCGTAGACGATCTCGCCATCGTCGTTAACGTGGAAATGGTACAGGCCGGAGTTAATATCCGGGGGCAGGATTTTTAGCCCCATTCGCCAGCACTCATCCACCAGGCCAACCACTTTCTCGGTGTTGTCCATATCGGCGGTCATCACCGCCGCCATAAACTCGGCCGGGTAGTGCGCCTTAAGCCACAGCGTCTGGTAGGAGACCAACGCGTAGGCGGCGGAGTGCGATTTGTTAAATCCGTAACCGGCGAATTTCTCCACCAGGTCGAAGATTTTCATCGCCAGTTCGCCGTCTATGCCGTTTTTCTTCGCCCCATCCTCAAAGATAGAACGCTGCTTGGCCATCTCCTCCGGCTTTTTCTTACCCATCGCACGACGCAGCATGTCCGCGCCGCCGAGGGTATATCCGGACAGCACCTGGGCAATCTGCATGACCTGTTCCTGATACAGGATGATGCCGTAGGTTGGCTCCAGCACCGGTTTCAGGCTTTCATGCTGCCACTGCACGTCCGGATAAGAGATCTCCTCGCGGCCATGCTTACGGTCGATAAAGTTATCTACCATCCCCGACTGCAGCGGGCCCGGGCGGAACAGAGCCACCAGCGCGATCATATCTTCGAAGCAGTCCGGCTGCAGGCGTTTAATCAGATCTTTCATGCCGCGCGATTCAAGCTGGAAGACCGCGGTGGTTTCCGAGCGCTGCAGCATGTCGAAGCTTTTCTTGTCATCCAGCGGGATGGCGGCGATATCCAGCGGCCCTTCGCCGTTCTTCTCACGGCGCTTGTTGATCATCTCCAGCGCCCAGTTAATGATAGTGAGCGTACGCAGACCGAGGAAGTCGAATTTCACCAGCCCGGCGTATTCCACGTCGTTCTTATCAAACTGGGTAACCGGATGCAGCCCCTGCTCATCGCAATACAGTGGCGCGAAATCGGTGATTTTGGTTGGAGCGATAACTACCCCACCGGCATGTTTACCGGCGTTTCGCGTCACCCCTTCCAGCTTACGCGCCATGTCGATCAGCGCTTTCACTTCTTCGTCCGCCTCGTAGATCTCCGGCAGCTGCGGCTCGGCCTCGAAGGCTTTCGCCAGCGTCATGCCCGGATCGGGCGGCACCAGCTTGGAGATACGATCGACAAATCCGTACGGGTGACCCAGCACGCGACCGACATCGCGGATGACCGCTTTCGCCGCCATGGTACCGAAGGTGATGATCTGCGATACCGCGTCGCGGCCGTACATATCCGCCACGTGCTCGATAACCTGGTCGCGTTTCTCCATGCAGAAGTCGACGTCGAAGTCGGGCATCGAGACACGTTCCGGGTTAAGGAAACGTTCGAACAGCAGGTCGAACTCCAGCGGGTCAAGATCGGTGATCTTCAGCGCGTAGGCCACCAGCGAACCGGCGCCGGAACCGCGTCCCGGGCCAACCGGCACGCCGTTATCCTTCGACCACTGGATAAACTCCATCACAATCAGGAAGTAGCCCGGGAACCCCATCTGGTTGATAACCTGGAGTTCAATATCCAGACGCTGGTCATACTCCGGGCGCTTTTCAGCACGGACGGCAGGATCCGGGAAGAGGAATTCCAGCCGCTCTTCCAGACCCTCTTTCGATTTCATGACCAGGAAATCTTCCGTGGTCATATCGCCGGTCGGGAACTGCGGCAGGAAATATTCGCCAAGCCGCACGGTGACGTTGCAGCGCTTGGCAATTTCAACGCTGTTCGCCAGCGCTTCCGGAATATCGGCGAACAGCTCGCACATCTCTTCCTCGCTGCGCATATATTGCTGCGGCGAGTAGTTGCGCGGCCGTTTCGGGTCGTCGAGCGTAAAGCCGTCGTGGATCGCGACGCGGATTTCATGGGCGTCGAAATCGCTGGTGTCGAGAAAGCGGACATCGTTGGTCGCCACCACCGGCAGGCCGCGCGCTTCCGCCAGCGCCACGGCGGCGTGGAGATAGGCCTCTTCATCCTGTCGACCGGTACGGATCAGCTCCAGAAAATAGCGGTCCGGGAAATGCTCTTCGTAGAAGGCGACGCACTGTTCAACCAGCGGCATATTGCCGCGGATCAGGCTGACGCCGACGTCACCTTTCCGGCCGCCGGAGAGCAGAATCAGCCCTTCCTGATGTTCCACCAGCCAGTCGCGATCGATCCACGGCCCCAGGGCGCCGTAGCCGCGCTGATAGGCACGGGAAATCAACAGGGTCAGGTTCTGGTAGCCGGTGTTGTTCGCCGCCAGCACGGTCAGCTCGGTAAATTCGTCGCCGAGCAGGTCGCACTGCACGTGAAAGTCGGCGCCGACGATCGGCTTAATCCCCGCGCCGTGTCCCGTCCCGTAGAACTTCACCAGTCCGCAGAGGTTGGTGAAATCGGTGATCGCCAGCGCTGGCATGCCAAGCGAGGCCGCCTTCTTCACCAGCGGCCCGGTCTTTGCCAGCCCATCGATCATGGAATAGTCGCTGTGCACCCGCAGGTGTACGAAACGTGGTTCAGCCATCTTTAGATCCCGGTGACTTAGTTGGACGCCAGGCCCAGGGCACGCTTCACCGGGCCAAAACTGCGCCGGTGATGCTCTGTTGCGCCGTGTTCCTGCAGCTTCTGCAGGTGAACAGCGGTGGGATAGCCTTTATGCTGGGCAAATCCGTAGTGGGGAAATGCGAGGTCCAGCGTGGCCATTTCGGCGTCACGAGTGACTTTTGCCAGAATAGACGCTGCGCTGATTTCTGCCACCCGGCTGTCGCCTTTCACCACCGCCTGGGAGGGCATCGGTAGCGACGGACAGCGGTTGCCATCGATCAGGACAAACTCAGGAACAATGCTCAGGCCGGCGACGGCGCGCTGCATCGCCAGCATAGTGGCATGCAGAATATTCAGCTCGTCGATTTCGTGCGGCTCGGCGCGCCCCAGGCTCCAGCACAGCGCTTTCTCTTTAATCTCATCGAACAGCGCCAGACGACGCTTCTCGCTGAGTTTTTTGGAATCATTCAGACCCACAATCGGCTTCGCCGGATCGAGGATCACCGCCGCGGTCACCACCGCGCCAACCAGGGGGCCACGCCCGACCTCATCGACGCCGGCAACCAGATGGGTATGCGGATAGACGAACTCCATCATTGTTTTGCTAACTCCAGTACGGCGTCCGCCGCCTGCTCATCGGCGTTGCAGCGGATCTGCTGATGCAGGGCGCGGAACGTCTCATGCATCTCATGGCTGGTTTTGCCATCGGCCAGCAGCGGCTGCAGAGCGGCTGCCAGCGCCTGGGGCTCGCACTCATCCTGCAGCAGCTCTTTAACCAGTTCGCGACCGGCCAGCAGGTTCGGTAACGAGACATAGTCGGTTTTTACCAACCGCTTCGCCAGCCAGAAGGTGAACGGCTTCATCCGGTAGCCAACCACCATCGGGCATTTCGCCAGCATACACTCCAGCGCTGCCGTCCCGGAGGCCAGCAGCGCGGCGTCGCTGGCGATCATCGCATCGCGCGCCTGACCGTCCAGCATATGCACGATCATATCCGGCGCCGTCTCAGCTTTAATACGCTCAAACTGCTCCCGCCGTTTAGCATTAACCAGCGGCACCACCACCTGCAGATCGGGATAGGTGGTGCGCAGAAGCTGCGCGGTTTTCAGGAAGTCGGCGCTAAGCATTTCGACTTCCGCGCCGCGGCTGCCGGGTAGCAGAGCGAGGCAGCGCACGCTGTGCGGGATCCCTAACCGGTCGCGCGCAGCGCCTTTGTCAGGATCCAGCGGCATCGCATCCGCCATGGTATGGCCAATAAAGCGGCAGGGGACGTTAAATTTGTCATAAAACGCCTTTTCGAAAGGCAGAAAGGCCAGCACCAGATCGGTGGATCTGCCGATTTTGAAAACGCGTTTTTGTCGCCAGGCCCAGACCGACGGGCTGACGTAGTGAATGGTTTTGATGCCCTGCTTTTTCAGATTTCCTTCGAGGGTGATATTAAAGTCAGGGGCGTCGATGCCGACGAAGACATCGGGACGCAGCTCGCCGAAGCGGCGGGTCAAATCGGCGCGAATATGGAGTAAGCGACGCAGGCGACCGAGCACTTCAACAATGCCCATCACCGCCAGCTCTTCCATTTCATACCAGGCTTCGCACCCTTCCGCCTGCATTAGCGGCCCCGCCACGCCGACAAAGCGCGCATTCGGGATGCGTGCTTTAAGCGCGCGGATGAGACCAGCGCCTAGAATATCGCCGGAGGTTTCTCCGGCGACCAGGGCAATCGTCAGGGGACGCTGTTCAGCCATTAACGAATCAAGCCGCGGGTAGAACGAGCGAAGAAATCGACAAACGGCTGAACCTCAGGATGCTGAGCAGCCAGTTCGGCAATTTCCGGCTTGGCTTCTTCCAGCGTTTTGCCGCTGCGGTACAGCAGTTTATACGCGTTGCGGATCGCGGTGATTGCTTCCCGGCTGAAGCCGCGGCGTTTCAGCCCTTCGATGTTAACGCCGAACGGCGTCGCATGGTTGCCCTGGGCAATTACGAACGGCGGAACGTCCTGCGCCACGCCGGAGCAGCCGCCAACCATAACGTGTGAGCCAATGACGCAGAACTGATGCACCGCCGTCATGCCGCCGATAATGACATAATCATCCAGCGAAACATGGCCCGCGAGCGTCGCGTTATTGGCCAGAATGCAGCGATCGCCAAGCGTACAATCGTGCGCCACGTGGGCGTTGATCATCAGCAGGTTATCGTTGCCCACCTTTGTTAATCCACCGCCCTGTACTGTGCCGCGATGAATGGTGACGCTTTCGCGAATGCGGTTGCGATCGCCAATTTCCACCCGGGTCGGTTCGCCAGCATATTTCAGATCCTGGTTAACTTCGCCGATGGAAGCGAACTGATAGATCTCATTGTCACGGCCGATTTTGGTGTGGCCGTTAACGACAACGTGAGACTTCAGCACGGAGCCTTCGCCGATTTCGACGTTAGCGCCAACAATACAAAACGGACCAATGTGGACGTTAGCGCCAATCACGGCGCCTTCTTCTACAATGGCGGTAGGATGAACAAAAGCGGTTTTATCAATCACGTATCAGGCCTCCCGGCTACGCGCACACATCATCGTCGCTTCGCAAACCACTTTACCGTCAACCAGCGCAACGCCTTTGAAACGGGTTAGGCCGCGGCGGGTTTTCTCGAAAGTGACTTCCATAATCATCTGATCGCCTGGTACTACCGGGCGTTTGAAGCGTGCTTCATCGATACCCGCGAAGTAGTACAGCTCGCCTGGTTCCAGTTTTCCGACGCTTTTGAACGCCAGAATCCCGGTGGCTTGCGCCATTGCTTCCAGAATCAGGACGCCCGGCAAAATCGGCTTACCAGGGAAGTGCCCCTGGAAAAACGGCTCGTTTACAGAAACATTTTTTACTGCGCGCAGAAAACGACCTTCTTCAAAATCCAGCACGCGGTCTACCAGCAGGAACGGGTAACGGTGAGGCAGAAGTTCCAGAATCTCTTCAATGTGCAGAGTATGAGTGTCAGTAGTCAAAATACTCTTCCTGTCTAAATGTACTAAAAGGCAATAATAACACGGCCTGCGGCAATCTTTTAGCGAATGCAACAGGCCGGAAATGTCATGTGACCAAATGATGAATTAGTCTTGTTGATTAACCTTGCGCTCAATCGCTTTCAGGCGCTTGCTCATCTCGTCGATATTCATCACCAGCGCAGCGGTTTTACGCCACGCCTTGTTCGGCTGCAGCGGAATACCGGAGGAATATACGCCAGGTTCGCTGATAGGACGCATCACCATCCCCATCCCCGTGACGGTGACCTTATCGCAGATTTCCATATGGCCGTTAATCACGCTGGCGCCGCCAATCATGCAGTAGCGGCCAATTTTCAGGCTGCCCGCCATGATAACGCCGCCAGCGACCGCGGTATTGTCGCCAATCACCACGTTATGCGCAATCTGGCACTGGTTATCGATGATAACCCCGTTGCCAATCACGGTATCGTCCAGCGCACCACGGTCAATCGTGGTGCAGGCGCCGATCTCCACGCGATCGCCAATAATGACGCGACCCAGCTGCGGGATCTTCACCCAGTTACCGCGATCGTTAGCGTAGCCGAAGCCATCCGCGCCAATCACCGTGCTGGACTGAATCAGGCAATTCTCGCCGATCTCAATCTCATGGTAAACGGTCACATTAGCCCACAAACGCGAGCCGGCGCCTATTTTCGTATTTTTCCCAACGAAGCAGCCTGCGCCGATAACTACGTTATCGCCCAGCACTACGCCGGATTCGATAACCGCGTTGGCGCCGATGGCAACGTTACTACCCAGCTTCGCCGACGGATCGATGACCGCGCTCGGCGCGATATCCTGAGCCGGCTGCGGCGTGGTATCCAGAATTTGAGCCATGCGCGCGTAGGTCAGGTAGGGGTTACGCACTACCAGAGCGGCGCTATGGGCAAAAGGTAAATCATCCTGCGTCATCACAACGGCAGAAGCCTGGCAAGCGGCCAGGTGCTCACGGTACTTAGGGTTGACCATGAAAGTGATTTGGCCCGTTTTCGCGCTCTGCATGGACGCAACGCCGGTGATGACGATATCGCCATCACCGTGTAATTCTGCATCCAACTGCTGCGCGAGATCAGCCAGTCGAATTGAAGGCATTACTTATTTAACCTGTTTCAGCACATCAGCGGTGATGTCTTTTACATCGCTGCTGTTATATGCAACGGCATTCGCGTCAACCACCAGATCGATGCTCTGATCTTTCGCTACGCTCTGTACGGCAGTCTGGATACGGGTAACCAGTTTGCCACGCTCTTCGTTGGAACGACGTGCGCGATCCTGTTCAAACGCCTGCGCTTTCTGGGAGAAGGTCTGGCGCTGTGCCATCACGTCTTTTTCCAGTTTGGTACGATCGGCGCCCGGCTTCATGGACTGCAGACGCTGCATTTTGGACTGCAGGTCGCCTTCCATACGCTGCAGTTCGCTAGCGCGGCCTTTGAACTCGTTTTCCAGCGTGTTGGAAACGCCAGTTTTCTGGGCAACCTGTTGGAACAGGCTGTTCATGTTCACCAGGGCAATTTTATCTGCCGCCTGAGCGGAAGTTACCATTGCCAAACCCAGACCTGCAGCTAATAACCACTTTTTCACAATAAACTCCTTACCATCCCATGAGTACCCAGGGGTACCGTTATTTGCGTGGCGAGGCGATAAACGCGTTATCGCCTACGGTCAGCGCTATACTGCACTTGCATTCCGTTGCCGCCAACAATTACCAGGTTTTACCAATGTTAAACTGGAACTGTTCGGCTTTGTCTCCATCGTACTTTTTGAACGGTTGGGCGTAGGAGAAGACCAACGGCCCCAACGGCGACATCCACTGCACGGCAATACCCGCAGACATACGGATGTTGCTCGGATCGCTGTAATCCGGATAACCCGCGTACGCGCTCGAATCCCAGTGAGTATCCCATACGGTACCCATATCCCAGAAGACGGAAGTCCGGACCGAGTTCGCATATTTGTCACTAATAAACGGCGTCGGGGTAATCAGCTCAAGGCTGGCCACCGCCATCGCGTTACCGCCAACCGCATCATCGGATTTACACGGTGCGGATTCGGTGCTCTTACAGTCATTGGTATAACCGCTATCGCCATCATGACGGCTGCTCGACGGGAAGTACACCGCCTTCGGACCAATGGTGTTCGACTGGAAGCCACGCACGGTGCTGGAACCACCGGCATAGAAGTTCTCATAGAACGGCATCTCTTTGCCGCCGATACCATCGCCATAACCAAAGCGCGTACGACCCAGTACTACCCACTGATGATCGTTGTCGATCGGCACGTAGGTCGCGGTATCCAGCGTCGCTTTGTAGTACTCGTTGTCTGAGCCCGGAATGGTCACCTTACCGTTCAGGTTGACGCGCGAACCTTCCGTTGGGAAGAAGCCGCGGTCAAGCTTGTTATAGGTCCAACCGTAGTTGAAGGTGAAGTCATTCGCACTGAACGAGTTCCGGTCGTTGGTGTTGTCCGGATACTGGCCCATCGAGTTAAGGTAACGCCACATTGCCACCTGCGGCTGCATATTGGACAGGGAGTTATGCACATAACCGACGCCGGCGCGCAGCGTGTTGTATTCATTGACCGGGAAGCCCAGCGTAATGTCTGTACCATAGCTTTTGTTGGTATAGTCAGACAGATCCGCATCGTTTGCATCAAAGTCATTATAGAAGACACGACCGCCGAGGCTTACACCGTCTACGGTGAAGTACGGGTTGGTCACCGACAGCTCGGTATAGGTCTGGTAGTCGTTTTTGGTACCGTTGATCCCGACAGCATAGCCAGTACCTAACCAGTTATCCTGCTGAACGCCCGCCTGGAAGCTGACGCCGCTCTCGGTGCCGTAGCCGATACCGAAGTTGAAGCTACCGGTGTTACGCTCTTTCACCTTGTAGACAACGTCGACCTGGTCCGGGCTGCCCGGCACGCGCTGGGTATCAGTATCCACCGTTTCAAAGAAACCTAAACGATTGAGACGGTCTTTACCCTGATCGACGAGGTCGCTGCCCAGCCATGCGCCTTCCATCTGGCGCATTTCGCGGCGCAGTACGGCATCTTTAGAGGTGTCGTTGCCTTCGAAGCGAATTTTACGCACGTAATAACGGTTGCCTGCGTCGACGTTAACGTGCAGCTTAACGGTTTTATCGCTGTCGTTGATCTCCGGCTGCGACTGCACGCGCGGATAGGCGTAACCATAACGACCCAACAGTTTCTTGATGTCGTTTTCCATCTTGGTCACTTTCGCGCCGTTGTACAGTTCGCCTGGCTCAACTTTAGTCAGCGCTTCGATTTCCGCGGAATGGCCAGCGAGGTTGCCCGTCACCTGCACTCCGGAAAACTTGTACTGATCGCCTTCGGTGATGTTGACGGTGATGTAGATCCCTTTCTTATCCGGCGTCAGGCTGACCTGGGTAGAATCGATGTTGAAACGGGCATAGCCGCGATCCAGGTAGTAGCTGCGCAGGGTTTCAAGGTCGCCCGCTAGCTTCTGCTTCTGGTATTTACGGTCGCCGACCACGTTCCACCACGGCACCTCATCGCGCAGCTGGAAGTGGGAGATCAGCTCATCGGTCGAAAACGCATGGTTGCCGACGATGTTGATCTGTTGAATTTTTGCGGAGACGCCTTCCTGGAAGACCAGCTTCAAATCGACACGGTTACGCGGCAGCGGCGTAACGACTGCTTTGACGCTGGCGCTGTATTTACCGACGCTGTAGTAGAAGTCTTCAAGACCCTTCTCGATATCCGCGATGGTCGTGCGGTCAAGCGACTCGCCCACCCGAACGCCTGAGGCCTCAAGGTTCTGCTTCAGCATGTCATCTTTCACCGACTTGTTGCCGGAGAAGGTGATGCTGGCGATCGTCGGACGCTCTTTCACCTGCACCAGCAGGGTATCACCATCGCGCAGGACGCGGACGTCCTCGAAGTTGCCAGTGGCAAACAGCGCGCGAATAGTGTTACTGATATCATCGTCGGTCACCGTATCGCCAGGACGCACTGGCATACTGAGGAGGGCCGCACCAACAGCGACACGCTGCAAGCCTTCGAAATGAATGTCCTTCACCACGAACCCTTCAGCACCGTATACAGTCGCGCTGCTAAACAGCAGCGACGCTATGAGCAACTTTTTCATCGCCATCGTTATTATGCGTTCTTCCTAACAAACTCTCTTATAACCGAGAGAAATCATTGAAAAGTGCAAGCCCCATTAACAGCACCAGCAGTATTGAGCCAATGCGATAACTAAAGTCTTGAACTCGCTCGGATACCGGCCCGCCCTTCAGCTTTTCAATCGCTAAAAACAGCAGATGTCCCCCATCCAGTACGGGTAGAGGGAACAGGTTGATGATTCCGAGGTTCACGCTAATCAGCGCCAGGAACATCAGATAATAAATCAACCCAAACTCCGCTGACATTCCAGCCCCCTGAGCGATAGAGATCGGCCCACTGAGGTTGTTCAGTTTGACATCACCGGTTATCAATTTACCCAGCATCCTGACCGTCAGCGACATCAGCTGCCAGGTTTTATCCGTGGCTTCAGCGATGGCGGCAAACGGTCCGTACTGACGTACTGTCTTGTATTCTTCAGGCAGCGGGATGACCTTTGGCACCACCCCTGCGAACCCTTCCGCCTTACCTTTCACCGTTTTCGCATCCGGCGTCAGGGTTAACGGCAGCACACTCCCCTGCCGTTCAATCTCCAGCGCCAGCGCTTTGCCCGGATTATCGCGCACCAGATTAACAAACGTCATCCACTGCGTTAACGGTTGACCATCGACTTTAACGATCCGGTCGCCCGCTTGCAAACCCGCTTTCTGGGCTGCCGATCCCGCCTGAACCTCAGCCAGCACCGTATCAATCTGCGCGCTGCGCGGCTGGATCCCCAGCGAGGTCACGGGATCTTGCTTGTCTGGCTCAAACGACCAGTGCCGCAGATCGACGATTTTATCCTGGCGCTGATTGGTCCCGAAAGGGGCGACGGTAACTATTGTTTGCGGGTTGCCGATTTTGGCCACCAGCTGCAGACGCACCGCATCCCAATCAGGCGTTTCGATACCATCTATCGCTTTAAGTTCCGTTCCTTTTGCAATTTGTGCTTGCGCGGCAACCGAATTGGGCGTTATTTCACCCACCACCGGCCGCACGCCGGGAACGCCGATGATAAAGACCAGCCAGTAAGCAAAGATAGCGAAAATGAAGTTAGCGATGGGGCCGGCGGCAATCACCGCCGCACGCTGACCGACGGTTTTATTGTTGAAGGCATAGTGACGCATCTCCGGCGCCACCGCTTCAACACGCTCATCCAGCATCTTGACGTAGCCGCCCAGTGGGATCAGGGCGATGACGAACTCTGTGCCCTGCTTATCCATCCGCCGCCACAGCGCTTTGCCGAAGCCGATAGAAAAACGCTCAACCCGGATACCGCAGCGGCGCGCCACCCAAAAATGGCCAAACTCATGCACCGTAATCAGTACGCCAAGCGCAATGATAAAAGCCGCCAGATTCCAGAGCACGCTCAGCATATAACCTTCCGTCAAATCGTCCTGAAGACCAACAGTAGCAGACAGGCGAAGACCGGTACCGCCGCCGTCAGGCTGTCGATACGATCGAGAATACCACCATGTCCGGGAATCAAGTGCCCGCTATCCTTAATGCCGGCCTCGCGCTTAAACATACTTTCCGTCAGGTCGCCCAGCACCGAAGCCAGGGCCGCCACCACCGAACAGACCAGCAGCACCGTCGGCGTGACGTCAAGATGGGCCCACACGCCGTAGGCCCAGGAAATCACTGCCGCGGTCAGCAAACCGCCAAAAAAGCCCTGCCAGGTTTTACCCGGTGAGACCTTCGGCGCCAGCTTGTGCTTGCCAAACATTTTACCAAACATATAGGCGCCAGAGTCCGCGCCCCACACCAGGATCATGACGTACAGCAGCCACAGCGCGCCGCTATAGTGGTTATCGGCATAGTGCCAGGCGCGCAGCGCCAGCATGCCCCAGAAAAACGGGACGATGGTCAGAATGCCGAAGATGAGGCGCAGCACCTTAGAGTGGCGCCAGAATGCCGCCGACGCCGGGTATGAGAGCACCAGCAGTAACGCGACGATCCACCAGGCAAAAGAGGCCCATAGCGACCCTTCAACCATCGGTTGATGAACGTCATAGTGGTATTCAGGCAGCAGAAAAAGCATCGCCGCCAGCAGAAGGCCGCACAGCACCGCCAGCCAAACCCGCTGCGACGTCGAGGTAAAACCGCTCAGTTGTCCCCACTCCCAGGCGGCGAGCATACAGACCACCAGGGTGACGATAGCAAAGCCCATCGGCGGCAATAAAAACAATGCCGCAATGACGATGGGGATTAAGACGAAAGCAGATATCAGGCGATACTTCAGCAAAAGTGACCCCCATCAGGCATGACTGCCACCCGGCTCAGTGCCGCCGAAACGACGCTCTCGATTAACAAAGGCATGGAGTGCACCTTCAAAGTCCTGTTCAGCAAAATCGGGCCAAAGAACATCCGTAAAGTAAAGTTCGGCATAGGCAATTTGCCAAATCAGAAAGTTACTTATTCGGTGCTCTCCCCCGGTCCTAATAACTAAATCAACGGGAGCCAGTTCATGCATGCAGACCTGCTGACTCAGCATGTCTTCCGTGATCTGCTCAGGCAGCAGCGTCCCGTCCTGTACCTGTTTCGCCAGCAAACGAACGCCCTGGGTAATATCCCAGCGACCGCCGTAATTGGCTGCAATATTCAGCGTTAAGCCGGTATTGTTTGCGGTTAGCGCTTCCGCTTTGCGGATCCGCTCCTGCAGGCGCGCATTGAAGCGCGTGGTGTCGCCAATAATCCGCAGACGCACATTGTGTCGGTGCAGGCTTTTGACTTCGCTATCCAGCGCCCAGACGAACAGTTCCATCAGCGCACTGACTTCCTGAGCCGGACGGTTCCAGTTTTCGCTGCTGAACGCGTATAACGTTAACGCCTCAATCCCATTATTCGCCGCGAAGGAGACCGCGCGACGCACGGATTTCGCCCCGGCCTTATGCCCGAAAGCGCGAATTTTACCTTGCCGTTTCGCCCAACGGCCGTTGCCATCCATAATAATGGCGACATGACGGCAGCCATGGGTGGGCGATATTTCGCTGACAGTTTGATTAGCAGACAACATCACGCGTTTTAAGTCCATAATAAGGATTAACTAGCCACCAAACAGAGGCCACCGGGCCGCGCTGGATACGCATTTTTATCCGGTGCCGGGGCTGCAGCCAATCGCAGAGAACAACCAAAAGCTTTACGCAAAAAAGCCGTGTTTTGTCACGGCCACCGTAATCTTTAACAACAAAATGCAACGATCGGGTGGCGCAGACTATATCACCGAAGCCTTGCGCCCACAAATATCACCGCGTTACGCCTGCGCAACCAACCGCTGCAGCTGCTGGTGAGCGATTGCGCGCGCCTCGGCGTCGATAACCAGAACATCATCAATGCTTTGCGGCTCCTGCAGGTCCATCTTATCCAGCACCGCCAGGTTAACCGCCGCAATATCGGTAAAGCGGATATCGCCATGCAGAAACGCGGCAACCGACTCTTCATTAGCCGCATTCAGCGTCGTGGTCGCGGCCTGGCCGACGTCAAACGCGTCCATCGCCAGCTTCAGGCACGGATATCGCGTATAGTCCGGCGCGGAGAAGCTCAGATTGCTCAACTGACAGAAGTCCAGCGGTTTAACGCCGGAATTCAGTCGCTGCGGCCAGCCCATGGTATGGGCGATCGGCGTGCGCATATCCGGCTCCCCAAGCTGGGCCAGCACGCTGCCATCCTGATAGCGAACCATCGAGTGGATCACCGACTGCGGATGGATCAGCACTTCCATCTGCTGGGCCGAGGCGTTAAACAGCCAGCGCGCTTCAATATATTCCAGGCCTTTGTTCATCATCGTGGCCGAATCGACGGAGATCTTGCGCCCCATCGACCAGTTGGGATGACGGCAGGCCTGATCCGGGGTCATCGCCGCCAGTTCAGCCACGGCCGTCTCGCGGAAAGGCCCACCGGAGCCGGTCAGCAGGATTGACGAGACGCCATTCCGGGCAAGATCAGCGTATCCCAGATGCTGCTGAATTGTCTCCGGCATACTCTGAAAAATAGCGTTATGCTCGCTATCGACCGGTAGCAATCGCGCCCCCGACTGTTGCACCGCCTCCATGAATAAGCGACCGCAGGTCACCAGCGATTCTTTATTCGCTAACAATACCGTTTTCCCGGCGCGGATCGCCGCCAGCGTCGGCACCAGTCCCGCCGCGCCGACGATTGCCGCCATGACCTGATCGACCTCATCCAGCGCCGCGACCTCGGCCGCCGCCTGCTGGCCGCTTAGCACCTCGGTGCGACTGCCATGCTCATGCAGACCGGTGCGCAACCGCTCAGCGCTTTGCGCATCGTCCATCACCGCGTAACGGGGGGTAAATTCCAGGCATTGTTCAACCATACGGTCAACGTTTTTCCCCGCGACCAGCGCGGCGACGGAAAAGCGACCAGGGTTATGGCGCACCACGTCCAGCGTGCTACAGCCAATGGAGCCGGTCGAACCGAGAACGGTTAATTGCTTCATGAGACGTCCAGAAGAGTGGAAACAGAATAAAAAGCAAAACGCCGCCAGCAAGCCCCTACGCAGCAACTATCGGGGATGAGACGGCGGCATTAGGCCTTCAACTAAGCGCTAAAGGCTACAAGGCCAGCGGTTGCAACGCAATCCCGAGAATTGAGCGTACAGTCTTCTGTACGGCGTTTCAGATTTTACTCAGGCCAGAGCCTGTCTGGCCCGAGTAAGGGCAGAGCATTAGAACTGCATCAGTTCCGCTTCTTTGTCTGCCAGCGCCGCGTCAACTTTTTTGATGGCGGCGTCAGTCATTTTCTGCACGTCGTCCTGAGAACGGCGATCGTCATCTTCGCTGATCTCTTTTTCTTTCAGCAGCGCTTTGACTTTATCGTTGGCGTCACGGCGAACGTTACGCACGGCAACGCGCGCCTGCTCGGCTTCACCACGCACGATCTTGGTCAGGTCTTTACGACGCTCTTCGGTCAGCGGCGGCAGCGGGACACGAATATCGCTGCCGGCAGAGCTTGGGTTCAGACCGAGGTCTGAGGCCATGATCGCTTTTTCAACGGCCGCGGACATAGAACGGTCAAAGACGTTGATTTTCAGGGTACGGGAGTCTTCGACAGTGACGCTGGCCAGCTGGCGCAGCGGGGTCGGAGTACCGTAGTATTCAACAACAATCCCGTCCAGCAGGCTCGGAGAAGCACGACCCGTGCGAATTTTGCTGATTTGGTTTTTGAATGCTTCGACGCATTTTTCCATGCGGATTTCAGCATCTTTTCTGATATCGCTAATCACGTTACGAATCCTTGAAAGCTTGTCTCAGTCAGACCAGACGGGACACCCGTCGGAAAATGAGCTAAGTATAGTCAGATTTAATGAAAATCACCGGGCAATATCCCCGCGAAAGTAAAGCGGAATATTACCCGGATTTGGCGCTGACGGGAATTATTCCGTGATCAATGTGCCTTCTTTTTCGCCCATCACCACGCGACGCAGGGCGCCAGGTTTGTTCATGTTGAAGACGCGAATCGGTAATTTATGGTCACGCGCCAGGGTGAAGGCCGCCAGATCCATGACTTTCAGCTCTTTTTCCAGAACTTCGCTGTAGGTCAGCTGATCGTACATGGTGGCAGAAGGATCTTTTGCCGGGTCAGCGGTGAATACGCCGTCAACCTTAGTGGCTTTCAGCACCACATCGGCTTCAATTTCGATACCGCGCAGGCAGGCTGCGGAATCGGTGGTAAAGAACGGGTTGCCGGTACCAGCGGAGAGGATCACTACGCGGTTGTTGCGCAGCAGGCTGATCGCCTCTGCCCAGCTGTAGTTGTCGCATACGCCGTTCAGCGGAATGGCGGACATCAGACGAGCGTTCACATAGGCGCGGTGGAGCGCATCACGCATTGCGAGGCCGTTCATGACCGTTGCCAGCATGCCCATGTGGTCGCCCACAACGCGGTTCATACCCGCTTTCGCCAGACCAGCACCACGGAACAGGTTACCGCCACCAATTACTACGCCAACCTGAATACCCAGCTCAACCAGCTCTTTGATCTCCTGAGCCATGCGGTCAAGTATGCTTGCATCAATACCGAAGCCTTCTGAGCCCTGCAGCGCTTCGCCACTTAATTTCAGCAGAATACGTTTGTAGACGGGTTTTGCATTGGTAGCCATGTTTCTTTCCTGAGACTGTCAACGAATGAGATGTGTTAATTCCGGCGACATTGTATGTCGCATTTCAGCGCGGCCACTATAAGCAGTTGGCTGAATTTACAAAATGGGCGCAAAAAGAAGCCGCCCTCAGGCGGCTCCTTTTTTTAAAAATTAAGACTGCTTGGACATCGCAGCAACTTCTGCTGCAAAGTCAGTCTCAACTTTCTCAATGCCTTCGCCCACTTCAAAGCGGATGAAGCCAGTCACGTCAGCGTTGTGCTCTTTCAGCAGCTGGCCAACAGATTTGCTCGGCTCCATAACGAAAGGCTGACCAGTCAGAGAAACTTCGCCGGTGAATTTCTTCATGCGGCCTTCAACCATTTTCTCTGCGATTTCTTTCGGCTTACCGGACTGCATCGCGATGTCCAGCTGAACCTGGTACTCTTTCTCTACCACTTCAGCAGACACGTCTTCCGGCTTAACGAATTCCGGCTTGCTTGCAGCAACGTGCATTGCCAGCTGCTTAACCAGCTCTTCGTCAGCGCCTTTAGCGGCAACCAGAACGCCGATACGCGCACCGTGCTGGTAGCTGCCCAGAACGTCGCCTTCCAGAACAGCGATACGACGGATGTTGATGTTCTCGCCGATTTTAGCAACCAGCGCAACACGTTCTTCTTCGAACTGCGCTTTCAGAACTTCAACGTCGGAGATTTTACCTGCAACAGCGGCGTCCAGTACTTTGTCGGCAAATGCCTGGAAACCACCATCTTTAGCAACGAAGTCAGTCTGGCAGTTAACTTCCAGAATGTAACCGTAGTTGCCTTCGATTTTGGTTTTGATCACGCCGTCAGCAGCCACGTTGCCTGCTTTCTTCGCCGCTTTGATCGCGCCGGATTTACGCATGTTTTCGATTGCCAGCTCGATGTCGCCATTCGCTTCAGTCAGCGCTTTTTTGCAATCCATCATGCCTGCGCCAGTACGTTCGCGCAGCTCTTTTACCAGGGAAGCGGTAATTTCAGCCATTCTAAAATCCTCGGGAGATGTGGATACTGCCCGGCCAACGGCCAAACAGCGTAAATTGAAAAAAGGGGCCGATAATGGGCCCCTATTCATACACGGTACTAATAAGGGCTTAAACCTTATTATTCAGCTTCTACGAAGCTTTCTTCCGCCTGAGAAGCCAGGTCCTGAGAGCGACCTTCACGAACGGTAGCAGCAACAGCGCCCAGGTACAGGCTTACTGCGCGGATTGCATCGTCGTTACCCGGGATAACGAAGTCTACGCCGTCCGGATCAGAGTTGGTATCAACGATAGCAAATACCGGGATGCCCAGGTTGTTTGCTTCTTTGATAGCGATGTGCTCGTGGTCAGCGTCGATAACGAACAGTGCGTCCGGCAGGCCGCCCATATCTTTGATACCGCCCAGGCTGTTTTCCAGCTTGTCCAGCTCACGAGTGCGCATCAGCGCTTCTTTCTTGGTCAGCTTGTCGAAAGTACCGTCCTGGGACTGAGTTTCCAGGTCTTTCAGACGTTTGATGGACTGACGAACGGTTTTCCAGTTAGTCAGCATACCGCCCAGCCAGCGATGGTTCACGAAGAACTGATCGCAGCTCAGAGCAGCGTCTTTTACCGCTTCGCTTGCAGCGCGCTTAGTACCAACGAAAAGGATTTTACCTTTACGAGCAGCGATCTTGTTCAGTTCAGCCAGAGCTTCGTTGAACATCGGTACGGTTTTCTCAAGGTTGATGATGTGAACTTTGTTACGCGCGCCGAAGATGAAAGGCTTCATTTTCGGGTTCCAGTAACGGGTCTGGTGACCGAAGTGAACACCAGCCTTGAGCATGTCGCGCATGGAAACAGTTGCCATGTTTAAAACCTCTATAGATTAAATTGGGGTTATGCCTCCACGTATCCCATATTACCGACCCCGAAGGGCACCCCGGAATATGTGCCGATACGTGTGTGTTATTACACAAAGTGAGCTATGTCGCTTACGTCCATCCTTGTGTATCTGAGATGGAACGGAAGTCCGGCGCGCTTTATACCACAAAATCCATCCAGACACCAACTCTTGTTGACGTCGCGTGCTGTTAATGATTCTCAGTTTGGCACCAGCCTGCCCAGACTGTTACCATTGACAGGACTTACTCTATTATTGTCGAAAAAATCGACACTGCTGGACATACTCCATGGCTATCTCTATTAAGACATCTGAAGACATCGAAAAAATGCGCGTTGCCGGCCGTCTGGCCGCCGAAGTGCTGGAAATGATCGAACCCTACGTCAAACCGGGCGTCAGCACCGGCGAACTGGACCGCATCTGTAACGACTATATCGTTAACGAGCAGAAGGCCATTTCCGCCTGCCTCGGCTATCACGGCTATCCGAAATCCGTCTGCATTTCGGTCAATGAAGTGGTCTGTCACGGTATCCCTGATGACGGCAAGCTGCTGAAAGATGGCGATATCGTGAATATCGACGTGACCGTCATTAAAGATGATTTCCATGGCGATACCTCCAAAATGTTTATCGTTGGCAAACCGACGATTCTCGGCGAGCGCCTGTGCCGCATCACTCAGGAAAGCCTGTACCTGGCGCTGAAGATGGTTAAACCGGGGATCAACCTGCGCGCGATCGGCGCGGCGATCCAGAAATTTGTGGAAGCCGAAGGTTTCTCCGTGGTTCGCGAGTACTGTGGCCACGGCATCGGCCGCGGCTTCCATGAAGAGCCTCAGGTACTGCACTACGATTCGCCGGAGACCAACGTCGTACTCAAACCAGGCATGACCTTCACCATCGAGCCGATGGTCAACGCCGGTAAAAAAGAGATCCGCAGCATGAAAGACGGCTGGACGGTGAAAACCAAAGACCGGAGCTTGTCTGCGCAGTACGAGCATACTATTGTGGTGACAGACAACGGCTGCGAAATTCTGACGCTACGCAAGGATGACACCATCCCGGCGATAATCTCGCACGATGAATGATGAAAAGCCGGCGCCCGCCGGCTTTTTTATTAGATAGTTTTTTCTTATGGTGACGCGATGAGCAACTCATTACCTGACACAGCCTCCCCTCTCCTGCCCGTCCCGCCGGAACACCCGGTGAGTTGGCCCCAGGGCGATCTGAACTGTGCCGCAATCAAGGCGCACATCGATACCTTCCAGCACTGGCTGGGCGAGGCGTTTGACTCCGGCATCGTCGCGGAGCAGCTCATCGCGGCGCGCACCGAATTTATCGACCAGTTGCTGCAGCGATTATGGATCGCCTACGGTTTTGAATCCGTCAGCGACCTGGCGCTGGTCGCCGTCGGCGGCTATGGCCGTGGCGAACTGCACCCGCTCTCAGACGTCGATCTGCTGATCCTCAGTCGTAAAAAACTGCCGGACGACCAGGCGCAAAAAGTCGGCGAACTGCTCACCTTGCTGTGGGACGTCAAGCTGGAGGTGGGCCACAGCGTACGCACCCTCGAAGAGTGCCTGCTGGAAGGTCTCTCGGATCTGACCGTTGCCACCAACTTAATCGAATCGCGCCTGCTGATCGGCGACGTCGCGCTGTTCCTTGAACTGCAAAAACATATTTTTAGCGACGGCTTCTGGCCATCGGAAAAGTTCTTCGCCGCCAAGGTCGAAGAGCAGAACGTCCGTCATCAGCGCTATCATGGCACCAGCTATAACCTCGAGCCGGACGTGAAAAGCAGCCCCGGCGGCTTGCGCGATATCCATACGCTACAGTGGGTGGCTCGCCGCCATTTCGGCGCCACCTCAATGGATGAGATGGTCGGCTTCGGCTTTCTGACCGAAGCCGAGCGCAATGAACTCAATGAGTGTCTGCATCAGCTGTGGCGCATCCGTTTCGCGCTGCATCTCGAACTCACGCGCTATGACAACCGTCTGCTTTTCGACCGCCAGCTCAGCGTGGCCCGCCGGCTAGGCTATGAAGGCGACGGCAACCAGCCGATTGAGCATATGATGAAGGACTTCTTCCGCGTTACCCGCCGGGTGAGCGAGCTGAATCAGATGCTGCTTCAGCTGTTTGAGGAGGCTATCCTCGCCCTGACCGAGGATGAAAAACCACGCCCGATCGATGATGATTTCAAGCTGCGCGGCACCCTTATCGATCTGCGTGACGACACGCTGTTTATTCGCGAACCGCAGGCCATTCTGCGCATGTTTTATATCATGGTGCGCAACAGCACCATCACCGGCATCTACTCAACGACGTTGCGCCATCTGCGCCACGCCCGCCGTCATCTCACCCAGCCGCTGTGCTATATCCCGGAGGCGCGCACGCTCTTTCTTAGTATGCTGCGCCATCAGGGGGCGGTAAGTCGCGGGCTGCTGCCGATGCATCGCCACAGCGTACTGTGGGCCTATATGCCGCAGTGGTCGCATATCGTCGGCCAGATGCAGTTCGACCTGTTTCACGCCTACACCGTCGATGAACACACCGTCCGGGTGATGCTCAAGCTGGAAAGCTTTGCCAAAGAAGAAACCCGCAGCCGCCACCCGCTGTGCGTGGAGCTGTGGCCGCGCTTAACGCACCCGGAGCTGATCTTAATTGCCGCCCTGTTCCACGACATCGCCAAAGGGCGCGGCGGCGACCACTCGATCCTCGGCGCGCAGGATGTGCTGAAGTTTGCCGAGCTGCACGGGCTGAACTCGCGCGAAACGCAGCTGGTCGCCTGGCTGGTGCGTCACCACCTGCTGATGTCGGTCACCGCCCAGCGGCGCGATATTCAGGATCCGGAGGTGATTAAGCAGTTCGCCGAGGAGGTGCAAACGGAAAATCGTCTGCGCTATCTGGTGTGTCTGACCGTCGCCGATATCTGCGCCACCAACGAAACCTTGTGGAACAGCTGGAAGCAGAGCCTGCTGCGTGAACTCTATTTCGCCACCGAGAAGCAGCTGCGTCGCGGCATGCAAAGCACCCCGGACATGCGCGAACGAGTGCGTCACCATCAGCTGCAGGCGCTGGCCCTGCTGCGGATGGACAATATTAATGAAGAGGCGCTGCATCAGATCTGGAACCGCTGCCGCGCCAACTATTTCGTGCGACATACGCCGACGCAGCTCGCCTGGCACGCCCGCAACCTGCTGCGCCACGATCTGAATAAACCGATGATCCTGCTGAGCTCGCAGGCTACCCGCGGTGGTACGGAGATTTTTATCTGGAGCCCGGATCGCCCTTACCTGTTCGCCGCGGTGTGTGGCGAACTTGACCGTCGCAACCTCAGCGTCCACGACGCGCAGATCTTCACCACCCGCGACGGTATGGCGATGGATACCTTTATCGTCCTTGAGCCCGACGGCAGCCCCCTTTCCGCCGACCGCCACGAGGCGATCCGCCAGGGGCTGGAGCAGACCATCACTCAGCGCAGCTGGCAGCCTCCGGCCCCGCGTCGTCAGGCGGCAAAGCTACGCCATTTTTCCGTGGACACCGAGGTGAATTTCCTGCCGACCCATACCGACCGAAAATCGTTTCTGGAGCTGATAGCGCTCGACCAGCCCGGGCTGCTCGCCCGCGTCGGGCAGGTGTTCGCCGACCTCGGGATATCGCTTCACGGGGCGCGAATTACGACAATTGGTGAGCGAGTAGAAGATTTATTTATAATCGCCACCGCCGACCGGCGTGCCCTTAATAATGAGCTGCAACAAGAAGTGCAACAACGGTTGACAGCGGCCCTCAATCCAAACGATAAAGGGTGACGTATTTTTTTTAGTGAATGGAAAGAAACAATGCAGCAGTTACAGAACGTTATTGAGTCCGCTTTCGAGCGTCGCGCCGACATTACGCCGGCTAATGTGGATACCGTGACCCGCGAAGCGGTTAACCAGGTTATCGCCCTTCTTGATTCCGGCGCGCTGCGCGTCGCTGAGAAGATCGACGGTCAGTGGGTAACGCATCAGTGGCTGAAGAAGGCGGTACTGCTCTCTTTCCGTATTAACGATAACCAGGTTATCGATGGTGCGGAAAGCCGCTACTTCGATAAAGTGCCGATGAAATTCGCTGACTACGACGAAGCGCGTTTCCAGAAAGAAGGTTTCCGCGTGGTACCGCCGGCCGCCGTGCGCCAGGGCGCGTTCATCGCCCGCAACACTGTGCTGATGCCGTCCTACGTTAACATCGGCGCCTACGTTGACGAAGGCACCATGGTTGATACCTGGGCCACCGTCGGCTCCTGCGCACAGATCGGTAAAAACGTGCATCTGTCCGGCGGTGTCGGCATCGGTGGCGTACTGGAGCCGCTGCAGGCGAACCCGACCATCATCGAAGATAACTGCTTCATCGGCGCGCGCTCTGAAGTGGTTGAAGGGGTGATTGTCGAAGAAGGCTCCGTCATCTCCATGGGCGTTTACCTCGGTCAGAGCACCAAAATCTACGATCGCGAAACCGGCGAAGTCTTCTACGGCCGCGTACCGGCTGGCTCGGTGGTGGTCTCAGGCAACCTGCCGTCGAAAGATGGTAAATACAGCCTGTACTGCGCGGTGATTGTGAAGAAAGTCGATGCCAAAACCCGCGGCAAGGTCGGCATTAACGAGCTGCTGCGCACCATCGACTAAAGCAAATAAAAAGCGGGAGATATCCCGCTTTTTTTATATTTGATGCTGGCGAAAATGGATTTTTTCGTTAATTATTCAATGGTTATGATGCTATCAAAGGTACCGTTATGTACGATAATCTGAAAAGTCTTGGCATTACCAACCCTGATGAGATCGATCGCTATAGCCTGCGGCAGGAAGCTAACAACGACATTCTGAAAATCTATTTTCAGAAAGACAAAGGCGAATTCTTCGCCAAGAGCGTGAAGTTCAAATATCCGCGTCAGCGCAAAACCGTCGTCGCCGACGGCGTCGGCCAGGGCTACAAAGAGGTCCAGGAGATCAGCCCCAATCTGCGCTACGTTATCGACGAGCTGGATCAGATCTGCCAGCGCGATCGCACTGAAATCGATCTCAAGCGTAAAATCCTCGACGATTTACGCCATCTGGAAAGCGTGGTCACCAATAAGATCAGCGAAATCGAAGCCGATCTGGAAAAGCTCACCCGTAAGTAAGAGCATCCCGGCGGCGCGTTGCCTGGCCGGGCTGGTGGTCTCTATCCACTCCAGACAGCATGCATCGTCCAGGCCGGGTATGGCGCGTCGCTGCCCGGCATTTTTTGCCTCCACGTCTTAGCGTTGTTCGTCCAGCTGCAGCGCGATATACAGCAGCAGCCTGTCGTCAAAGCTACCGAGATCCAGGCCGGTCAGCTCCGAGATACGGTTCAACCGGTACTCCAGCGTATTGCGATGAATAAACAGCGCCTTTGACGTCGCCAGCGGCTGCACGTTATGGCGAAACCACGCCTGCAGCGTCCGCCGCAGCAGCCCGTTGTTGTCCATGGCCTTCAAACGCGCCAGCGGACGGGCCAGCTCATTGGCCTGCCAGCCGCCGCGCAGGCTGTCGAGCAGCACCGGCAGCATCAGATCCTGATAGAAATAACTGCGGCTCTCCGGCATCCGCTGCTTGCCAACCATCATCGTCGTCCGTGCGGTACGGTAAGAGCGGGCGATACTTCCTGGGCCGGTGAAGAAGTTGCCCAGCGCCACGCGAAAGCGCAGCTGGCCATTCTCTTTCATCCTGGCGATAAGCTGCTCGACGCGCCGGACGTGATCGTCAGCGTCCCAGCGGCCAAAGCTGTTCAGCGCCGGTTTCAGCACCACCATTTCCGTGAGCGAGACAATGGCCACCAGATTATTGCGATCGGGGGTGGTCAGCGCGTTCTGTAACTGTTGCAGTTCCGCCATCGCGCTGTCCACGCCGAGCTGACCGCTGTCTACCTCAATCATCGCCACCACGCGCGGCTGATTGAGATCGATGCCTAAACGCTGAGCCCATTCGTTCAGCGCCGGGGTATGCTCTTCCGCCTGAATCAGGTTCATCACCAGCTCTTCGCGCAGACGGCTGTCCTGGGCCAGGAGATGCATCAGCCGCGACTGCTCCAGCATCATCTCTGCTGTCATGCACACCAGCTCGCCATATTTTCGCAGCGACTCCGGCTCGCCGGTCAGGCCGATCACCCCGACGATCTCCCCTTCCAGGCGCAGCGGCAGGTTAATCCCCTGGCGAACCCCGTGCAGATGGCGAGCGACCGCGTCGTCGATATCCACCACCCGCCCCTGGGAGAGGACCAGCAGCGCGCCTTCGTGCAATTCACCAATCCTTTCCCGATCGCCGCTGCCGATGATCCGCCCGCGGGCATCCATCACGTTGATATTGGTATCGATGATGCGCATGGTCCGCGCCACAATATCCTGCGCCATTTTGGTATCAAGATGCCAGCCAGCCATGTAGTCCTCCCCTTTGCTGGGCACCAGCATAAAAGAGTCATCGTCGCGCTGCATTGTGCATTTGCACTAAGCCGGGGTGAGATATGTGGAGTTGTGGGGGCGGTCACAGAACGAAAAAAGCCCCTGCCCTCGGCGAGGGAAGGGGCTGGGAAGCGAGTGCTGGCGGTTACTGCAACAGCAGATAGATAGAGGCGTCGCCGCGCTGAATGTTCAGCGCCAGTACGGACGGTTTGGCGTCGAAGATTTTCCGCAGATCGGCGATGTTTTTCACCGGCTGCTGATTCGCCCCGACGATGACGTCGCCTTTCTTGAGGCCAATCTGTGCCGCCGGGGTACCGGCTTTCACATTATTGACCACCACGCCCTTATCCTGACCCTTATTGCTCATTTCCGCCCCTTCAATCCCGTTGAAGATAGTGCTGGAGTCAACCTGGGTCTGGTTGCTCTGCTGCAGTTCGACGGTCACGGTCACCGGTTTGCCGTCGCGCAGCAGACCAAGCTCAACTTTGCTGCCGATAGGCATGGTGCCGACCTGGGCACGCAGCGCGGCGAAGCTGCTGATCGCTTTCCCGTTGAGGGAGGTGATAACATCGCCGGCTTTAATGCCCGCTTTCGCGGCCGCCGAACCTGGCATTACCTGGCTGACGAAGGCCCCGCGCTGGGCATCGACTTTCATCGCTTTCGCCAGCTCAGAGTTCAGTTCGGTGCCCATAATGCCGAGCTCACCGCGTTTCACCTGGCCATATTTCACCATCTGCTCGGTCAGGTTTTTCACCATGTTGCTCGGGATAGCAAAACCGATACCGATGTTGCCGCCGTCCGGCGCCAGAATGGCGGTGTTGATACCGATCAGCTCGCCGTTGAGGTTCACCAGCGCACCGCCGGAGTTCCCGCGGTTAATCGCCGCATCGGTCTGGATAAAGTTTTCGTAGTTTTCCACGTTGAGGCCGCTACGGCCCAGCGCGGAGACAATCCCGGAGGTCACGGTTTCGCCCAGACCGAACGGGTTGCCGATAGCCACGGTGTAATCACCGACGCGCAGCGCATCGGAGTCGGCAAGCTTAATCGCCGTCAGATTTTTTGGATCCTGAATCTGAATCAGCGCGATATCAGAGCGCGGATCTTTGCCGACGACTTTGGCATCAAACTTACGGCCATCGCTCAGCTGAACCTTAATCGTGGTGGCGTTGTCCACGACGTGGTTGTTGGTCACCACATACCCTTTGGCGGCATCAATGATGACGCCGGAGCCCAGCGCCATAAATTTCTGCTGCTGGCCGCCGTCAGGCTGACCGCCCTGTCCGCCGCCCTGGCAAAACGGCGAACTCTGGAAAGGAGACCCATCCTGGCAGAACGGCGAATTATCGCCAAAGAACTGCTGGAAGTTACGTGGCATCCGTGGGGTATTAACGGTGGTGCTACCTTCAACGTTAATGCTCACCACCGACGGCATCACCTTCTCCAGCATCGGGGCCAGGCTTGGCATCTGCTGTGCATTAGTGGCCGAAGATGCCGTTTCTGCCGCGCTCGCAGAGAGCGGGGACAACGCCAGACCTAAACTCAGAGCCAGTGCACTCATTGCTAACGTGGTTTTTTTCATCAGTTTCAATCTCAATATCAGGTAACGAAAGTTGCTGTGTACGTGACTATCAGAGTCATTTTATAACGCTAAGTTCCGGAATTAAGTTTCTGGAAAAAGTAAAAATTTATTGTCCATCTTTACAAAACTCCAGCCTATTCCACCGCCATGAGTCGCCGATATTCATCCCACGCATACAAATCCGTCATCCCGCTGATATAGTCCTGAATCAGACGGCAGCGATAATAGTATTCCATCAGCGCAAATTCGGGCGCCGTACGCGCCAGTTTATTTACCGCTTCAACATAGGCAAGCCGGTGACGGGTCGAAAGTTTCTGATACAGCCGGGAGGCAATGGGTAAACGTCGTACCCGCTCCTGCGCTACTAATTCGCTGAAATCCTCCAGCGATAATTTCAGCAGCGGCTGATAGATATCCAACAGGCCGCTGATCACCCGGTAGCCCTGCAATTCCAGCTGCTCAACATCCGGATGGCTAAAGACCTGTTTCATCGCCACATTTTTATAGAGCTCCAGTAGCTGACTGCAATCGCTGTCGTCCTCCAGCAACGCATGATTAAAGTCCCCTGTGAAGATTGCCGGTAGGTTGTCAATAAATCGGCGCGCCGCGTAGGGCACCAGCTTATTCAGCGTATTCACCCGCAAATACATAAAAAACTGATCTTCCGCGCTCTGCTTCAGATAATTGGCTCGCGATTTCTCCCAGGCATTTTCTACTACCTGCGAAAATAACGAGCCTTTTTCATGACTGCCCCAGGCGTCGTAAAGATGCTGATAGAGCTGTTCTGCGCTAAAAATACGTTTTTCCACCGCGTCCTCGAGATCCGCGACGCAATATGAGATGTCATCCGCAGCCTCCATAATCCAGGTTAATGGAAACCGATTGTAAGGCGCGAGATCCAGTTCTTTACGCAAACGCGCGACATACTCTTCTTCGGCTAAATAATAGCCAGGTTTCTTCATTAAATAACTGTGGCTGGCCGGTGTCTCCTCAGACCACCACGCCGGACGAGTATATTTCAGGATACATCCCACCTGCGCCCAGGTCAGGTTCATACGCATTAGCGTATGGACCAGACGAATGCCCTGCGCGTTGCCCTCAAAGCTGCAGAGATCCTGGCGCACTTTACGGCGCAGCGCATTAAGCGATGTCTCTCCGTCATGCAGTCGTAAGGCCTGCACTTCGCAGCGATCGTCGGTCAGCGGCTGCCCGAGCGCATCGCCGGGCGCCAGGCGCTGACGGAACCAGTCGTTAATCGCCGCTTCGCCAAAATGGCCAAACGGGGGATTGCCGATATCGTGCATCAGGCAGGCCATCTCCACCACGCTCTCGAATGGCCCGGTCAGCTCTTCCAGGCCATACTCTTCCAGCAGCCTCAGCTCTTTCAGCCGGCTCAGCACCTCTTTGGCGATATAGCGCCCCACCTGCTGCACCTCCAGCGAGTGGGTCAGGCGAGTGCGCACCGCCGCGTTGCGCTCGAGCGGGAAGACCTGAGTTTTTTGCTGCAGGCGGCGGATTGCCGGCGAGTTGACGATCCGTCCCCGATCGCTTTCAAAGATCCGCAGGATGTCGCGCTCCGTCTCCACCCGCGGCGGCGAACGGAAGCGTCGACGCCAGTTTATCTTGTTGCGAAAATCAATCTTTGCCATAGCCTCTCCCGCGCGAGCAATACGCTTCCCCTTAAGCGCATGATAGACTATGCAACTAAACCTGACACATCGCGAGTAAATCTATGAAAATTGGCATTATTGGCGCTATGGAAGAGGAAGTTACCCTTCTGCGCGACAAAATCGAAAACCGCCAGACCATCACCATTGGCGGAAGCGAAATCTATACCGGCCAACTTCACGGCGTTGACGTCGCTCTGCTGAAGTCTGGTATCGGAAAAGTAGCGGCGGCGATGGGCGCGACCCTGCTGCTGGAGCGCTGCCAGCCTGACGTGATCATTAATACCGGTTCTGCCGGCGGCCTGGCGTCGACGCTGAAGGTCGGCGATATCGTCGTCTCCGATGAAGCGCGCTACCACGACGCCGACGTCACCGCCTTCGGCTATGAATACGGCCAGCTCCCTGGCTGCCCGGCGGGTTTTAAGGCGGATGAAAAACTGGTGGCCGCCGCAGAGAGCTGCATTAAAGCGTTAGATCTCAACGCCGTTCGCGGCCTCATCGTTAGCGGGGATGCCTTCATTAACGGCTCTGTCGGTCTGGCGAAGATCCGCCATAATTTCCCGCAGGCGATCGCCGTGGAAATGGAAGCGACCGCCATCGCCCACGTCTGCCATAACTTTAAGGTTCCCTTCGTGGTGGTTCGCGCTATCTCCGACGTGGCCGACCAGCAGTCCCACCTCAGCTTTGAGGAGTTCCTTGCGGTCGCCGCCAGACAGTCCACCCTGATGGTGGAGAATCTGGTACAGAACCTGGCACGTGGCTAAGTCGCTATCCTTCGCGCTTGCCGCGCTGCTGTTACTCGCCCCGGCGTGGCTTCTGGCCGCGCCGCGGGTGATCACCCTCTCCCCCGCCAATACCGAACTGGCCTTTGCCGCCGGGATCACGCCGGTCGGCGTCAGCAGCTATTCCGATTATCCTTCGCAGGCCAAAACGATCGAACAGGTTGCCAGCTGGCAGGGAATGAACCTGGAACGCATCGTGGCGCTCAAGCCAGACGTGGTGCTGGCCTGGCGCGGGGGCAATGCCGAACGCCAGGTTAACCAGCTGCAGTCTCTGGGTATTCATGTCCTGTGGGTACAGACCTCGACCATAGAAGAGATCATCGCTACCCTGCGTGAGCTGGCGCAGTGGAGCCCGCAGCCGGAAAAAGCACAGCAGGCGGCGCAGGCGATGCAGCAGGAATACGATGCGTTGAAAGCGCGCTATGCCAACGCGCCGAAGAAACGCGTCTTCCTGCAGTTCGGCTCCGCACCGCTGTTCACCAGCGGCCCCGGTTCGATTCAGGATCAGGTGCTAAGGCTTTGCGGCGGCGAGAATATCTTCGCCACCAGCCGCGTTCCCTGGCCGCAGGTGAGCCGCGAACAGGTGCTGGCCCGCCAGCCGCAGGCGATCGTGGTCACCGGGGATGCCAGCCGCATTGCCGAAGCGCAGCGCTTTTGGCAACATCAGCTCACCATTTCGTTGATTGCGTTACACAGCGACTGGTTTGAACGCGCCGGCGCACGTATTATCCTCGCCGCCAAACAACTTTGTGCGGCGCTTGACCAGGTAAAATAACCATCCGGCACACCGGATGTTCAGTGGGAATCAACGATGCTTGTCTATTGGCTGGATATTATTGGCACAGCTGTCTTCGCGATCTCCGGCGTACTGCTGGCCGGAAAACTGCGTATGGACCCATTCGGCGTGCTGGTGTTAGGGGTAGTGACGGCGGTAGGCGGCGGGACCATCCGCGACATGGCGCTGGCGAATGGCCCGGTATTCTGGGTCAAAGATCCCACCGATCTGGTGGTGGCGATGGTCACCAGCATGCTGACCATCCTGCTGGTCCGCCAGCCTCGCCGGCTGCCGAAATGGATCCTGCCCGTTCTTGATGCCGTCGGTCTGGCGGTGTTTGTCGGCATTGGCGTCAATAAAGCTTTTCTCGCTGGCAGCGGCCCGCTGGTCGCGGTGTGCATGGGGGTGGTGACCGGCGTCGGCGGCGGGATTATTCGCGACGTGCTGGCGCGGGAAATTCCTATGATTCTGCGTACCGAAATCTACGCCACCGCCTGTATCGTCGGCGGTATTGTCCACGCCACGGCACACGACACCTTTCATCTCCCGCTGGAGAATTCGGCAATGATGGGGATGGTGGTCACCCTGGTAATTCGTCTGGCGGCTATTCGCTGGCATCTGAAGCTGCCGACGTTTGCCCTGGACGATAACGGTCGGTAATAAAAGCAAAACGGTAACCTTAAGGTTACCGTTTTTAGGGTTTGCTCCCTCCCGCTGGGGGAGAACTCGCTTTAAACGCTGAACGAGGAGCCGCAGCCGCAGGTGCTTTTCGCGTTCGGATTGGTCACGATAAAGCGCGAACCTTCCAGCCCTTCGGTATAGTCGACCGAGCCGCCGACCAGATACTGCAGGCTCATCGGGTCAACCACCAGGCCGACGCCCTGTTTCTCAATGGTCATATCCCCTTCGTTCACCTGATCGTCAAAGGTGAAGCCATACTGGAAACCGCTGCAACCGCCGCCGGTGATATACACGCGCAGTTTCAGGTTCGGATTATCTTCATCCGCAATCAGGTGTTTTACTTTATTGGCTGCGGCTTCGGTAAACTCCAGCGGCAACGCTACGTCATCACTCATTTTCTGCTCCCATTGATACTTCCGGCCGGTTAAAGAATAACCGGACCTTTTGAGCCATTATCTAATACCCTGGTAAATCGTTCAAGTATTCTCCCGGGGAGCCTGCTGCGCTTTTGCCGCCTGCTCGGCTTCCTGCTTCGCCAGAGTACGCTGCAGAATGGTCGAATACAAAGGCTTACCGCCGAGGAATTGCGCCAGTAGTGTTGCGCCAAGGCAGGTAATAATCATTGGCAAAATGAGCTGATAGTTATCGGTCATCTCCAGCACCAGCACGATCCCGGTCAGCGGCGCACGCACCGAGGCGGCGAGCAGCGCCCCCATGCCGGCAATCGCGAAGGTGCCGGCATCGAGATGGTAGGCCGGAAACAGCGGAATAGCCGCCATGCCGAACGCCGTGCCCAGCAGCGTGCCGAGCGCCAACATAGGCGCGAAAATGCCCCCTGGCGCGCCGGAAGAGAAGCAGATCAGCGTGGTCACCACGCGGGCAATAAAGATAAACAGCAGCAGTCCGACGGAGAAGTTACCGGCAGCGGCGATAGGGATCAAGTTAAAGCCACCGCCCACCGCGGAGGGCTGCATCAGCCCCAGCAGACCGCAGAGCCCGCCGATTAATCCGCCAATCAACACCCATTTTTTGATGTTGCCGCCGTGGATGCGCTGGAACAGATCCTGAGTGCGCAGCACCAGAAAATTAAACAGCGGGCCAAAGCAGCCAAACAGCATGCCCAGCACCAGATACAGCCATAGGGTATTTACCGGGGCGTTGCTTAGTTTACCCACCTCAATGATCGCCGCTTCGCCGTTGAAAATGCGAAACACAATGCTCGACATGATCACGCCGGTAAACACCGCTTTAATGGAGATCAGGTTGTAGCGGAACTGCGGGCGCATCTCTTCGATGATAAACAGAATACCGGCCAGCGGCGCATTAAAGGCCGCCGAAAGCCCCGACGCCGCACCGGTCGCCAACAGCGTATGCCGCGCTTCCGGACTGCGCATGCGGAAAACGTCCAGCACCATGCGCCCAATGTTGCCGCCAAGCTGTACCATCGGTCCTTCACGACCCAGCACCATCCCGGCGCCAAGGGTCCCCATGCCGCCAACGAATTTCACCGGCAGCACGCGCCACCAGCGCACCGGCCGCAGCTCCTCCAGCGCGCCCTCAATTTCCGGAATCCCGGAGCCGCTGGCCTCCGGCGCAAAGCGACGCACCAGAAAATAGCCGACCATCGCCAGCAGCGCCGACAGGATAAACGCCAGCGGCCAGACCAGATACCAGTGGTCCGCCACCTGCGCCAGCGCGCCGATCCGCTGGTTCTGCACCCAGTTCACGCTCTTTTCAAAGGCGACGCCCACCAGCCCCGCCAGCGTGCCGACCACTGCCGCCATAAACAGCACCGCCAGCGGCGTTTTATCGCGTTGAATCAGACGGCGCACCGCATCGCCGCGACGCACCCGCACAAACTGATGTGCTTCAAAAGAGGGAGTTTCTGCTTTCATGCCGTTATCAATTATTGGTAATACAAATGAAGAGAGCGGCATTTTAGCCGCCCCGGCGCGCTGCGTCGTCAAAAAAATGCCCTTGCGGCACATTGTTTCAATTGGGCAAAACTTTCATAACCATCCTGGAATAACTTAGAATAGCCGATAAAACATTTTTCACGAACCAGGACCCTGGCCATGAGCAAATCTGAAAATCTGTACCACGCTGCGCGCGAACTGATCCCCGGCGGCGTTAACTCGCCGGTGCGCGCTTTCACCGGCGTCGGCGGCACACCGCTGTTTATCGAACGCGCGGATGGCGCTTACCTCTATGACGTGGATGGGAAAGCCTATATCGATTATGTCGGTTCCTGGGGTCCGATGGTGCTGGGCCACAACCACCCGGCTATCCGCAATGCGGTGATCGAGGCGGCATCCCGCGGCCTGAGCTTTGGCGCGCCGACCGAAATGGAAGTGAAAATGGCGGCCCTGGTGACCGAGCTGGTGCCGACCATGGATATGGTGCGGATGGTGAACTCCGGTACCGAAGCCACCATGAGCGCCATTCGCCTGGCGCGCGGCTTCACCGGGCGCGACAAAATCATTAAGTTCGAAGGCTGCTACCACGGCCATGCCGACTGCCTGCTGGTGAAAGCCGGTTCCGGCGCGTTGACCCTCGGCCAGCCGAACTCGCCGGGCGTCCCGGCCGATTTCGCCAAACATACCCTGACCTGCACTTATAATGACCTCGCCTCGGTGCGCGCGGCGTTCGAGCAGTATCCGCAGGAGATCGCCTGCATCATCGTCGAGCCGGTGGCCGGAAATATGAACTGCATTCCGCCGCAGCCGGAATTCCTGCCGGGCCTGCGCGCCCTGTGCGACGAATTTGGCGCCCTGCTGATTATCGACGAAGTGATGACCGGCTTCCGCGTGGCGCTGGCAGGCGCTCAGGCTTACTACGGCGTGGAGCCGGATCTGACCTGTCTGGGGAAAATCATCGGCGGCGGGATGCCGGTAGGCGCCTTCGGCGGCCGCCGTGAGGTGATGGACGCTCTGGCGCCCACCGGTCCGGTCTATCAGGCGGGCACCCTCTCCGGCAACCCGATCGCCATGGCGGCTGGCTTCGCCTGCCTGAACGAAGTGGCGCAGCCGGGGGTCCATGAAACCCTGACTGAACTGACTAACCAGCTGGCGCAAGGCCTGCTGGATGCGGCGCGTGACGCCGGGATCCCGCTGGTGGTCAATAACGTCGGCGGCATGTTCGGCATCTTCTTTACCGATGCCGAAACCGTCACCTGCTATCAGGACGTGGTGAAGTGCGACGTTGAACGCTTCAAGCGCTTCTTCCATCTGATGCTGGAGGAAGGCGTGTACCTGGCGCCGTCAGCGTTTGAGGCCGGCTTTATGTCCGTGGCCCACAGCGAAGAAGATATCGACAACACCATCGACGCCGCGCGTCGGGTATTTGCCAAGCTGTAAGGTGCTTGAATGCCTGGTGGCGCAGGGATTTTCCCGGAGGAGGCGCATTGCGCCTTATCCGGGGCTACCAAATCGCACAGCGCTGTAGCCCCGGTAAGCGATAGCGCCACCGGGGATGTTGAAGCCATCCAGGACCGTTAGCGACTCTGCTTTCTCAGCAAATAAATAAAGTAAGGCGCGCCGATAAAGGTCGACAGTAGCCCCGCCGGGATCTGATACGGGAACATCATCATCCGTCCGCACCAGTCGGCGAAGACCAGCAGCAGCCCGCCAGTCAGCCCTGAAATCACCATATGCGGTAGGGTTCGCCGGAAGCCCATCATCCGCGCGATATGCGGCGCCATCAGCCCGACAAAGCTCAGCGGGCCGATGGTCAGCGTCGCCGCCGCCGTCAGGCAGGCCGCCAGCAGCAGCAGAACAATCCGCGATGACGTCAGCGCCATGCCCACCGCTCGCGCCGCCTCCCCGCCCAGCGGCAGGATGGTTAACCAGCGACGACAGAGCGGCGCCAGCGCCAGCAGCGCCAGCATTACCGCGCCGCTACGCACCACCCTCTCCGGCGTCGCGCTATATGTCGACCCCGAGATCCACGTCAGGATCTGCGCCATACGCGGATCGCCGCTGGCCTGCAGCATCATCAGCAGCATAGTGAAGGCGGTGCTCAGCGCCATCCCCGCCAGCAGCATCCGATGCGGCGAGAAGCCGCCGCGCCCGGCGGCAAGCATAATGATCAGCAAGGTGGCCGCCGCGCCAAGGCTGCCGGCCGGCAGCAGCCAGCCAAAGGCGTCGCCAGGCACGAAGAACAGCATCAGCACCACGCCAAAAGCCGCGCCGGAGCTGATGCCCAGCACTTCCGGGCTGGCCATCGGGTTGCCGGTCAGGCGCTGGATAATACAGCCGGCGACCGCCAGCATGACCCCGGCGAACAGCGCCGACAGCACCCGCGGCCAGCGCCAGGGCAGCAGTTGCTCCAGCAGATCGCCGTGGGCCCACAGCCAGCCGTGGGCATCGCGACCAAAGGCCAGCGCCACGCTCACCGCCAGCAGCAGCAACGCGACGCCTGCGAGAACAAACCATTGCACATAATAGCGCTCAGGCTGCACATTATCGCCGCCGTTCATCACCGGGGCGCTGATGCTGCGCAACCGCGGCAGCAGCCACAGCAGCAGCGGCGCGCCAATCAGGGCGGTGACCGAGCCAGTGGAGACTTCCCGCCATACCCGGCTCAGCCAGAGGATCACCTGATCGGAAAGCCACAGGAGCAGCGCGCCGATCAGCGCCGCCAGCAGCAGCCGCGCCAGCAGCCGACGGGCGCCAAGCATTTTCGCCAGCAGCGGCGCGAACAGGCCGATAAAGCCGATAATCCCTACCGCGTTCACCAGCAGCGCGCTGATGACGATCGCCAGCGTCAGGGCGCCGAGGCGCGCCAGGGACAGCGCCAGCCCGAGGTTACGCGCCACCCCGTCATCGAGCCCCATCAGGGTCAGCGGCCGCAGCAGCAGCAAGGTGAGTATTGCCCCGCCAAGCAGCTGCGGCCACAGGCGCTGCGCCACGCTCCAGTCGGTCTGCGTCAGCGTCCCGGTGCTCCACAGGAACATGCTTTGCAGCTGGTCGTGATGGAAAATCACCATCAGCTGGTTAAGCGCGCCACAGTAAAGGCTGACCACCAGCCCCGCCAGGATCAGCGTTACCGGCGACAGGCGCTTGCCCCACGAGACGCCAAACACCAGCGCGCCCACCAGACAGGCCCCGGCCAGCGCGGCGAATTGCGACGCCAGCACGCCGGGAATAGCCCATAACGTGGTGACCGTTATCCCCAGCTGCGCGCCGGTGGCGACGCCAAGGGTGGTCGGTTCCGCCAGCGGATTACGCAGCACCTGCTGGAACAGGACGCCAACCAGTCCCAGCCCGGCGCCCACCAGCAGCGCAACAGCCAGCCTCGGTAACAAACTGTAATGAAACAGCATTTGGGCGATATCATCGACATCCGGCTGCCACAGCGCCTGCCGCCACTGCGCATAGGGCAAGGCGACATTGAGGTTGACGATGCTCAGCGCGAAGGCGACGCCCAGCAGCCCGGCCAGCAGGATAATAGCTAACGGCGAGAGACGCGTATTCATGCCGGACTCCCCTGGGCATCAGCCAGCACGCGGGCAAAATGCATCGCTGACAGCGTCGCGCCGTAGAACCAGACCGCCGGAACGCGCTGGAAGCGGCCCGCGCGCACGAAGGGCATCGCCTGCCATAGCGGCGTCGCCAGCAGTTGAGCCATATCTCGCTCATTGCCATGGTCGAAACAGATGACATCGGCTTCGTTAAATGCCGCCAGCCTGTCGATGCCAACGCTAACGCTTCCCCAGAATGCCGCTTCGCCGTGCCAGGCGTTTTTAATACCAAAGCGATCAAGCACCTCCTGGAACAGGCAGTTTTCGCCAAACACCAGCACGTGCCGGGGATCGAGCAGAGAGATCATCAGCAGCGGACGATCGCCGCGCCCGGCAAAACGCGGACGCAGGCTTTCCATCAGCGCGTCGAACTCCGCCAGATGGCGCTTCGCCTGCTGCGTTTTGCCCAGCAGATCGGCCATTTCCAGTAGCGAACGCTGGGCCATCGCCAGCGGCCGTTTGCCGTCGCTGAAGGTGAAACCGCGGCCGGGCGCGATACGCGCCAGCTTCTCCGGCGACGGGCCGTAGCCCGCCGACCAGACGATAAACGACGGTTTCATCTGCGTCAGCAGTTCAAGGTTGGGTTCGGTACGCAGACCAACATCGATCACCGAGTCGGGCAGCGCGGGTTCGTTCACCCACAAGCGATAGTTGGGAATATCGGCCACGCCATAGGGCGTCACGCCGAGCGCCAGCAGCAGCTCCGCGGGCAGCCACTCCAGGGCGACCACGCGCTGCGGGTCGACGTCGGCCGCCTGCGCGCCGCGCATCTGCCACAGCAGCGGCGAGAGCGCCATCGCGATCAGCAGGCGGCGTCGGGTTATCAGAGTTGGGTTCATCATCAATAGACAAAGCTTACCGGCGCCGCACCGGCCGGGTGTGGCAGGATCCCCATCGGGATGCCGTAGATCTGTTCCAGAGTGTCGCTGCGCATCAGTTCCGCCGGCGTCCCCTGAGCAATCATTTCTCCGCCGCGCAGGGCCACCAGATAGTCGCAATAGCGGGCCGCCATATTAATATCGTGCAGGACGGCGATCACCGTCAGGCCGCGCTGCTGGCTGAGACGATGCACCAGCGCCAGAACATCGACTTGATGAGCAATATCCAGCGCCGAGGTGGGTTCATCGAGCAGCAGGCAGCGACTGTCCTGCGCCACCAGCATGGCGATCCACGCCCGCTGGCGTTCACCGCCGGAGAGGCTGTCCACCAGACGATGAGCGAGCGGCTTCAGCCCCACCAGCGCAATCGCCTCTTCTACTTTCTCACGGTCCGCTGCGCCAAAGCGACCCAGCGCGCCGTGCCATGGATAGCGGCCGATCGCCACCAGCTCGCGCACCGTCATACCTTCGGCCGGCGGCAGCTGCTGCGGCAGATAGGCCACTTTGCGGGCAAAGGCTTTGCTGCCCCAGCTCTCCAGCGGCTGCCCGTCCAGCAGCACTTCGCCTGCGGAGGGCGGCTGATGACGGCCAAGCATTTTCAGTAACGTCGACTTGCCTGAGCCATTATGGCCGATCAGGCCTGTGACTTTTCCGGACGGGAAGGTGAGCGAGAGCGGATGGAGCAATGTGCGGCCAGGCACACGGAAAGTGACGCGATCCAGCGCGAAGGTGGTTTCTGCGTGCGGAGTCTGTTCCTGCATAGCGATAACCTGATAGAGGGCGCGGCGAACCGCGCCCGTAGGTGGTTAGAAACGGAAGGTGGCGGTGGCGACGACCTGACGTCCGGCGCCCCAGTAGCAGGCGTATTCGCTGTAGCAACTGGAGACATATTCGCGGTCGAACAGGTTGTTGACGTTGACGCCGACCGACGATCCCGGCAGGCCAAAGCGCGCCAGATCGTATTTCACCGTCGCATCCATCAGCGCATAACCGGCCACACTAAAGGCATCATTTTTCTTACCGGTGCTGGTGTCATTTTTGTAGTAGCTGACCGTTGAACCGATATAGCGCGCCCCGGCCCCAATCGTCAGACCACTCAGCGCGGTTTCGTGGAAGGTATAATCCGCCCACAGGGAGGCCATGTTACGCGGCACTTCCGCCGGACGTTTGCCGTTGAACACCGTATCGTGAGTGTACTCCGCATCGGTGTAGCTGTAGGCTGCGGTGACGTTAATATTGGCGTTCACCGCCGCCTTCGCCTCCAGCTCAAGGCCGCGGGAGCGGATCTCGCCGGTCTGGATGCTGAACGCCTGGTTAGCCGGATCAGCCGTCAGGTTCTTGTCTTTGGTCAGCTGATAGACCGCCGCGGTGACCACCACCGGCATATCTTTCGGCACGTATTTCACGCCGGCTTCATACTGCTTACCGCGCGACGGATCGAACGGCTGGCCGCGGCTGTTGGAACCCGATACCGGTTCAAACGATTCGCTGTAGCTGAAGTACGGAGAGATGCCGTTATCGAACAGGTAGTTGATGCCGCCGCGCCAGCTGAACTGCTGGTCGTGATTCTCCGCCAGGCTGTTGGTGGCGCGGGTTAACGTTGAGGTCGTGGCGTAATCGTAACGGCCGCCCAGGGTCATCACCCATTTATCCCACTCCATCTGATCCTGCGCGTACAGGCCGGTCTGCTCCATCCGGTTGAGGACCGCGTACGGGAAGGTGACCTGAATATTCGGATTGCCGTACTGCGGATTGCTCATGCTGATAGGATCCGCCGTCCCGTAGTCGGCATCCACATCGTTACGCATCCGCGAGTAGTCCACGCCGGTCAGCAGCGTATGGCTGACCGCGCCGGTGGCGAAATCAGACTGCAGCTGGGTATCGACGGTGAAGGTGTTCAGGTGCTCGTCGGAGCGCACGTAGGCGCGATTCATGTAGCCCGGCGCGACATAGCCGTTGCCGTATACCGAACGATAGAGCGTATGCACATCGGCATAGCGCAGGTTCTGCCGCACGGTAAAGGTGTCATCGAACTGATGGGAGAAGCTGTAGCCCACCATCTTCTGGCGGCGGGAGATTTTATTATCGGACTCGCCTTCGTTGAAATCGGTCGGCAGCTTGTGCGCCTTACCGTTGGCGTCGTAATACGGCACCACGGTGCCTTCGCGCGGCAGCCAGCCGTAGTAGCCCGCATCCGGGTCATTCTGGAAGTTGCTCAGGAAGGTGAAGTCAGTTTTATCGTCCGGACGCCAGCTAAAGGAGGGCGCCACCGCGTAGCGGGTCGATTTCGCCATCTGCTGCTGGGCATCCTGACTGCGGCCAAGGCCGGTCAGGCGATACGACCAGACGCCGGCATCATCAATGGCGTCGCTAAAGTCAAACCCGGTCTGCCACAGATTGTCGGTGCCCATCTTAAACTGCACTTCTTTCAGCGGCTCGGTAGTCGGGCGCTTGCTGACCATGCTGACGATACCGCCCGGGTTGCTGTTGCCGTACAGCACCGAGGTTGGCCCGCGCATCACTTCCACACGCTCGAGGAAGTAAGGATCCATGGAGACTTCAGAGTAGTTATTCCCCTGCAGCTTCATGCCGTCCAGATACTGGTTGGTGTTGACGGTCGTCGAGGTGGTGAAGCCGCGAATGGTGACCACGTCATAGGTGGTCGAACTGCCGCGAGTGGAGAAGACGCTTGGCGTATAGGAGAGCGCCTCTTTTACCGTCGTCGGCTGGCGCATCTCCATCTCATGGCGCGTCACCACCGACACAGACTGCGGCGTTTTTTCAATCGGGGTATCGGTTTTGGTCGCCGTGGCGGAGCGTTTTGCCGCGATAGTCGGCGCCGGTCCCCAGGCGCTTTCCTGGGCGGCCGGGGCGGCAACGACGGTGATGGTTTCTTCTTGCTTCGGTTGTTCTGCTGCCTGTGCGTAGACAGACATGCCGCTAACCGCCGTGGCTACTACAGCTGCGACTTTACGCAGCGAGTGATTTGGCTGAGCAGTTTTTGGACGCGCCATGGGTATATCTCTGATGAAAGTGAATGATAACGTAAACGAGAATTATTATTATGACGGGCGATATAATAGGCGAAACGTCGAAGGCAAGGCAAGCGATATGCCTGTCGCCGCCGGTCGAAGGCTGAATTAATAACCAGATAGTTATTATGGAGTTAAAGAGCCGTTAACTTTTTTACAGGCATAAAAAAACCCCTTAATACTTTCGTATTAAGGGGTCTGGTCGTGCGGTCAAAATCAGTTACTGCCGAACATATCCTTGATCCAGCCCGCGACGCCGTCGCTCTTTTCCTGCTGCTTCGGCGGCTGTTGCTGCTGTTGCTGCTGTTGCTGCTGTTGCTGCTGTTGCTGCTGCTGCTGCTGCCCGGACTGATTAAACGGATTTTTCGCTTCCTGTTGCTGCAACTGCTGCTGTTGCATCATTTCGCCCTGACGGCACAGCGCATCCGGCTGCGTGGTCCAGACCGGCAGCGAACGCATACCACCGCTGCAGACGAAGTTGCCGTTGCTGTCCACGCCCATATCAACCACGTCTTCCGGCACCGTCAGCACCAGCGGCGTTGGCGTCTGGTTCGCCAGATAGCGCTGGTAAATCGACATCGCGCCGCTGGCACCGTACAGTTTGGTCGGCTGGTTATTGTCGCGCCCCACCCAGGTGATGGTCACCTGACTACCGTCGATGCCGGCGAACCAGGTATCGACGTTATTGTTGGTGGTCCCGGTTTTCCCCGCCAGATGCAGGCCCGGATACTTCGCCCCCAGCTGACGCCCCGTACCGCGCTGCACCACCTGCTGCATAGTCCACAGCGTCATGTAGGCCGCCTGGGCAGGCACCGCGCGCTCCGCCTGCGGATAGCTCTGGTAGAGCACAGTGCCATCTTCGGCAATCACTGACCGCAGCGCGGAAAGCGGCGCACGGTTCCCACCGCTGGCGATGGTCTGGAAGGCCTGGGCCACTTCAATCGGTGTCAGGTTCAGCGCGCCAAGCAGCATCGACGGCACCGCGTTGAGCTGATTCTTCGGCGCCCCCAGTTTAGTCCAGGTATCGACTACCGCCGGCAAGCCCAGCGCCATCCCGAGGTTAACCGTCGGGACGTTCATCGAGCGAGTCAGGGCATCCACCAGCATCACCTGACCGCTGAAACGACGATCGTCGTTCTGCGGGGACCACGTCTGACCGTTGGACAGGCGAATCGTCACCGGCGCATCGGCGATCCAGGTATTCAGGCGATACTGATTCGGCTGGCTCAGCGCGGTCAGATAGGTCGCCGGCTTGGCCAGAGAACCAATCGATCGGCGGGCCTGCATCGCGCGGTTATAACCGGCGAACTGCGGCTCCGCGCCGCCGACCATCGCCCGCACTTCGCCGGTGAAGCGGTCAACCACCACCATGGCGGTTTCCAGGTCTGCCAGCTTACGCTGTTTCTTCAGAACCGGGATCCCTTCGGAGGCCGCTTTTTCCGCCGCATCCTGCGCCACCGAGTCGAAAGTGGTGAAGATCTTCACGCCGGAGAGATCTTTCACTTTATCGCCCAGCTTCGCCTGCAGTTCCTGACGAACCATCTGCATAAACGCCGGCTGCGGTGAAATCACCCCACCGCGCGGCTGCACGCCCAGCGGACGGGCGCTGAGCATGTCGTACAGCTCCTGGTCGATAACCTGCTGCTGCTGCAGCAGACGCAGCACCAGATTGCGTCGTTCAAGGGCCAGTTTCGGGTTACGCCACGGGTTATAGACCGACGCCCCTTTCACCATCCCCACCAGCAGCGCCTGCTGGTCGAGGCTCAGCTCTTCCACCGGACGGCCGAAGTAATACAGGCTGGCCAGCGGGAAGCCGCGAATTTCGTTATCGCCGCTCTGGCCGAGGTACACCTCGTTCATATACAGCTCAAGGATGCGATCCTTGCTGTAGCGGGCGTCGACGATCAGCGCCATATACGCTTCGTTGGCTTTACGCCAGTAGGAGCGTTCGCTGGAGAGGAACAGGTTTTTCACCAGCTGTTGGGTCAGGGTACTCGCCCCCTGCACCGTTCGGCCTGCCGTCAGGTTCGCCAGCACCGCGCGGCCGATGGAGTAGAGACTGATCCCATCGTGCTCATAGAAGTGGCGGTCTTCGGTCGCCAGCAGGGTATCCACCAGCAGATCGGGGAAGCCGCTGCGCTTCACGAACAGGCGCTGCTCGCCGTTCGGCGACTGCAGCATGGTGATAAGACGCGGATCGAGGCGGAAGAAACCGAACTGGCGGTTATTATCCATATTCTCGATGGTCTCAAGATGGTCGCCGTCGAAGGTAAGACGCGCGCGCACCTGCCCTTCCTTACTGTCCGGGAAATCGAACGGACGACGGATCATCTCGATGCTGTTAGCCTGCACGGTATATTCGCCGGGGCGCGTCATCGCGCTGACCTGGCGATACTGCGTGGCGTTGAGCAGACGCACCATCTCGTTTTTGCTGATCTGCATGTCCGGCTCAAGGTTGACCATCCGGCCATAGACCGCGGCCGGCAGCTCCCAGACTTTACCGTCAATGCGGCTGCGGATTTTCTGGTCGAGGTAGACGCCATAGGCGGCAATCAGCACCGCGAAGACAATCCCCAGCTTGACCAGCAGCCACAGCCAGCTGCGCTTCCGACGAGGCTTGCCACCTTTGCCTTTGGCTTTTCTCGGCACCGGTTTCTCATCCTCATAATCATCGTCATCATACTCGTCGTCGTAGTCCTCTTCCCGGACCCGGCGACGGGTGACTTTCTGTTTAGTCGGACGTGAGGGTCTTCCCTTACGTCCGATAGGCTCGCGGTCATCTCCCGCCATGCTTTTTCTCCGCAACGTTCAGGCGCAAAGGCCTGATTCTCAATACTTCCCCTGTTCAGAGGAAGAAGAAATCTCTCAAATTAACGTCCAGGCTGCTTATCCTTCGGACGACAACCTGCTGGCAGGCAGGACGCGCCGCCAGCCTTTCAGAGGGTTGGTTTGCTTCATGTTACATGATACTAACAATAAAAATTCACCATAAAATCATTGTGTTAAACGCATCATCGGCAGAATAAGTCAGAACATAGCACGTAATGTTCAGGGCATACAGGATAGCACTAAAATGCGACATTCTTAACCAGCATTTTACCTCCTGCGCACGTAACAAGATGGGAAAGAGTATGTTTTTTAATAACATAAAAAACGGCGCGCTTCCTGCCGGTCAACGCAGTGGCATCATCCGCGGATGAAAATATATTTTCCCAGCGCCAACGTTTATTATTGATAAAAGTAAAGTCGATTAAGCGCCTTTCCGTTGATAAAAATGAGAGCCTGTTAACATTTATGCAGAATAATATTTTATGATGACACCAGGGAAATATTTGTTAAACTAGCGGCCAGTGATTCATTATTTTGATTACTCTATGATGCGTATTCCGCTTATATTTCCGCTTTGCATGGTAGCCCTTCTCTCTGGCTGCCAACAAAAACCTGCCTCAACGCTCAGCCCGGCCATCAGCAGCCAGGCGCAGCTCGAGCAGCTCTCGTCCGTGGCGACCGGGACGCGCTATCTCAAGAATAAATGTAATCGTAGCGATCTCCCCACTGATGAAACGATATATCGGGCAGCGGTGAATGTCGGTAAAGCGCGCGGATGGGGAAATATTGACGTGGCGACGTTAAGCCAAAATAGCGACCGGCTTTACCAACAGCTATTACAGGACAGTACCCCGGAAGCCACACAGTGCAGTCAATTTAATCGTCAGCTCGCGCCATTTATTGCCAGCTTGCGCAGCGACTAAGCGAAATATCCTCAGCGCGCCGGTTATTGTGCGCGCTTTTATTCCTCTTTCGGCTCCTCGTCAATTTTTCCGCCCGGCCAGTCCTCCAGCGCCGCGAGGGTAAAGGTCGTGCCGTTGAAGCTGAAGATCGTCACATCCTGCTGGATCTGCTCCACCACCAGGTTCGGCAGGGGTGAATCGCCCTCCGTCCACGCTTTGCCGTTTAATACAATGCTGCGCTTTTCCGGTCGCGAGGCGTAGACATGGGCGCTGTAGCGCAGAGGCGGCAGCGTATCGCTGTCCACTTCCGGCGCCGCGGGCGCGCTGGCTTTTGCCGCCGGCGGCGGCGTCTTTGGCGCGGCCTCTCCGGCAGCGGTTAACGGCAGAAGCGCCGCATGCGCCACCGGCAAGGGCAGCGTTTGCGGCGGTGCCGGGTGACGCCACTGCTCGCCGCCAAACCAGCCGAGCGCGATAAATAATCCGGCGTACAGCGGGATAATCCAGCCGGGGATCTGCACCATCCGTCCGCGGATCACCGGCGCATCATCCAGCGAGGACGGCGGCTGATGCGTCACCAGCGGCGGGATCCCTCTTTCACTGTCATCACGAACAATCACAACCGTCTCCTGTTCCCTCACGATAACGAGAAGGCGCCCTTACGGATGCCCCAGACTGCTGACAAAGTGCAATCTTCAGGAATTGCCCGGCGGCGCTACGCTTGCGCGGGCCTACAGATAACTGCATAACTGTTTGAAATTGCAATCTTTCGTAGGCCGGGTAAGGCGAAAGCCGCCACCCGACAGAAAGGCGAGCACAATAACGAAACAGGTTTGTCATCAGCCAGAGGCGCCCTTACGGGCGCCCTACGTTATGTTATTTACTGCTCACCGGCAGGCCAGCGCCCTGCGACTCGCCCTGCGGCAACTCGAGAACGGCAACCGACCAGGCCGGCAGCGTGACCGAACCGTCAGCGGCGACCTGCACGCCGCTCGCCAGCGACCGGTCGCCCGCCGCCTGCTGAATAGCGCTCAGCTGGAGCGATGTGCCGGCGAAGTCCTGCAGCGTCCGGCTTTCCGGCGCGGCGTTGATCGCCACCACGATGCCGTCGACACGGCTGTCCAGACTGGCGCCAGCCTGCATCCCGTCATCGATGGTCATCACCAGCAGACCCGTCTGCTGATCGGCGCCAGTATTGCGGAAGTCCACGCGCTTCATCACCGTCGCGCCGTCGCCGAGGGTAAACAGCGCAGACGATTTACGCAGCGCGGTCAGCTCCTGATAAAACGCGGTCATCTGCTTGAGCTCCGTTTCACCCGGAGTAGCCACCGCGTCTTTCACCCGGGCGATAATGTCATAGTTGCTGCCATCATCGCTGCTGCGCGGCATACCGACGTTGTAGTTGTTGTCCTGCAGGGAGTAGTCCACGCGGTTAAACCAGTCGCCGGAATCATACGAATCGCGGGTAAAGGATTTAGAGCGCAGCAGCTCCGAGCCCTGCTGGTCAAAGGCGATCCCCTGGCCGAGCATCACCGTCGCCAGCGACACCGCCTGCATCCGGACGCGGGTATCGAGATCCGCCTCCTGAGCGGCTTTATAGCTGATCATGTCCCACAGCGCCTGGTTATCGTGTTTTGACACATAGTTCACGACTTCCGTCGGATCAGCCGCATAGCCGCCTGGCGCGCCGTTATAATCAATCTCGCTGCCTCTCTTCACCGCGCCGTCTTTGTCGATCAGCACAAAGTCCGCGAGGTTACCGGCCATGCCCAGACGGGTCAGATCGGCGAGGTGGCGCGCCTGATCGTCGCTCAGGGTGGTCAGCTCATTTGGCTGAACGCCGGCGCCGCTGCCCACCCCCTGATTCTGGCGCAATGCATCGCCGGAATCGAACGGCCCGCCACCGCGCACGGCGTCGCGCAGACGATCGGAGAACGTGCCGATCCCGGTGCCTTTGAGATTGATTTGCGAGGCAATTTCAAAGCGATCGCTCTGGTTGGAATCCCAGCCTTCGCCAAAGAAGTAGATATCCGGGTTCAGCGCTTTAATGCGTTCCCAGGCCGAGAGGATCTGCGCTTTCGGGTGGTAGCCCATCAGGTCGAAGCGGAAGCCATCGATCTTATAATCGGTGGTCCATACCGCCAGTGAATCGGCGATAAGCTTGGCGAACATCCGGTGCTCTGGCGCCGAGTCGGAGCAACAGGTAGCCGATTCCACGCTGCCGGTGGTTTCGTTCAGACGCTGGTAGTACCAGGGGACGATCTTATCCAGTACCGAGGTGCGATCGGTCGGGCCGGCGGCGTTGGTGTGGTTGTACACCACGTCCATAATGACGTTCATTCCCAGATCCTGCTTGATCGCCTGAATCATGGTGCGGAACTCTTTAATACGCGCTGTGCCTTCCGGATCGGTGGCGTAGGATCCTTCCGGTACCGTGTAGTGGAACGGATCGTAGCCCCAGTTATAGGAGTCGGTCTGCGCCACCAGCGTATTCAACGCCTGCACCTGCGGGTTATCCTTGCTGTCGTTCTGCTTCAGCTGAGTCAGCACCTCTTCAACCGTCGAACCGCTGTCGCAATAGCCCGCAAACTCGCTGCTCTTCACCGCGCTATTGACCTCGCACAGGCGGCTGAACGGCTGCTGAATATCGGCGACCTTGTCGTTGAACTCATTGACCGTCGCCAGATCGAAGACCGGCAGCAGCTCAATATGGGTCACGCCCGAGGCCGACAGCTGTTTCAGATGCTGGACCATATTGCTTTCCTGGGCGGTGAGCGCCAGATACTTACCGCGCAGCTCCGCAGGAACGGTTTGATCCCAGGCGGAGAGATCGCGAATATGCGATTCGTGAATCGTCATTTTCGCCAGATCGGCTTTGGTTTTCTGCGCGTGCGGCATCGTCAGCCCGTCCCAGCCTTCCGGCTTCAGCGCGCTGTCGTTGAGATCGACCACCTGGCTGTACTCCGAGTTGGTCGACAAACTGTGGGCGTAGGGATCGGTCACTTCGTACTGCTCGACTTTACGCGACTGCGGGTGGTAGACCGTCATCGCGTAGCGGTAGAAGGCGCCCTTCAGGTCGCTTCCCCCCTGCCAGGACCAGGCGCCGGAGGCGCTGTCGCGGGTCATCGGGTGACTGGCTATCACTTTCTTGTCCGCGCTATAGATCACTAGCTCGACCTGCTGCGCCGTGGGCGCCCAGACGCGGAAGGTCACGCCGCTATCGGTTAGCTGGGCGCCATAGCTCAGCGCCTCGGCGGCGGCGGCATAGGTATCGTCCAGCACGCCGGCGGTCTGCACCTGGGTGGCTGAGCTCAGGATCCCATCGCTTTCCGCGGCTATCGCCACCGTCTCGCCCTGCAGCAATTCATCGACGTTAACATCATCCGGCAGTTTAAAGGCTGGATAGCTGGCGAGATGCGGGAAGCGCATGCTTACCTGCTGGTTGACGGTGGTGGGGGTCAGCTTGACATATTTATCGCTAAATTCGCCGTTACTGTCGGCGGCCACCTTACTGCTGTGGCTGTAATAGAGGCGCACAATGGGTTTATTTTCCCCACCCGGCCACAGCAGAGTAGTCTTATCGACCCAGTGCGCATCGGCCAGCGCCACGCCAAAGGCGGCGCGGAAGGCGTCGGCGCGGGAGTCATAGAGCGCGCTGTTACCGGCGATGACCGATACCGTCCGATCGGTGAAATCACTGAAAGAGACGCGCAGGTCGCTGTCGATAAGCTTATTGGTGCCATCGCGGACGATAACGTTGATGCATCCGCTCTCTTTAGTCAGCGGGATCACCCAGTAAGGGCCATATTTGTCGCTGCCGGTCGGCGTGGTGCTGACATCATTCCAGTCCGCCACCGGCGCGCTCAGCGCGTCACAGGTTTCGTTGTTCCATAAATAGAGGTTTTTCGTCGCATAGTCGGCCGGCGTGCTGCTGGTGATGCCGGCGATATCGACGAGATGAATGACAGCTTGCCTGGCGGAAGCCTGCACCGCTTCGCCTGGGACGGCAACGTCCGGTAAGCGGACGACGACATCCTGCGGGTCGGGCGTGCCGGGAGTGCCTGGGTTGCCAGGATTGCCTGGTGAACCCGGTGAGCCAGAGGTAGAAGAGGAAGAGCTGTTATCACAGCCACTCAATAATACTAACGATCCAAGAAATAGGGCATGACAGGTATATCTGAGCATTCGATAGTCCCTAATATGCTTATTAAATTATAAAAGGTAAGAAAGGATGAATATCTTTACAGCGCGCTAATTAGATATTTTTGCTTTCCCAGGCGCAATCATCCCCCACAAATGAGCGGGGGGCGTAGGAAGCCGGGGGAGTAAATCAATAAAGGGAATGACGACCCGAAACCGCAAACTGATTATGATTCGCCATGCTTATCGCCACTCTCCGGCAATAAATAATTCAAAAGCCAATAATCACCTACCTGTTTCGGTAGGGTATTACGCCAACGTGCAGAAAAATAAATTAGCAAAGGAATTAAAATGCCAGTTTCTGTGATGAGGTTAACAAATATAAATAAAGGGATAATTAAATTATTACCACAAATTGTGACGCTCATCATATTAATAACCGCTATCCCACAGCTGGCGAAATTAACCTGGCGCGTGGTATTCCCTGTGAGTCCTGAGGATATTTCCGCTCTACCGTTAACCATGCCTCCGCCGGCAGATCCGGAATTAAAAAATGTGCGGCCCGCATTTACCCTGTTTGGCCTGGCGGTGAAAAATAGCCCCACGCCAACGGATGCTGCCAGTCTCAATCAGGTGCCGGTTTCCAGCCTGAAGCTACGCCTGGCCGGGCTACTCGCCAGCAGCAACCCGGCGCGCTCCATCGCTATTATCGAAAAGGGAAATCAGCAGGTTAGCCTTAGCACGGGCGATCCCCTCCCAGGATATGATGCGCGGATCGCCGCCATTCTGCCTGACCGGATCATCGTCAACTATCAGGGGCGCAAAGAGGCCATTTTATTATTTAACGACAGTCGCGCGCCGTCGCCGCCGCCCACCGCCGCGGGCAACCCGCCCCTCGTGAAGCGACTCCGCGAACAGCCGCAAAATATCCTCACTTATTTATCTATTTCGCCGGTACTCAGCGGCGACAAACTGCTGGGTTATCGACTAAACCCAGGCAAAGACGCCTCGCTGTTTCGCCAGTCCGGCCTGCAGGCAAATGATTTGGCGATTGCCTTAAATGGCATCGATTTACGCGACCAGGAGCAAGCGCAACAGGCGCTGCAGAATCTGGCCGACATGACCGAAATAACGCTAACCGTTGAGCGGGAAGGCCAACGACACGATATTGCTTTCGCGCTGGGGGATGAATAATTGCCAACCATGAAAAGCCTGCGAAAAATGCTGCCTGCGCTGCTGATATTAACCCCGCTGCTATTTTCTCCGGCCGCCGCGGAGGAATTTTCCGCCAGTTTTAAAGGCACCGATATCCAGGAATTTATCAATACCGTCAGCAAAAACCTGAATAAAACGGTGATTATCGATCCCAGCGTACGCGGCACTATCACCGTGCGCAGTTACGATATGCTCAATGAAGAACAATATTATCAATTCTTCCTCAGCGTGCTGGATGTATATGGCTTCGCCGTGATCAATATGAATAACGGCGTGCTAAAAGTGGTCCGCGCCAAAGACGCCAAGACCTCGGCCGTGCCGGTCGCCAGCGCGGCCGCACCGGGCGAAGGCGATGAAGTGGTCACCCGGGTGGTGCCCCTGACCAACGTCGCCGCCCGCGATCTCGCCCCGCTGCTCCGCCAGCTGAACGATAACGCTGGCGCCGGCAGCGTGGTCCATTATGAGCCCTCCAACGTACTGCTGATGACCGGCCGCGCGGCGGTTATCAAACGCCTGCTGACCATTGTCGAGCGCGTCGACAACGCCGGGGATCGCAGCGTGGTGACCGTGCCCCTTTCCTGGGCCTCCGCCGCGGAAGTGGTCAAACTGGTTACCGAGCTTAATAAAGATACCAGCAAGTCGGCGCTGCCGGGCTCGATGGTGGCGAACGTGGTGGCCGATGAGCGCACCAACGCGGTACTGGTGAGCGGCGAACCAAACTCGCGCCAGCGCATCATCGCCATGATCAAACAGCTCGACCGCCAGCAGGCGGTACAGGGTAACACTAAAGTGATCTACCTGAAGTACGCCAAAGCCGCCGATCTGGTGGAGGTTCTGACCGGGATCAGCAGCTCGCTGCAGAGCGACAAGCAAAGCGCCAGGCCAGTGGCCGCGATCGACAAAAATATTATTATCAAAGCCCACGGCCAGACCAACGCCCTGATCGTCACCGCGGCGCCGGACGTGATGAACGATCTTGAGCGGGTGATCGCCCAGCTCGATATCCGCCGCCCGCAGGTGCTGGTGGAGGCGATTATTGCCGAAGTGCAGGATGCCGATGGCCTTAATCTCGGTATCCAGTGGGCAAACAAAAACGCCGGCATGACGCAGTTCACCAACAGCGGTTTGCCGATATCGACGGCTATCGCCGGCGCCAACCAGTACAACAAAGACGGTACCATCAGCAGCTCGCTGGCCAGCGCCCTCGGCTCGTTTAACGGTATCGCCGCCGGCTTCTATCGGGGGAACTGGGCGATGCTGCTCACCGCCCTCTCCAGCAGTACCAAGAACGATATTCTGGCCACCCCCAGCATCGTCACCCTCGATAACATGCAAGCCACCTTTAACGTCGGCCAGGAAGTTCCGGTATTAACCGGCTCGCAAACCACCTCAGGCGACAACATCTTCAATACCGTCGAGCGCAAAACCGTCGGCATTAAACTGAAGGTGAAGCCGCAGATTAACGAAGGCGATGCGGTGCTGCTGGAGATAGAGCAGGAGGTATCGAGCGTTGCCGACTCGGCCTCCAGCACCAGCAGCGATCTCGGGGCGACCTTCAATACCCGGACGGTGAATAACGCCGTGCTGGTTGGCAGCGGCGAAACGGTGGTGGTTGGCGGGCTGCTGGATAAAACCGTCACCGATACCGCTGACAAAGTGCCGCTGCTCGGGGATATCCCGGTGATCGGCGCCCTGTTCCGCTCCGACAGCAAGAAAGTGTCGAAACGCAACCTGATGCTGTTTATCCGCCCGACCATCATTCGCGATCGCGATGAGTACCGCCAGGCTTCTTCCGGCCAGTACACCGCCTTCAACAATGCGCAAACTAAACAGCGGGGTAAAGAAAGCAGCGAAGCGTCGCTCAGCAACGACCTGCTGCATATCTATCCGCAGCAGGAGACCCAGGCTTTCCGCCAGGTCAGCGCCGCCATTGACGCCTTCAATCTCGGAGGCCGCCCATGACGCCAGCCGCCGAACGCCGTCCGCTGTTGCCCTTCGCCTGGGCCCGCGCGCACCATCTTGTGCTGCTCAGCGACGGCGAATGCTGCGAAGCGCTGTGCCGCCCCGATACCGCCGCCCGGGCGCTGCTGGAAGCGCGCCGCCTGGCGGACGGCCCGATGCGCGTCAGCCGTCTGGCGCCGGAGGCATTCGAGAAAGTGCTGGTGCTCAGCTATCAGCGTGATTCGGCGGAGGCGCACCGCATGATGGCCGACATCGGCAACGAGCTCGACCTCTATACCCTCGCCGAAGAGCTGCCGGACACCGACGATCTGCTCGACAGTGAGGACGACGCGCCGATCATCCGCCTGATCAACGCCATGCTCACCGAGGCCATCAAAGAGAAAGCCTCGGATATTCATATCGAAACCTACGAGCGCCATCTGCAGATCCGCTTTCGCGTCGACGGCGTGCTGCGGGAAATTCTGCGCCCGCAGCGGCGGCTGGCCGCCCTGTTAATTTCGCGCATCAAGGTGATGGCCAGCCTGGACATTGCCGAAAAGCGGGTCCCTCAGGATGGCCGCATGGCGCTGCGCATCGGCGGGCGAGCAATCGACGTGCGCGTCTCCACCCTGCCCTCCAGCCACGGCGAACGCGTCGTCCTGCGTCTGCTGGACAAAAACAGCGTCAACCTGGATCTGCTGACGCTGGGCATGCCGCCCGCCCTGCTCGATCGGGTCGATGCGCTGATCGCCCGCCCGCACGGCATCATCCTGGTCACCGGTCCGACCGGCTCCGGGAAAAGCACGACGCTCTACGCCGCCCTCAGCCGCCTCGACGCCCGGGAGCGCAACATCATGACCATTGAAGATCCGGTGGAGTATGAGCTGGAGGGCATAGGCCAGACCCAGGTCAACGCCAAAGTCGAGATGACCTTCGCCCGCGGCCTGCGTGCCATCCTGCGCCAGGATCCGGACGTAGTGCTGGTGGGCGAAATCCGCGATGGCGAAACCGCCCAGATCGCCGTTCAGGCCTCGCTGACCGGGCACCTGGTGCTGTCGACCCTGCACACCAACAGCGCGCTGGGCGCCATTTCCCGTCTACAGGATATGGGCGTGGAGCCTTTTTTACTCTCCACCTCGCTGCTGGCGGTGATGTCGCAGCGGCTGGTGCGCCAACTGTGCCCGCACTGCCGTCAGCCCTGGCAGGCGGATGCCAACACCGCCCGGCAGATGGCGGTCCCGGTCGGCGCGCGGCTGTGGCAGCCCAAAGGCTGTCCGGAGTGTAATTTCATCGGCTATCGTGGGCGTACCGGGATCCATGAACTGCTGCTAATCGACGATCGCGTGCGCGCCGCCATCCACCGCGGCGAGAACGAGATCACCCTGATCCAGCAGCTGGGGCCAGCCTGGCAAACCCTGCGTCATGCCGGACGCGACAAAGCGCTGGCGGGGATCACCAGCTGGGAGGAGGTGATGCGGGTCACCGAACAGCAAACGACGGAAAGCGTCTAAGATGGCCCTGTTTCGCTATCAGGCGCTGGACGCGCAGGGCAAAACCCGCCGCGGCCTTCAGCAGGCCGACTCCGCCCGCCACGCCCGCCAGCTGCTGCGGGACAAGGGCTGGCTGGCGCTGGAAGTGACAACTGCCGACCCGGCGCGGCGACTGTGGGCCGGCGGATCCCTTACCCGGCGTACCAGCGCCGGTGATTTAGCCCTGCTCACCCGCCAGCTGGCGACTCTGGTTGCCGCCGGGATCCCGCTGGAAAAGGCGCTCGATGCCGTCGCCCAGCAGTGCGAAAAGCCGTCGCTAAGAACGTTAATGGCCGGGGTGCGCAGCAAAGTGCTCGAAGGCCACTCGCTGGCGGAGGCGATGCGCGCCTATCCCGCCTGCTTCGACGGGCTGTTCTGCGCCATGGTGGCGGCCGGCGAAACCTCCGGCCATCTCGACGGCGTACTGAACCGGCTTGCTGACTATACCGAGCAGCGCCAGCAGCTCCGCGCCCGCCTGCTGCAGGCGATGATCTACCCCATCGTACTGACGCTGGTCGCTATCAGCGTGATCGCCATTCTGCTCTCCACCGTGGTGCCGAAAGTCGTTGAGCAGTTTGTCCATCTTAAACAGGCCCTGCCCTTCTCTACCCGGCTGCTAATGAGCCTGAGCGACATCGTGCGCAGCGCGGGCCCCTGGCTGGCGCTGCTGTCGTTACTGGCGCTGCTGGCGCTGCGCTATCTGCTGCGCCAGCCCGCCCGGCGGCTCGCCTGGGATCGGATGCTGCTGCGCCTGCCGGTCATCGGCCGCGTGGCCCGCAGCGTCAACAGCGCGCGCTACGCCCGCACCTTAAGCATTCTCAATGCCAGCGCGGTGCCGCTGCTGCTGTCGATGCGCATCAGCGCCGACGTCCTCAGCAACGCCTGGGCACGCAGCCAGCTGGCGGCGGCCAGCGAATCGGTACGCGAAGGCGTCAGTCTGCATCGGGCGCTGGAATCCACCGCCCTGTTTCCGCCGATGATGCGCTACATGATCGCCAGCGGCGAACAGAGCGGCGAACTGACCGCCATGCTGGAGCGCGCGGCGGAGAACCAGGACCGGGAGCTGAGCGCGCAGATCCAGATGGCCCTCAGCCTGTTTGAGCCTCTGCTGGTGGTCACCATGGCCGGCATGGTGCTGTTTATCGTGCTGGCCATCCTGCAGCCGATCCTGCAACTGAACACCCTTATGAGTATGTAACTGTATTAATGGAGAAAACTATGCAACGGCAACGCGGTTTCACGTTACTGGAAATTATGGTGGTGATCGTCATTCTCGGCATTCTCGCCAGCCTGGTGGTGCCTAACCTGATGGGCAACAAGGAGAAAGCGGACCGCCAGAAAGTCGTCAGCGATCTGGTGGCGCTCGAGGGAGCGCTGGACATGTATAAACTCGACAATAGCCGCTACCCCAACACCGAACAGGGACTGCAGGCGCTGGTGACCGCTCCGGCCGCCGAGCCGCACGCCCGCAACTACCCGGAAGGCGGCTATATCCGCCGTCTGCCGCAGGACCCGTGGGGGAATGAGTATCAGCTGTTAAGCCCGGGTCAGCATGGCGCCATCGACGTCTTCAGCGTCGGCCCGGACGGGATGCCCGACACCAATGACGATATCGGCAACTGGACCCTCGGGAAGAAATAGTGTCTCAGCGCGGTTTCACCCTCCTGGAGATGATGCTGGTCCTGCTGCTGATCGGCGTCAGCGCCAGCATGGTGCTGCTGGCGTTTCCCTCCGCCCGCACCCAGGAGGCCACACAGATCCTGGCGCGCTTTCAGGCGCAACTGGATTTTGTCCGCGAGCGCGGGCAGCAAACCGGTCAGCTCTTCGGCATTATCATCCACCCTGAGCGCTGGCAGTTTATGCGCCTGCAGCCTGCCGACGATAGCGCCCCGGCGGCGGCTGACGACCGGTGGGGCAACGCGCAGTGGCTGCCGCTGCAGGCCGGACGCGTCGCCACGGCGGAAACCCTCCCGCGGGTCAGGCTGACGCTGCGCTTTCCCGACGGCCAGGCGTGGACGCCGGGCGAGCAGCCCGACGTGCTTATTTTTCCCGGCGGTGAAGTCACGCCGTTTCAGCTGCGGATTGACGCCGCGACGGGCATCAACGTCGACGCCCAGGGCGACAGCCAGCCGCTGGCGGCGCGGGAGCAGCCATGAAGCGTGAAGCCGGAATGACGCTTATCGAAGTGATGGTCGCGCTGGTGATTTTCGCCCTCGCTGGCCTGGCGGTGATGCAGTCCACCCTGCAGCAGACGCGCCAGCTCGGGCGTATGGAAGAGAAAATCCTCGCCAGCTGGCTGGCGGATAACCAGCTGGTGCAGCTGCGGCTGGAGAAACGCTGGCCTGCCCTCAGCTGGTCTGAAACCACCGTGGAGGCTGCCGGGACGCGCTGGTTTGTCCGCTGGCAGGGAGTGGAAACCGCGCTGCCGCAGCTGCGGGCGCTGGACGTGGAGGTCCGGCGGCAAAAAAGCGATCCCGCGCCGCTGGCCACCCTGCGCACCTGGGTGACGCCGCCATGATAACCAGGATGCGCGGTTTCACCCTGATTGAAACGCTGCTGGCGCTGGCTATTCTCGCCGTCCTCAGCGCCGCCGCCGTGATGGTGCTGCAGAACGTCATCCGCGCCGATGGCCTGACCCGCGAGAAAAGCCAGCAGATCGCGGCCCTCCAGCGCGCCTTTCGCCAGATAGCCGACGATGTCACCCACATCATTCCCCGTCGCGCCAGAAACAGCGACACGTTTTTCTTCGCCGGACGTTTCCAGTTGCAGAGCGACGACTGGGGACTGGCCTTCAGCCGCAGCGGCTGGCCAAACCCGCTGGGGATCCTCCCGCGCTCGGAGATCCAGAACGTCAGCTACCGTCTGCGCCAGCAGCAGCTTGAGCGTCTGAGCTTCGATCAGCAGGATCCGCTGACCGGCAGCCAGCCGACGGTCCGGGTGCTGCTGCGCGAGGTCACTGCGTTTCGCCTGCGGTTTTACGCCGACAGGCGCTGGCAGGAAACCTGGGACCGCCCGCAGACGCTGCCGCAGGGGCTGGAGATCACCCTGACGCTGGCGAACAGCGGGGAAATAACCCGCCTGTTTTTACTCACCCCGGGAGGCGGCCAGTGATAAATCGGCAACGCGGCGTCGCGCTCCTGATGGTGCTGTTCATCCTCGCCCTGATGATGATCCTCGCCAGCGCCATGACCGAGCGCACCGCGGTCATGTATCAGCATACCGCCGTGACCCTCGATAATTTGCAGGCCAGATGGTACGCCCTGGCGGCGGAAAATATGGCCGCCGCGCTGCTGCAACGCGATGCGCTGGACTCGCCCAGTCAAACGAACCTGGCGCAAACCTGGGCGCAGGAGGGGCGCCGCTTTACCCTCGACGATGGCGAAATCCGCGCCACGATCCGCGACGGGCACGCCTGCTTTAACCTCAATGCCATCAACCATCGCACGGATGAGGCTGGCGACGGAACGCCCTACCCGACCGACGTCTTCGTTCGGCTGCTGGCGCTGCTCGGCGAGCCGCCGCTGCGCGCCAGCCAGATCGCCGCCGCCCTTGGCGACTGGACGGACAGCGACGGCCAGCCGCGGCTGAACGGGGCGGAGGACGAGGTCTATATGGCGCAAACCCCGGGCTATCTCGCCGCCAACCAGCCGATGCAGGATGTCAGCGAGTTGCGCCTGCTGGCCGGGATGGACGCCGCGCTCTATCAGCGCCTGCTCCCCTTCGTCTGCGTCCAGCCGGATGACGCGCTGCAGGTCAATGTCAACACCCTGCGCCCCTCCCAGGCCGCCCTGCTGGTGGCCCTCTTTCCCGGCGATCTGACGCTGCAGGAGGCGCAACAGCTGCTGCACAACCGCCCGCGAACCGGGTGGAGCAGCGTCGCCGCCTTTCTCGCGCAGCCGACGCTGCAGAAAACCGATACCACGCTTGCCCGTCCCTGGCTGACGGTGCACAGCGCACGCTTTATCGCCGCTTTTACCGTGGTGACTGGCAATCTCCGCTTTCAGCTGCACAGCGTCCTGCAACAATCGGGGCGCACGTTTACCGTCGTCCAGCGGCGATATGGACTCTCTATGGTGGTCGATGAACAAGATTAATGCTTCTCCCCAGGCCATGCTGATCGTGCGCCTCGCCGCCGCGCAGGCGCCGCTGCACTGGCAACTCTTCGCCCCCGGCGAGCCGCACCACGAGGCCAGCGGCCGGTGGCCGACTGACGACGCCAGCCCTTTCCCGGCGCTGGCTGAGCAGTACCCGGCCTGGGTGCTGATCCCGGCCAGCGACTGCGCGTTTCACTCGCTCACCCTACCGGCGGGCCTGCGTAAACCGCCGCTGCAGGTGGCCCCGTTTCTGCTGGAAGAGCAGCTGGCAGACGATGTGGAAGCCACCCATTTTGCTCTGCTCCACCGCCAGCAGGCCCAGTGCGAGATCGTCGCCGTACAGCGGCAAAAAATGCGCGACTGGCTGGCGCGCTGCGAATCGCTCTCCTTACAGCCCCTGGCGTTGACGCCCGACGTGCTGGCCCTGCCCTGGCAACCGCCGGCGTGGAGCGCGGTGCAGGTGGACGAGCAGTGGCTGATCCGCCACCAGCCGTGGGGCGGCATGGCGGCGGAAAACGTCTGGCTGACGGAGCTGCTGCAGAGCGAGGCGGAAGAGCACGTCATCGACAGCTATTCGCCGCCGCCCGCGGCGCCGGGCGTCTGGCGGGAGCAGCCTGCGCAGACATTGCTGACCCTTGCCGCACGCCATCCGGCAGCGCAGAAACTCAGTCTGCTGCAGGGGGAGTTCGCCGTCCGGCGGCGGTCTGCGCAGGCGAGCTGGCGTCCGGCGCGGTATGCCGCGCTGGCTCTGGCGTTACTGGCAGGGGCAAACAGCGTGCTGGACCATCGCGATCTGGCGCGTCAGGCCGAGGCGGCGCAACAGGCCAGCCGGGCCTTCTATCACCGCTGGTTTCCGACGGAGAAAAAGGTGATTAACCCACGACTGCAGATGCAGCAGCACCTGCAAACCCTCACCCGTCAGGCGCAGCATGCCCCCCTCGTCGACCGCCTCAGCGCCTTGCAAAACATCCTCAGCGAAACGCCGGGGATCCGTCTGCGAGCGCTGAGCTGGGATGCCGCGGGCAATCGTCTGCAGCTGGATATCGCCGCGGTCTCTTCCCGGGCGCTGGAGCAGTTTACCCAGCGGGCGCAGCCGCGGTTTCGCGTCCGGCCGGGCGACATGATCACGAAACCGGATGGCATTGAGGGACAACTGACGCTGGAGGAAAACGATGGCTAATCTGCTTATCTGGTGGCGGCAGCGCACGCCGTCGGAGCAGCGCCTGTTGCTTGGTCTGACAGGGCTGCTGGCGGCATGCGCCTTCTGGTATGGGCTGTGGCAGCCCTGGCGAGCCCGCGAGGCGCAGTGGCGGCAAACCCTGGTGAAAGAGCAGGCCAGCCTGCGCTGGATGACGGAGCAGGCTCCGCGCCTGCAGCAGCTCAGCCAGCAGCCCGCGCCGGCGGCAAAAGAGGCGCTCACCGCGCTGGTGATGCGCGAGGCGGGGAGCCACGGACTGACGGTCGTCCGCCTGCAGCCGCAGGGAAAACGTCTGCAGATCACCCTTCAGCCCTGCGCTTTCCAGGCGCTGATCGACTGGCTGGACGCTCCGGCGATGCGCGGCGTCAACGCGATCTCGCTGTCCGTGACCGGGCAGCCGTCGCGACCCGGCTGGGTCACGGTCAACCATCTGCTGCTGGAGCGCGACGATGAAGGCTAACTGGATCGCGGGCGGACTGCTGCTGGTCCTCTATCTGTTGTGGCTCACCGCCACCGCTCCGGCGCGCCTGCTGGCCCCCATGCTGCCGCCCGGCGTACAGGTGGGGCAGTTTAGCGGCAGCGTCTGGCGCGGCGCGGCGCAACCGGTCTACTGGCATGGGGAACGGCTTGAACGACTGGCGTGGTCGCTGACCCTGGCGGGCTGGCAGGTCTCTCTCAGCGATCCCCGCGGCGTGATGGGTCAGGCCCGGCTGTGGGGCCTTCGCGATCTGCGCCTACAGGAGGGGCGGCTCACCGCCCCCGCCAGCCTGCTCAGCCGCTGGTTGATGTCGACTATGCCCGTCAAGGCCGCGGGGGAGGTCACCTTCAGCCTGACCGAAGGGCGGTTCAGCGACGGACGCTGCCGGCATATCATCGCCGGAGGCGCGCAGTGGCGGCAGGCCCGACTGCACTCCCCGGTCGGCAGCCTGGAGCTGGCCCAGGTTAATGGCACCTTCCGCTGTACGGTGGACGGCGCCGTGGCGCTGACTCTCCGTCAGGACTCTCATCAGCTGAGCCTCAGCGGCCAGGGGACTCTGTCGCCCGATGGCCGCTATCTGTTTCGCGGCACGCTACAGCCCCGGCAGGGAATGCCGCCGCTGCTGGCGCTGCTGGTCACGCGCCCGACAGCGAATAACGCCCCGGGCCCGACGCCGTGGCAGCTGCAGGGAAAATGGTTACCACAGGAGCAAAAATGACGACACTAGCCGCGTTATCGCTGCACTTTCCCTTTGTCTGGTATGGCTTTCTACTGCTGTTCGGCCTGGCGCTGGGCAGCTTTTACAATGTGGTGATCTATCGTCTGCCGCGCATGTTGACCCAGACCGCGGACGACGAGCGGATAACCCTCAGCACCCCGGGCTCTTCCTGCCCGCAGTGCCGCCAGCCGATCGCCTGGCGGGACAATATCCCGCTGCTCAGTTTCCTCTGGCTGGGCCGGCGCGCCCGCTGCTGTCAGGCGCCCATCGCGTGGAGCTATCCGCTGACCGAGCTGGCCACCGGCCTGCTGTTTATCCTCGCCGGAGCTTTGCTAGCGCCGGGCCTGCCGCTGGCGGGCGGCCTGGTGCTGCTCTCGTTCCTGCTGATACTGGCGCGGATTGATGCCCGGACCCAGCTGCTGCCCGATCGCCTGACTCTGCCCCTGCTGTGGGCCGGGCTGCTGTTCAATCTTAACGAGGTGTACATTGCCCTGCCGGATGCGGTCGCCGGGGCGATGGCCGGTTATCTGGCGCTGTGGTCGGTCTACTGGCTGTTCCGCCTGCTGACCGGGAAAGAGGCGCTGGGCTATGGCGATTTTAAGCTGCTGGCGGCGCTGGGCGCCTGGTGCGGCTGGCAGGTTCTGCCGCAGGTGCTGTTGCTCGCTTCGGCCAGCGGGCTGGTGTGGACCCTACTGCAACGCCTGTGGACCCGGCAGTCGCTGCAGCAGCCGCTGGCCTTCGGCCCCTGGCTGGCGCTGGCCGGCGGGAGTATTTTTCTCTGGCAGCAGATGGTCTAGCGTTTGCGAACCGACTGGCCGGGCAGGATGCCGCCCGGCAGCGGCGGCTACGAGTATTTTTTGCTGCGGCGGGTCGGGGCGGCGTTGGCCGGATCGTCCGGCCAGACGTGCTTCGGATAGCGTCCCTTCATCTCTTTCTGCACCTCGCGGTAGCTCCCTTGCCAGAAGGCGCTCAGATCGCGGGTGATCTGCAGCGGACGCTGGGCAGGCGACAGCAGCTCCAGCACCAGCGGCACCCGTCCCTCGGCGATCACCGGCGTCGTGGCCTCGCCGAACATCTCCTGCATACGCACCGCCAGCGCTGGCGAGTTCTCCGCATGGTATCGGATCGCCAGGCGGCTGCCGGTCGGCACGGTATAGTGCGTCGGCAGCTCGCGATCCAGCTTCTGGCGCAGCGGCCATGGCAGCCAGTCCTGTAGCGCCTGACGCAGATCCAGCGCCTTCAGCGCCCGCAGGGAATGAACGCCGTTCATCTGCGGCAGCAGCCATGTCTCCAGCGAGGCCAGCAGCGAAGCGTCATCCACTGCGGGCCATGCCTCTTCCGGCAGCCACTGCGCCGCACAGTGCAGCCGCAGGCGCAGCTGCTCAGCCTCTGGCGTCCAGTTGAGCACCCCGAGGCCTTTCTCACGAATACCGTTGAGCATCGCCTGATGCAGCTCTGCCTCAGAGGGCTTCGCCAGCGGCTGGGTCTTGATCACCAACTGGCCGATCACCGTCCGCCGCCAGGCTTTCAGCGTCCCCTGCGCTTCATCCCACTCCACCGTGTCGGAACTTTTCGCCAGTTCAGGGCGGGCGGCGATCAGCTCGCCGATTTCCACTGGCAGAGCCAACAGCATGCGGGCATCCGGCGAAGCGCTGCCCTGCAGCAGCAGCGGAGCGATAAGCCATTCATGACGGCCCAGCGCGTCGTCGGCGTCCAGCATCGCGCCCATGCCGTTCGCCAGCTGGTAGCGCCCCTCCTGACCGCGGCGGCGGGCGATGCGATCGGCGAAGGCCGACGCCAGCAGCCCCGCCATTAGCCCGGCATCGGGCTGGCCGCCGCGGCGGGCCAGGCGTTTCATCAGCTGCTGCGCTCGCTGCTGCCAGTTGGCCTGCTGACGGGAAAAGACGGCCCCCAAATCCACCAGTCCGCCGCGCGGCGGCTCCTCGAGGATCGCCGCCAGCTTTGCCGCTGTCGCCGCCTCGTCATCGGTCTGCGCGGCGGCCAGCATCGCCGCCAGCCGCGGCTCGTTGCCAAGCGCTGCCATTTTGCGGCCAAACGCCGACAGCCGCTCGCCGTCCAGCGCCGACAGCGCCTCCAGCAGGCGACGCGCGGCGGCCAGATTGACCGCGGGCGGCTGATCCAGCCAGGCCAGCGCGGCCGGATCGTGGCAGCCCCACTGCAGCAGCTCCAGCAACAGCGCCGACAGATCGCTGTGCAGGATCTCCGGCTCGCTCTGCGCCGCCGCCCGTTCCGCCTGTTCTTTGCCGAGCAAATGCAGGCAGATCCCCGGGGAGAGACGACCGGCGCGTCCGGCACGCTGCGTCATCGATGCCTGGCTGATGCGCTGCGTCACCAGCCGGGTCAGGCCGGTGCGCGGGTCAAAGCGGGCGACCCGCTCCTGGGCGCTGTCGACCACCAGGCGGATCCCCTCGATGGTCAAACTGGTCTCGGCAATATTGGTGGCCAGCACCACTTTGCGCTTCCCGGCCGGCGCCGGGAGGATCGCTTTGCGCTGTTCGCTTAAGGGCAACGCGCCATACAGCGGGCAGAGAATGACATCCTCCGCCACGCGCTCCGTCAGCTGTTCCTGAACGCGCTGGATCTCGCCGACGCCGGGCAGAAACAGCAGCATCGATCCCTGTTCATGCCGCAGGAGCTCCGCCGCCGCTACCGCCACAGCCTCATCAAAACGCTGGTGCGCGGAGAGCGGGCTGAAGCGACGCTCCACCGGATAAGCGCGCCCCTCCGAGACCACCACCGGCGCCTCCGGCAGCAGACGCTGCAGGCGATCGTTATCGAGGGTCGCCGACATGATCAGCAGCTTGAGATCGTCACGTAACCCCTGCTGGACGTCGAGCAGCAGGGCCAGGGCCAGATCCGCCTGCAGGCTGCGCTCGTGAAACTCATCGAGGATCACCAGCCCCACGCCCGTCAGCTCCGGATCGCGCTGGATCATGCGCGTCAGGATCCCCTCCGTAACCACCTCCAGGCGGGTCTGCGGTCCGACGCAGGTTTCGGCGCGCATGCGGAAACCCACGGTCTCCCCCGGCTTTTCGCCAAGCAGTTCAGCCAGCCGCTGCGCGACATTACGCGCCGCCAGGCGCCTCGGCTCGAGCAGGATAATGCGTCCCGCGATGTTGCCCTCGGCGAGGATCTGCAGCGGCAACCAGGTCGACTTCCCGGCGCCGGTCGGCGCGTTGAGCAAAACCTGCGGCGCATGCTGCAGGGCGGATAACAGTTCTGGAAGGACAGCGGCAACCGGCAATGAGGACACAAAAGGCTCCGGGGGTTAACATTCAGGGGTTCGCATTGTAGCATCCCCCTAATTCATTACCGAGTCTCTATCATGTCTGAGCCGAAAAGGCTGTTTTTTGCGCTTGAACTGCCGTCTGCCGTCCAGAAGCAAATTGTCCAGTGGCGGGCTACGCACTTCCCCGAAGATGCCGGCAGGCCCGTCGCGGCGGATAATCTTCATCTGACGCTGGCGTTTCTCGGCGAGGTGAGCGCGGAAAAACAGCGGGCGCTGGCCGCTCTCGCTGGCCGGCTGCGCCAGCCGGGCTTTACCCTGACGCTGGACGATGCCGGACAGTGGCTACGTTCGCGAGTGGTATGGCTCGGAACCCGCCAGCCGCCGCGCGGCCTGCTGCAGCTCGCCAGCATGTTGCGCGCTCAGGCGGCGCGCAGCGGCTGCTATCAGAGCCCGCAGCCGTTTCACCCGCATATTACCCTGTGGCGCGATGCTCGCCAGGCGGTGCCGATCCCGGCCCCCGGCTTTCGCTGGACGTTTCCGGTGAACGAGTTCGTGCTCTATGAGTCCAGCTTTAGCCGCGGGCGCACGCGCTACACGGCGCTGGAACGTTATCCGTTTGATAAGGAAAGTTGATGCAGTTTGATCCGCCGTTGCAGCCCGCCATTTTGCTTAAACGTTACAAACGATTTCTTGCTGACGTGGTCACCCCCGATGGCCGCGAGCTGACGCTCCACTGCCCGAATACCGGGGCGATGACCGGCTGCGCCGCCCCGGGCGACACCGTCTGGTATTCCACCTCGGACAATGCGAAGCGCAAATATGCCCACACCTGGGAATTAACTGAAACCCAGCAGGGCGCAGTTATTTGCGTCAATACGCTGCGCGCGAATTCTTTGGCGAAAGAGGCGATTTCCGCCGGAATAATTCCTGAACTTTCAGGCTATAACCAGCTGAAAAGCGAAGTGAAATATGGCGAAGAGAATAGCCGTATCGATATTATGTTACAGGCAGATGACCGACAAAACTGCTATATTGAAGTGAAATCGGTTACGTTGGCGGAGAAAGAATACGGTTATTTTCCCGATGCGGTGACCACGCGCGGTCAGAAGCATCTGCGGGAACTGATGGCCGTCGCGGCAAATGGCGACCGCGCGGTGATTTTATTTGCCGTCCTGCATTCGGCAATTGACCGTTTTTCTCCCGCGCATCATATTGATGCCAGATACGCACAGCTGTTAACAGAAGCCCAGGACAAGGGGGTGGAAATTCTCGCCTGGAAAGCGGAACTTTCTACGACGAGGATGACTCTGAATAAGCCGATCGCCGTGGTGTTAAACCCCGGTAAATAAGTGGCTAAATAGTGTTCGGGTCGCAAGCGCGAATACGCTTTTCTTCACAGGGTTGTCAAGTGTAACGTTTAGATAATTGCTATCCGGAAAAGCATCTGCTATTTATAGCGGCCTGATTTTCCCCCACATGGGGATCGATAGTGCGTGTTAAGGAGAAGCAACATGCAAGAAGGGCAAAACCGTAAAACATCGTCCCTGAGTATTCTCGCCATCGCTGGGGTGGAGCCGTACCAAGAGAAACCGGGCGAAGAGTATATGAACGAAGCCCAGCTGGCGCACTTCAAGCGTATTCTTGAAGCATGGCGTAATCAACTCAGGGATGAAGTGGATCGCACCGTATCGCACATGCAGGATGAAGCAGCTAACTTCCCGGACCCGGTAGACCGTGCCGCCCAGGAAGAAGAGTTCAGCCTGGAACTGCGTAACCGCGACCGCGAACGTAAACTGATCAAAAAGATCGAGAAAACGCTGAAAAAAGTTGAAGACGAAGACTTCGGCTACTGCGAATCCTGCGGCGTGGAGATCGGCATTCGCCGTCTGGAAGCGCGTCCGACAGCGGATCTGTGCATTGACTGCAAAACCCTGGCGGAAATTCGCGAAAAACAGATGGCGGGCTAATCCCCTGCTGCCTCACTCTCTGGCGGGAGTCTCTCCCGCCTGGTTCTGTTGTCCGTACCATGACTGACTCACGCTATATAGGGCGCTTCGCCCCCTCCCCCTCCGGCGAACTCCACTTCGGCTCTCTGATCGCCGCGCTCGGCAGCTACCTGCAAGCCCGCGCGAACCAGGGTATCTGGCGTGTTCGTATTGAAGATATCGACCCGCCGCGCGAAGTCCCCGGTGCCGCCGATACCATCCTGCGCCAGCTTGACCACTACGGTCTGCACTGGGATGGCGACGTGCTGTGGCAGTCGCAACGGCACGAAGCCTACCGCGAGGCGCTGACGTGGCTGGGCGAGCAAGGGCTGAGCTATTACTGCACTTGCACCCGCGCGCGGATCCACGCCGTGGGCGGGATCTACGACGGCCACTGCCGCGATCTCGGGCTGGGGGCGGAAAACGCCGCGCTGCGCCTGCGCCAAACCCGTCCGGTGCTGCAGTTTAGCGACCGTCTGCGCGGCACGCTCATCGCCAATGAGCCGCTGGCGCGTGAGGATTTTATTATCCACCGTCGCGACGGGCTGTTCGCCTACAACCTGGCGGTGGTGGTCGACGACCACTTTCAGGGGATCACCGAGATTGTCCGCGGCGCAGACCTGATTGAGCCGACGGTGCGGCAGATTTCGCTGTATCAGCATTTTGGCTGGCAGGCGCCGGATTACCTCCATCTGCCGCTGGCTCTCAATGGCGACGGCAATAAACTCTCTAAACAAAACCACGCGCCGGCGCTGCCGGAAGGCGATCCGCGCCCCGAAATCGTCCGGGCGCTCCGCTTTCTGAATCAGGCGATCCCCGAGGAGTGGCAGGCCCTGAGCATCGATGATTTACTCGCCCAGGCCGTCGCCAACTGGCAGCCGGCGAAAATCGAGCATTCTCAAATGGCTCCCGCTGAGCTATGATTAGCCGCTATTTTTACACTGTACAGTTGATCTGAAGTCCGTCTGACACTACGAGGTGCACCATTTTTACCCGAGTCGCTAATTTTTGCCGTAAGGTGCTAAGCCGTGAGGAGCGCGAGGCAGAAGCCGCCGTCGAACCAACGCCTATGACGGTGATCCCGCGTGAGCAGCATGCTATTTCCCGCAAAGATATCAGTGAAAACGCCCTCAAGGTCATGTACCGCCTCAACAAGGCGGGCTACGAATCCTGGCTGGTCGGCGGCGGCGTCCGCGACCTGCTGCTTGGCAAAAAGCCTAAAGATTTTGACGTTACCACCAACGCCACGCCGGATCAGGTACGCAAGCTGTTCCGCAACTGCCGTCTGGTTGGGCGACGTTTCCGCCTGGCGCATGTGATGTTCGGGCCGGAAATCATTGAGGTCGCCACCTTCCGTGGCCATCACGAAGGGCATACCACCGATCGCGTCACCTCCCAGCGGGGCCAGAACGGCATGCTGCTGCGCGATAACATCTTCGGCTCGATCGAGGAGGATGCCCAGCGTCGCGACTTCACTATCAACAGCCTCTATTACAGCGTGGCGGACTTTACCGTTCGCGACTACGTCGGCGGCATGAAGGATCTGCAGGACGGCGTGATCCGCCTGATCGGCAATCCGGAAACTCGCTATCGCGAGGATCCAGTGCGCATGCTGCGCGCGGTGCGCTTTGCTGCCAAGCTCAATATGACCATCAGCCCGGAAACGGCTGAACCGCTGCCGCGCCTGGCCGCCCTGCTCCACGATGTGCCGCCGGCGCGTCTGTTCGAAGAAGTGCTCAAGCTGCTGCAGGCCGGGTATGGCTACCAGACCTACATGCTGCTGCGGGAATACAGCCTGTTCCAGCCGCTGTTCCCGACCATCACCCGCTACTTTACCGAGCGCGGCGACAGTCCGATGGAGCGGATCATCAGCCAGGTGCTGAAGAATACCGATACCCGCATTCATAACGATATGCGCGTCAATCCGGCCTTCCTCTTCGCGGTGATGTTCTGGTATCCGCTGCTGGAGACGGCGCAAAAAATCGCTCAGGAGAGCGGCCTGGCGTACTACGACGCCTTCGCCCTGGCGATGAACGATGTGCTGGACGAAGCCTGCCGTACGCTGGCGATCCCTAAGCGCATCACCACCCTTATTCGTGATATCTGGCAGCTGCAGCTGCGCATGTCCCGTCGTCAGGGCAAACGCGCCTGGAAGCTGATGGAGCATCCGAAATTCCGCGCCGCCTATGACCTGCTGGAGCTACGCGCCGGCGCCGAGAACAACCACGAACTGCAGCGCCTAACCAAATGGTGGGGCGAATTCCAGGTCGCCGCACCGCCGGCGCAAAAAGATATGCTCAACGACCTCGGGGACGATCCTGCGCCGCGCCGTCGTCACCGTCGTCCGCGCAAGCGCGCGCCGCGCCAGGGTAACGCATGACTCTGGTCTATATCGCTCTTGGCAGCAACCTTGCTTCTCCACTGGAGCAGGTGCAGGCGGCTATCCGCGCCCTGGGCGAAATTCCGCACAGCCGCGTGGTCGCCGTCTCTTCGTTCTACCGCACGCCGCCGCTGGGCCCGCAGGATCAGCCGGACTATCTCAACGCCGCCGTTGCGCTGGAAACCGCCCTGCCCCCCGAGACGCTGCTCGATCATACTCAGCGCATCGAACTGCAGCAGGGGCGAGTGCGCAAAGCCGAACGCTGGGGGCCGCGCACGCTGGACCTCGATATCATGCTGTTTGGCGATGCTGTCATTAACAGCGAGCGCCTGACCGTTCCGCACTACGATATGAAAAACCGCGGCTTTATGCTCTGGCCGCTGTTCGAGATCGCCCCGGACCTTCACTTTCCTGACGGCCCGGCGCTGCGCGCCGTGCTGGATAATCTCGGCGCGGCAAAGCCCGCCAGCTGGTAATCCCCTCTCCCTTTTTTAGCATTTGCGGCGATCGTCGTAATCGGTTGCCCAAAATCATTGCCCCTCTGAATGCTGCTGTTAGAATGCCGGTTAATATGACTTTCATCATCAGGAAATGTTATGAAACCGACCACCATTGCCCTGCTGCAGAAATGCAAACAGGAAAAGAAGCGCTTTGCCACCATTACCGCCTACGATCACAGCTTCGCGAAGCTGTTCGCCGATGAAGGCATAAATGTGCTGCTGGTAGGCGACTCGCTGGGAATGACGGTGCAGGGTCACGACTCCACCCTGCCGGTTACCGTGGAAGATATCGCCTATCACACCCGCGCCGTCCGCCGCGGCGCGCCAAACAGCCTGCTGCTTGCCGACCTGCCGTTCATGGCCTATGCCACCCCCGAGCAGACCTTTGCAAATGCCGCCATCGTGATGCGCGCTGGCGCCAATATGGTCAAACTCGAGGGCGGCGCCTGGCTGGCCGACACCGTGAGGATGCTGGCGGAGCGCGCGGTGCCGGTTTGCGGCCATCTTGGCCTGACGCCGCAGTCGGTGAACGTATTCGGTGGGTATAAAGTGCAGGGTCGCGGCGATGCGGCGCAGACCCTGTTTGAAGACGCGTTAGCGCTGGAGGCGGCGGGTGCGCAGCTGTTGGTCCTGGAGTGCGTGCCGGTTGAACTGGCGAAGCGCATCACCGACGCTCTGACCATTCCAGTGATCGGCATCGGCGCGGGCAACGTCACCGACGGGCAAATCCTCGTGATGCATGACGCTTTCGGCATTACCGGCGGCCACATTCCTAAATTTGCCAAGAATTTCCTTGCCGAAGCGGGCGACATCCGCGCCGCGGTGCGGCAGTATATTGCCGAAGTCGAATCCGGAATCTATCCGGGCGAAGAACACAGTTTCCATTAAGGAGTCTTGTTGTGCTGATTATTGAATCCGTACTGCTGCTGCGGCAGCATATCCGCCGTCTGCGTCAGGAAGGTAAGCGTATCGCGTTGGTCCCGACGATGGGCAACCTGCATGATGGTCATATGAAGCTGGTTGATGAAGCCAAAGCCAGTGCGGACGTGGTGGTGGTCAGTATTTTCGTCAATCCGATGCAGTTTGACCGCGTCGACGACCTGGCGCGCTACCCGCGCACCTTACAGGATGATTGCGAAAAGCTGAACAAACGTCATGTCGACTTTGTCTTCGCGCCGACGCCGGCGGAAGTGTACCCCCAGGGTACTGAAGGCCAGACCTACGTCGACGTTCCGGGATTATCCACCATGCTCGAAGGCGCCAGCCGCCCGGGCCATTTCCGCGGCGTGTCGACCATCGTCAGTAAGCTGTTCAACCTTGTTCAACCAGACGTCGCCTGCTTCGGCGAGAAAGACTTCCAGCAGTTGGCGCTGATCCGCAAGATGGTCGCCGATATGGGCTACGACATTGAGATCATCGGCGTGCCGATCGTCCGCGCGAAAGATGGCCTGGCGCTGAGTTCGCGTAACGGCTACCTGACCGCCGACCAGCGCAAAATCGCGCCTGGTCTGTATAAAGTGCTGAGCGCGGTGGCGGAAAAGCTGGCCGCCGGCGATCGGCAGCTCGATGAGATCATCGCTATCGCTGAACAGGAGCTGAATGAGAAAGGCTTCCGCGCCGACGACATTCAGATCCGCGATGCCGACACCCTGCTTGAGCTGACCGATGCCAGCCAGCGCGCGGTGATCCTGATGGCCGCCTGGCTGGGGCAGGCTCGCCTGATCGACAACCGGATCGTCACGCTCGCTCAGTAGACAGCGGGTAAAAATCGGGCAATACTGCCCGGGCTTTTCTCAGGGCGGGCGCCGTGTCCGCTCTGCTACATTAAGGTTGAAGGGTAGAAGTTATGATGCGTAATATGCTGCAGGGCAAGCTCCACCGCGTAAAAGTCACGCAGGCGGACCTGCACTATGAAGGTTCTTGCGCCATTGACCAGGACTTCCTGGATGCGGCCGGTATTCTGGAGAATGAAACTATTCACCTCTGGAACGTCACCAACGGCAACCGTTTCTCCACCTACGCCATTGCCGCCGAGCGGGGCTCCCGGATCATCTCCGTTAACGGCGCCGCCGCGCACTGCGCCAGCGTCGGCGATATTTTGATCATCGCCAGCTTCGTTACCATGTCGGACGAAGAGGCGCGCAGCTGGCAGCCTAACATCGCGTACTTCGAAGGCGACAACGAAATGAAGCGCCAGGCGAAAGCTATTCCGGTACAGGTCGCCTGATGGCCGCGACGCTGCGCTCAGGCGCAGCGTCGGTATTACCCCTGCGGCTGGTTACTGATCAGCCGCGACATCGTCTCCAGCGAATCCGTGTGTAAGATATATAACCGCTTTAACAGAAACGGATTGTCCCCCGGCTTCACCTTCCCACGCACCGTCGTTACCGCCATATGAAACCCGGCGTCATTCGCCGCCTGCACCGCCGTAGCGTTATAGCCGCCGAAGGGATAGGAAAGGTAGAGAACGTGCGGATTAAACTGGCTCAGCGCCCGGCGCGAGCGGGCGAAATCAAACAGAATATTATGGTAATTGCGACTGAATAAAATCGGCCGCCGGCCGGCGTCAACCCGATGCAGGAAGTGAGTATGCGACTGAATATCAAAGACGTCCTGGATCTGGCGTAGCTCGGAAATGCTCATAAACTGCAGGGATTTCGGATCCCACTTCTGCGGATGGCGCTTAATACGCGAGGAGATAATAAACGCGGTGGCATGGAAACCGTACTGTTTCAGCACCGGATAGGCGTAGCGGTTCACCGATTTCAAGCCATCATCGAAAGTGATCGCCACCGCCCGCGCCGGGAGATTGATTTTATTACGCACATAGCCTTCCAGCTGATACAGGGTCAGCGTGGTATAGCCCTGATCGCGCAGCCAGGTCATCTGATTCGTGAAGGCGCGAACCGAGGTGGTGGTCGACGTATGACGAAAACGGGTGTTCTCTTCATCGCGCAGAATATGGTGATAGGTCAGCACGGGAATACCGTGATCCTCCTGCGCGTCCAGACTACTGACCCACGCCAGCCGGTCGCCAATGCGGATCTGAAACCAGGTCTGATTGAGCCGGTCCTTCAGCTTGCTGAGGATCGGATAGCGCAGATTGTTGGCCAGCGTGCCGAACGGCGCGCTGCTTACCGAGGGAGCGTCATAGAGCGGTGTATCTTTCCAGGTGAGTAAATTTTGGTTACTCAGCGGTTTATTAAGATCCCCCAGACGGTCCTCCACCCGCTGCTTGCCCTGCACCGGCTCGAGATGCCCTTTATCAATAAACCCGGTGCCAAAGCCGAAACGAAACTCATAGTAGTCAGCCGCCGTCGGGACGACTGCGAGGATCTGCCCGGCACGAACATTGCCGACGCTGACCACATGGTTTCCCACCTGCGCCCAGATGACCGCGTCTTCGGTGGTTTGCATATAGCGCGCAGCCTTGCCCTGCTGGCTAAGCAGGCTGGCGGAGGCGCTGAGTGAGGTCAGGAAAAGAAGCAGGGTCAAAAATCGGGCAAGCATACGCATCAAACCGTTATACCATCAACGGCGGTTATTGTAACAAAAGCGGTATCTGTCCCGCTGCTTAATTTCCCCAGGCATCATGGCGCAACCGGAACGGGGGGTTCTTCTGCTGCTGATGCCACAGGCTGCTCACCATCGGCCCGCCCGCGCTGACGATCGCCTGGCGAAACGCTACGCTGCTTAACGTGCCTCGCAGGAGATACATTCGCTCAAGGAGTGGATAGCTGACGCCGGAGATCACTTCGCAGTGGGTATGTTTGTGGCTCATCAGCGCCGCGGCCCGATAAGGCGCCGCACCGGTTTTGTCAGTGAGAAAAATGACCCCGTCCCCGGAGTCGGTGGCATGCAGCGCATCGCACATCATCCGGCTCAACATATTGCTGCTGAGATTGCGCCAGTAATTGACCGCCCGGCACTGGGCCAGCGGACCAAACTTTTGTTCAAGACGATCCAGCATCTCCTGCGCCAGCTCATCGTGACAGGTAATGACCCATCCGAGCATGCTTCCCTCCTTAGCCAGCGAATAATGTAGCAAGGTGAAGATGACGTATCGGTGATGGGAGTCAAAGATAAGCGGTTAGCGCTTCGCATATTTACTTCAGGAAGCGCTAACCATGATGAGTATCAGCTACGCAGGCCGCGACCGCGCTGAATTAACGACCAGCACAGCAGATAGAAGGCGACAATGAACACCACCAGCACGGCGAAGGTGGTCGCCAGCGGGACGTCGTTGATACCGAGGAAGCCGAAGCGAAAACCGCTGATCATGTAGACGATGGGGTTCAGATGCGACAGCCCCTGCCAGAACGGCGGCAGCAGGGTCAGCGAGTAGAACACCCCGCCGAGATAGGTCAGCGGCGTCAGCACAAAGGTCGGGATCAGGCTAATGTCATCGAAGGTCTTGGCAAACACCGCGTTCAGCAGCCCGGCCAGCGAGAACAGCACCGCGGTGAGGAGCAGCGTCAGGGCGACAAACAGCCAGGAGTGAACCTGGAACGGCACAAAGAATAGCGACACCGCGGTCACCAGGATACCTACGCACAGTCCTCGCGCTACCCCGCCGCCCACGTAGCCGGCGATAATCACATGCGTCGGCACTGGCGCCACCAGCAGCTCTTCAATATTGCGCTGAAACTTGGCGCTGAAGAAGGATGAGGCGACGTTGGCGTAAGCGTTAGTGATCACCGCCATCATGATCAGGCCCGGGACGATAAACTGCATATAGGTAAAACCATGCATCTCACCAATGCGCGAGCCGATCAGGTTGCCAAAGATCACGAAATACAGGGTCATGGTGATCACCGGCGGCACCAGCGTCTGTACCCAGATGCGCATAAAACGGTGGATCTCTTTGGTCCAGATGCTTTTCAGCGCGACCCAATAAAGCTGCATCATGCTGATTCTCCTTTTCGCTCATGCACCAGCGTGACAAACAGCTCTTCCAGACGGTTGGCTTTGTTACGCATACTCAGTACCTGCACCCCCTGGGCGCTCAGCTGCGCGAAGACGCTGTTAATTCCCTGCTCACGCAGAACCTCCACTTCCAGCGTCGAGGTATCGACCAGCTGGTACTGGTAGCCTTCGAGCTTCGGCACCGGGCTTTTTGGCGCGAGGTCAAGAATAAAGGTCTCTGACTTCAGCTTCGACAGCAGCGCTTTCATCGAGGTGTTTTCCACCAGCTCGCCGTGCTGGATGATGCCGATGTTGCGACATAGCATTTCGGCCTCTTCGAGATAGTGGGTGGTCAGGATAATGGTGGTTCCGCGATCGTTGAGATCCTTGAGAAAGCCCCACATAGAGCGACGCAGTTCAATATCGACGCCGGCGGTCGGTTCGTCGAGGATCAGCAGCTTCGGCTCATGCATCAACGCGCGGGCGATCATCAGGCGACGCTTCATCCCGCCGGAGAGCATCCTCGCGCGTTCGTTGCGTTTTTCCCACAGGTCGAGCTGTTTTAAATACTTTTCACTGCGGGAAAGGGCTTCTTTACGCTCAACGCCGTAGTAGCCCGCCTGGTTAACGACGATCTGCTGCACGGTTTCGAACGGGTTGAAGTTAAACTCCTGCGGCACCAGGCCAAGCTGGCGCTTGGCATTGACGACGTCTTTCTCCAGATCGTAGCCAAAGACATTGACCTGACCAGAGGTTTTGTTCACCAGCGAGCTGATGATGCCGATGGTCGTGGATTTTCCGGCCCCGTTCGGGCCCAGCAGGGCATAAAAATCCCCCGCTTCGACCTGCAGGTCGATCCCCCGCAGCGCCTGAACCCCGCCGGGATAGGTTTTTTTGAGCTGTTTTAATTCCAGAGCAATGGTCATTAAATATCTCTTCTCGTGTCGTGACACGTCATTAACCCGCCTGACTCACGTTTGCGCTGGACCGGCGCTGACGCCGCCAACGCATCTGCAGCCAGAAGTATCACGGGTTAAGATGGTTTTAAAAAAGGTGAGCTTACCCTATATTAGCGCAACGCACTTACTTGGTTACAGGCCGATAACGTCCATGAATGATATAGATACACTCATCAGCAACAATGCACTATGGTCAAAAATGCTGGTGGAAGAGGACCCCGGCTTTTTTGAGAAACTGTCGCAGACGCAGAAACCGCGCTTCCTGTGGATTGGCTGTTCGGACAGCCGCGTTCCCGCTGAGCGACTCACCGGCCTGGAGCCTGGCGAACTGTTCGTGCATCGTAACGTAGCGAACCTGGTGATCCACACCGATCTCAATTGTCTGTCGGTGGTGCAGTATGCCGTCGATGTCCTGGAAGTCGAGCACATTATTATCTGCGGCCACTACGGCTGCGGCGGCGTGCAGGCGGCGGTGGAGAACCCGGAGCTGGGGCTTATCGACAACTGGCTGCTGCATATCCGCGATATCTGGTTTAAGCACAGCTCGCTGCTCGGTGAAATGCCAGAGGAGCGCCGTCTGGATACCCTTTGTGAACTGAACGTGATGGAACAGGTGTACAATCTGGGACATTCGACGATTATGCAATCCGCGTGGAAGCGCGGACAGAAGGTGACCATCCACGGCTGGGCTTACGGGATTCACGACGGACTGCTGCGCGATCTGGATGTCACCGCTGTGAGCAGGGAAACCCTCGAACAGCGCTATCGCCACGGGATCTCCAACCTCAAGATCAAGCACATCAACCACAGATAGCCTTCAGACTTCGCCACCCTGGAGAGCGCGGCGCGCGCTGTCCAGAGTGGGATATCCCCTTACTCGTCCAGCAGGGTGACTTTGCCGATATACGGCAGATGGCGGTAGCGCTGAGCATAGTCGATACCGTAGCCCACCACGAACTCATCCGGAATCGCGAAACCGACGTATTCAACCGGGACGTTCACTTCGCGGCGGCTGGGTTTATCAAGTAGCGTACAAATGGCCAGCGATTTCGGCTCGCGCAGGCTGAGGATTTCGCGAACTTTAGACAGGGTATTGCCGGAGTCGATGATGTCTTCCACGATCAGAACGTCTTTACCACGGATGTCTTCATCCAGATCTTTAAGGATTTTCACATCACGAGTGGTGGACATGCCGCTGCCGTAGCTGGAGGCGGTCATAAAATCGACTTCATGCGGCACCTGCACTTCACGGCACAGGTCGGCCATGAACATAAACGAGCCGCGCAGCAGCCCCACCAGCACCATTTCGCTGCCGCTGTTCTGATAATGTTCGTTGATTTGACGACCCAGTTCCGCGATACGCGCTTTGATCTCGGATTCCGGGATCATCACTTCTACAGTATGTTTCATAATACTAACCATTTGATTCTAAATATAAATCATCAAAGCCGCTGCTTTCGCCCCGACGATGACCGGCAAGCCATCCAGTATACCAGCAAAAAGAAATCTTCGGTGCAGGGATTAATAAAGCCATATTTGTGATTCCGATCACACTTGTTAAATCCTATAATTAATTGCAGTTAAAAAATTTAACAAACACATGAGTAACTTTTTATGGCTGAAACAAAGTCTCAACAATCAAGGCTCCTGGTGACGCTGACTGCGCTATTTGCAGCGTTCTGCGGCCTCTATCTATTAATCGGCGGGGCATGGCTGGTCGTGCTTGGCGGCTCCTGGTACTACCCTATCGCCGGGCTGGTGATGCTGGGCGTGACCGTAATGCTGTTCCGCGGCAAGCGCGCTGCGCTGTGGCTGTACGCCGCGCTGCTGCTGGCGACCATGATCTGGGGCGTCTGGGAAGTTGGTTTCGACTTCTGGGCGTTGACGCCGCGTAGCGATATCCTCGTCTTCTTTGGCATCTGGCTGATCCTGCCCTTTGTCTGGCGTCGTCTGCCGGTGCCTTCCGCTGGCGCCGTTGGCGCGCTGGTCGTCGCCCTGCTGATCAGCGGCGGCATGCTGACCTGGGCTGGTTTTAACGACCCGCAGGAAGTCAACGGCACCCTGAGCGCCGACGCTACGCCGGCCGCACCGATTTCCACCGTCGCCGACGGCGACTGGCCGGCCTATGGCCGTAACCAGGAAGGCCAGCGCTTCTCCCCGCTGAAGCAGATTAACGCCGATAACGTGAAGAACCTGAAGGAAGCCTGGGTGTTCCGCACTGGCGACCTGAAACAGCCGAACGATCCGGGTGAAATCACTAACGAAGTGACGCCGATTAAAGTCGGCGATACGCTCTTCCTGTGTACCGCTCACCAGCGCCTGTTTGCGCTGGACGCCGCCACCGGTAAAGAGAAGTGGCATTTTGACCCGCAGCTGAACGCCGATCCGTCGTTCCAGCACGTCACCTGCCGCGGTGTTTCTTATCACGAAGCGAAAGCGGATAACGCCCCTGCCGACGTCGTCGCCGACTGTCCGCGCCGCATTATCCTGCCGGTGAACGATGGTCGCCTGTTCGCGGTAAACGCCGACAACGGTAAGCTGTGCGAAACCTTTGCTAATAAAGGTATTCTCAATCTGCAGACCAACATGCCGGTCACCACGCCGGGCATGTATGAACCCACTTCACCGCCGATCATCACCGATAAAACCATCGTGATTGCCGGCGCGGTCACCGATAACTTCTCTACCCGCGAGCCGTCAGGCGTGATCCGCGGCTTTGATGTGAATACCGGTAAACTGCTGTGGGCCTTCGATCCGGGTGCGAAAGATCCGAACGCCATCCCGAGCGATGAACATCACTTCACGCTCAACTCGCCGAACTCATGGGCGCCTGCCGCCTACGACGCTAAGCTGGATCTGGTCTATCTGCCGATGGGCGTGACCACTCCGGACATCTGGGGCGGCAACCGTACGCCGGAGCAAGAGCGTTATGCCAGCTCGATTGTGGCACTGAACGCCACCACCGGTAAGCTGGCCTGGAGCTATCAGACCGTCCATCACGATCTGTGGGATATGGACATGCCTTCCCAGCCGACGCTGGCTGATATTGAGGTCAACGGCAAAACCGTACCGGTCATCTATGCCCCGGCGAAAACCGGCAACATCTTCGTGCTGGATCGTCGTAACGGCGAGCTGGTGGTCCCGGCGCCGGAAAAACCAGTACCGCAGGGCGCTGCCAAAGGTGATTACGTTACCAAAACCCAGCCCTTCTCCGATCTGAGCTTCCGTCCGAAGAAAGATCTGACCGGCGCGGACATGTGGGGCGCCACTATGTTCGACCAGTTGGTGTGCCGCGTGATCTTCCACCAGCTGCGCTATGAAGGTATCTTCACCCCGCCGTCTGAGCAGGGCACGCTGGTGTTCCCGGGTAACCTGGGGATGTTTGAATGGGGCGGTATCTCCGTCGATCCGAACCGTCAGGTGGCTATCGCCAACCCGATGGCGCTGCCTTTCGTCTCAAAACTGATCCCGCGCGGGCCAGGCAATCCGATGGAGCCGCCGAAAGATGCGAAAGGCTCTGGTACCGAGTCCGGCGTGCAGCCGCAGTACGGCGTCCCGTACGGCGTAACGCTGAACCCGTTCCTGTCGCCGTTCGGCCTGCCGTGCAAACAGCCGGCCTGGGGGTATATCTCCGCCCTGGATCTGAAAACCAACGAAGTGGTATGGAAAAAACGTATCGGTACTCCGCAGGACAGCCTGCCGTTCCCGATGCCGGTTAAACTGCCGTTTACCATGGGGATGCCGATGCTGGGCGGTCCAATCTCCACGGCCGGTAACGTCCTGTTCATCGGCGCGACTGCAGATAACTACCTGCGCGCGTACAATATGAGCAACGGCGAGAAGCTGTGGGAAGCCCGTCTGCCAGCCGGCGGTCAGGCGACTCCGATGACCTACGAAGTGAATGGCAAACAGTATGTTGTCATCTCTGCCGGCGGTCACGGCTCGTTCGGTACCAAAATGGGCGATTATATTGTCGCCTATGCGCTCCCGGATGACGCCAAATAAAACGCAAAACGGCAACGAAAGTTGCCGTTTTTTTTGGTGTTCCGTCCTTCTTCCCGTTGGGGATCGCAGCAGGTCGCAGAGACTTAAACCGTGAACCCCAACATCATCCCGGTGTCTTCATGTTCCAGCAGGTGGCAGTGGGCCATATAGGCAAACTCCTTCGGCGCCGGATGATCAAACTTCACTAATACTTCACTCACGTCCCCTTCCACACGAACGGTGTCTTTCCAGCCGCGACGATGCGCCGCTGGCGGCTTGCCGTTTTCGCTGAGGATACGGAACTGGGTGCCGTGGATATGGAACGGATGCAACATCATGTCGCCCTTACCAGAAATCACCCAGCGCTCATACTGGCCTCTGGCGGCGGCAAACATCGGCTCATTCATGTCGAAGGCTTTGCCGTTGATGCGGTTGGCGTTATGGAAATCAAAGCCCTTGCCTGACGACATGCCATGCTCCATGCCGGATCCGTGGTTCATGCTCATGTCGCCGTGATGCATATTCCCCATGTCGCTCATGTCGCCATGCCCCATCATGCCGTGATCCATTCCGGCCATCGCCTGGTCGCCATACTTCTCCATCAGCGCCTGCATGCCCATCCGGTCGAGCATCGGATCCATAGACAGCTGGAGCTGACGCTGCGTCAGCCCCGTCAGGGACGGTAACGCCGGGAGAGCGGCCAGAGTATCCAGCAGCTTGCCGGAGGCGGGAATGACCAGCGGCTGGACGCGCAGTACCGGCTGTGGTTTATCAAAAGGCGCAATCGCCATGCCCATCTGGCTCACCGGCAGAGTCACCAGATCGAAAGGTTTACCGTCGCTGGTGTCCACCAGCACCTCAAAGCGTTCCCCCATCAAGACCGGCAATTCATCGACCTTGACCGGCTCGGCCAACAGACCGCCATCGCTGGCCACTACGTACAGCGGGCGCTTATCGCTGGTGGCAAAATTGAGGGAACGGGCATTACAGCCGTTCAGCAAGCGCAGGCGCAGCCAGCCGCGCGGCGCGGCATGTTCGGGATAGAGGGCCCCATTGGTCAGTAGCGTATCGCCAAACCAGCCGACGGCGGCGCTCATCACATCCAGCTGATAGTCGATCTCGCCGGCGGCGGTGAACTTCTTATCCTGGACGATCACCGGCACATCATCGATTCCCCACTGCTTAGGCAGCAGCAGGCGCCCGCTCTCTTCATCCTCGATCAGCACCAGGCCGGCCAGCCCCATCGCCACCTGCCGGCCGGTGCTCCCATGCTGATGCGGATGAAACCAGCAGGTCGCCGCCCGCTGCGTTGGCGTGAAGCTTACCGTGCGGGTGGCGCCCGGCGCGATAACCCCCTGTGGCCCCCCGTCGACCTCGCCCGGTACCTCCAGACCATGCCAGTGCAGCGTGGTCTCTTCCGCCAGCTGGTTAGTAATATCCACCGTGACGGTCTTCCCCTGCGTCAACTGCAGCGCAGGGCCCAGCAGCGACCCGTTGTAGCCCCAGGTAGTGGCATTCAGGGCGCCAAACCGCGTTTTGCCCGCCTGGATCCTGAGCGCGATGCGGTTGCGCGCATCGGCGGCTAACAGCGACGGTATCGGCAGAGCCGGGCGACTGGCGGCAAAGACCGCCCGGCTCCATAACGGCAATGCGCTGGCCATGCCGACCGCGGCGGTCAGTTTGAGGAAGTCTCGACGTTGCATATTCACATCCTTTTATTCTGCGGGCGAATATTTGAGCTTAAACCCTACCGTAACGGGAAGGTCAAGCAGAAGAGTAAGAATAAAGATCGGCGCTGTGTAAAGAAGTATGCTAATTTGAAGCGTCGGTGATCTAATGGTAGAAAAAATGAAGACGCTTTTCAGAACAATGGTACTCGGCAGCCTGCTTGCTCTCTCCGCCAACAGCTACGCGCTCAGCGAATCCGAAGCGGAAGATATGGCTGATTTAACCGCGGTTTTTGTGTTTCTGAAAAACGACTGTGGCTACCAGAACCTGCCCAACACGCAGATCCGTCGCGCGCTGGTGTTCTTTGCCCAACAGAACCAGTGGGACCTGAGCAACTATGACAGCTACAACATGAAAGCGCTAGGCGAAGACAGCTATCGCGATCTTAGCGGCATTAACATTCCGACGGCGAAAAAATGTAAAGCGCTGGCCCGCGATTCGCTCAGCCTGCTGGCTTACGTTAAATAATTCCCTGCGCGGGCGGCAACGCTCCGCGCCTTTAGCATTTCAATTTCCCCCTTTAAATATTTATATTTATTATTGTATATAAACAAACCTTATTTAATTGCGAACCTATCAATTTGCCAAATAAAGTAAACCCATAATAATGAAGAATGACTAAAAAACTAATAAAATATCATTATTCATATATTGCAAAATAAAAAGCACCCTTCTAGAATCCGGTAAAAATATACCTACTTCATGGACTGAAATTGTGAATATCTCGCTGACATTTCGTGTTATCCCACTCGCCGCGCTGTTAGTAGCCGGCTGTAGCAATACCTCTTCCCGCCAGCCGGTTAAACCGATCGCCACGCCGCTGACGTCACAGCAGCAGGCAGAGCAGGAGCGGGCGGCCAGCGAACAAGCGCGCATTGAATCCTGTCGCCAGGCGCTGGATTCGCTAAAAGAGGTTAACCCACAGCAAGCCACTAAACTCAGCAATGACTTTAACGCTTTAGTGCGCGCGGCGTCACAATACAATAGCGTGCGCGAGAAAGTGGCGGATCCTACCCGGCTTGGCATTGACTCCATGTATCAGTTTAAATCCATCAAACTGTGCGCCGATATCCAGAAAACGCTGATCGATAGCCTGGTACAGCGTGGTGAAAGCAAACAGCCATGAACAGAGCCGCCACGCTGACCCTCAACGCGCCCCTGCTGATGCTCGTCGCTGCGCTGGCGCTTTCAACCCCCTTCACCGCCGGCGCCGCGCCGGCCTTTCTTGATTACGCCCAACAGCAAACCCAGCAATCTCAGGCGCAAGAAAAAAACGATGCCGAAAGCGCAAAACAAACACAAGAAAGCCGCCAGAGCGCAGATAATAAAAAAACCGGTACCAACACCTCACAATTACAAAAAAGAATCACCAGCCAGCAGGCGGCGATTGCACAAAAAGATAAGCTTATACAGCAATTAAAAAAACAGCTTGCCGCTACGCCGCAAACGGATACTGCCGGAGCGAATGAGCAAGCGGCGTTGAATAAGAGAATTAATGAATTACAGGTCGCCTTAAGCGCCGCTACTGCAGAAAAAGAGGCATTAATAAAAAAAGCAGGCGTTGTGCAGAATAATAATCTACAGCAAAGCCAGGCCGCGGCGCGTCAGCAGATCCAGCAATTAACGACGCAGATTCAGCAAGCCGAAGCTGAAAATAAACGCCTCAGCGCCAGCTTTACCACGCTTAATAAAGATAAACACGCGCTAATGACCCAACTGGCCGCTGCGGAAAAAGAGAAACAGGCCGCTCTTGAGCAGGTCAAAGCGCTTAACGCTGACAAACAGCCGCTGACGACCCGGCTGGCCGCTGCGGAGAAGGCGCAGCAGGCCGCTCTTGACCAGGCTAAAGCGCTTAACGCTGACAAACAGCCGCTGGCGACCCGGCTGGCCGCCGCGGAAAAAGAGAAACAGGCCGTCCTCGAGCAGATTAAAGCCCTTAACGCCGATAAGCAGTCGCTGACTATTCGCCTCGCCGCTGCGGAAAAGACGCAGCAGGCTGCCCTCGATCAGGTCAAAGCCCTTAACGCCGATAAACAATCTCTGTCCACCCGGCTGGCCGCCGCGGATAAAGCGCCGCATGGCCCCGCTAACGACGCCGCTGCGCCAAAAAATGAGCCACCAGAGATGGCGGCCATAGTGGCAGCCTATCGCCTGCAGGCGGATAAAGACAACGCCCAGCTACGGATGAAAGAAGATGAAATCGAACTGCTGAGAACGCAGCTTTCTGTACAGTCCAAAACGCGCAGCGGCGAGAGCGCCGCCGCCAAACTCAGCGCATCGGGAGAACAGCAGGCTTATGCGATCGGCGCCTCGATGGGAAGCGAGGCGCTCAACGTCCTTACCACCCGTCGCACTCAGGGGGTTACCGTCGACGCAGGCCTGGTGCTGCAGGGCATCGAAGATGCCTTTCGCGGCCAGCTTCGTCTCGGAGAGCAGGAACGTAACAAGGCGCTGTTTGATGTGTCACAGCAGGTTTTTCAGAACCTGAATAAAATAGAGCAGAAAAACATCAGTGCCGGCAAGAAATATCAGCAGGCGTTTGCGCGCAAAAAAGATGTGGTTTTTAAAGAGGGCGTCTACAGCCGCGTCGATTACCCGGGTAAAGGAAAAATAAGCGGTAACGACCTGGTTACCGTGGTGATCAAAGAGATGCTGACGGACGGGACGGTGATCAACGATATGGAAGCGAAAGATCAGGCGCTTACGCAAAAGCTGGATGCCTATCCCCTGGTGTTTCGCGAACCGCTGAAGCGTCTACAGAACCACGGCTCCGTGACGCTCGTCGTCCCGCCTGAAAAGGCCTATGGCAGTAAAGGATTACCGCCAAAAATCCCGCCAGGCGCCACCATGGTTTATTCCGTGCGGATAGTAGATAGCCAACCCGAGCCGGCAAAATAGCCTCATCCTCTCCACCGCCCTTCCGGGGCGGTGGCTGTTATTCCTGCCTCATTGCTGCAATAACCGCCGTGCATCCTCATCTATAGTTGTCTATGATGTTGCACTCGTTTTACGGGTGTAACAGATGTTAACGAAGGAGGAGCCTTATCGTGGCCGATAATCCACTGTGGCATGAAACGCTGCATGACCATTTTGGTCAGTATTTTAGCGTTGATAACGTGCTGTACCACGAAAAAACCGATCATCAGGATCTGATCATCTTTGATAACCGCGCCTTTGGCCGGGTGATGGCGCTGGATGGCGTCGTACAAACCACCGAACGCGACGAGTTCATCTATCACGAAATGATGACCCATGTGCCGCTGCTGGCTCACGGCAACGCGAAGCATGTGTTAATCATTGGCGGCGGCGATGGCGCGATGCTGCGCGAAGTCTCTCGTCACCGTAGCATCGAAACCATCACCATGGTGGAAATCGACGCCGGGGTAGTTTCATTCTGCCGCCAGTACCTGCCGAACCATAACGCCGGCGCCTATGACGATCCGCGCTTTACGCTGGTGATTGATGATGGCGTCAATTTTGTTAATCAGACGACGCAAACGTTTGACGTGATCATTTCGGACTGTACCGACCCTATCGGCCCGGGAGAAAGCCTGTTCACCTCGGCTTTTTATGAAGGCTGCAAACGCTGCCTGAACCCGGGTGGGATCTTTGTTGCCCAGAATGGCGTCTGCTTCCTGCAACAGGATGAAGCGGTAGGCAGCCATCGCAAGCTAAGCCACTATTTTCGCGACGTCAGCTTCTACCAGGCGGCAATTCCAACCTATTACGGCGGGATCATGACCTTTGCCTGGGCGAGCGACAATGAGGCGCTGCGCCATCTCTCCAGCGAAATCATTCAGGCGCGCTTTCACAAAGCCAACCTGACCTGCCGTTACTACAATCCGGCAATCCATACGGCGGCCTTCGCCTTACCACAATATCTGCATGATGCTCTGTCCGCACCGTGACGCGAAATAAGGGGGTGAACTAAATTGAAAAAATTGAAGCTGCACGGCTTTAACAACCTGACCAAAAGCCTGAGTTTTTGTATCTACGATATCTGTTATGCCAAAACGGCAGAAGAGCGCGACGGCTACATCGCCTATATCGACGAACTCTATAATGCCAATCGCCTGACGGAGATCCTGACAGAAACCTGTTCTATTATTGGCGCCAATATCCTGAATATCGCCCGTCAGGATTATGAACCCCAGGGCGCCAGCGTGACCATTCTGGTCAGCGAAGAGCCTGTCGATCCCAAGCTGATTGACCAGACCGAACATCCTGGCCCGCTACCGGAAACCGTGGTCGCCCATCTCGATAAGAGCCATATCTGCGTGCATACCTACCCGGAGAGCCATCCGGAGGGCGGCCTGTGCACCTTCCGCGCCGATATCGAAGTTTCAACGTGCGGCGTCATTTCCCCGCTTAAAGCGCTGAACTATCTGATTCACCAGCTGGAATCGGACATTGTGACCATTGACTACCGTGTGCGCGGCTTTACCCGCGATATCAATGGGATGAAGCATTTTATCGATCATGAAATCAATTCGATTCAGAACTTTATGTCCGACGATATGAAGTCGTTGTATGACATGGTCGACGTCAACGTTTATCAGGAAAATATCTTCCATACCAAAATGTTGCTCAAGGAGTTTGACCTTAAGCACTACATGTTCCATACCCGACCGGAAGAGTTGACTGCCGAAGAGCGCAAGGTCATTACCGACCTGCTATGGAAAGAGATGCGCGAGATTTACTACGGCCGCAATATTCCTGCCGTGTAATCTATGAAATGCCCGGCGGCGCTTTTGCTTGCCGGGCCTGTAGTTCTGCGCCACCCGACATAAAAGGCGTCATTAACGCTGCTGCATAAACTCACGATAGGCGGCGACCACCTGCAGGAAATCCTCAACACCGCACAGAGAAAGACTTTCTTCGTCGTAGTAGCTCATCCCCTCCTCGATTTCGTCGCCGGAAAACTCCAGCTGATTGGCGCGGATCATCACCTCTTCGCCATCCAGCCACAGCGTATATTCATGCCCGGCACGCTGCCAGGAACGCTCGCTGCCCTTCACGGTGCGCGCAGCCTGCTCCACTTCGTCCAGCAGAGCAAGATTGCCTTTCACCTCCTCGTTGAACCAGTGGCCGATCGCCTCGTGATCCATCGACATTCGCACCTTTACCACTCCGGTAATATCGCGCAGAAATTCGTAATCCATAGTCTTTTCCTCTGCAAGGGCAATGCGTCACCGCTGCACTGTACCCATGCAGTAATTATCGCAGCAGACAGAAAGAAAAAAAGCGTAGCGGGCGGGAGGTTTGGAAATAAAAATGCCCGGTGATGCAATGTTCACCGGGCATTGGAGAGTTTATCGCCAAACGGTCAGCCGGGCTGACCGAATGGTTTACACCGCGGTCTGGAAGATCACGCCGTCAGCTTTTTCAGTGTACTGATCCAGCTGGTTGAAGTTCAGATAACGGTAGGTATCTTCCGCCGTCTTATCCACCTGCGCCACGAAGGTCTGGTACTCTTCCGGCGTCGGCAGTTTGCCGAGCAGCGAAGCCACCGCTGCCAGTTCGGCAGAGGCCAGATAGACGTTAGCGCCGGTACCTAAACGGTTCGGGAAGTTACGGGTAGAGGTGGAAACCACCGTCGCGCCGTCGGCCACGCGCGCCTGGTTACCCATACACAGGGAACAGCCAGGGATTTCGATACGCGCCCCGCTCTTACCAAACACGCTATAGTAGCCTTCTTCGGTCAGCTGCGCGGCATCCATACGGGTTGGCGGCGCCACCCACAGGCGAGTCGGCAGTTGGCCTTTGTGGCTATCCAGCAGCTTACCGGCGGCACGGAAGTGGCCGATGTTGGTCATGCAGGAGCCGATGAACACTTCGTCGATCTTCTCGCCCTGCACATCAGACAGCAGGCGGGCATCGTCCGGATCGTTCGGCGCGCACAGAATCGGCTCTTTGATATCCGCCAGATCGATGTCGATCACTGCCGCGTATTCCGCGTCAGCATCGGCTTCCAGCAGCTGCGGATCCGCCAGCCATTTTTCCATGCCCTGGATACGACGCTCCAGGGTACGGCGGTCGCCGTAGCCTTCGGCGATCATCCACTTCAGCAGAACGATGTTGGAGTTCAGATACTCAACGATCGGCTCTTTATTCAGCTTGATGGTGCAGCCGGCGGCAGAACGCTCAGCCGAGGCATCGGTCAACTCGAACGCCTGCTCGACTTTCAGATCCGGCAGACCTTCGATCTCGAGGATGCGACCAGAGAAGATGTTTTTCTTACCTTTCTTCTCCACGGTCAGCAGGCCCTGCTTGATGGCGTACAGCGGGATGGCGTGGACCAAGTCACGCAGGGTGATCCCCGGCTGCATTTTACCTTTGAAACGCACCAGCACCGATTCCGGCATATCCAGCGGCATCACGCCGGTCGCGGCGGCGAAGGCCACCAGACCAGAGCCTGCCGGGAAGGAGATGCCGATTGGGAAACGGGTGTGGGAGTCACCGCCGGTACCCACGGTATCCGGCAGCAGCATGCGGTTCAGCCAGGAGTGAATCACGCCATCGCCCGGACGCAGAGAAACACCGCCGCGGTTCATGATGAAGTCCGGCAGAGTGTGGTGCGTGGTAACGTCAACCGGCTTCGGGTAGGCCGCGGTGTGGCAGAAGGACTGCATCACCAGGTCTGCAGAGAAGCCCAGGCACGCCAGGTCTTTAAGCTCATCACGGGTCATTGGACCGGTGGTGTCCTGAGAACCGACGGAGGTCATTTTCGGTTCGCAATAAGCGCCCGGACGGATACCGGCAACGCCGCAGGCGCGGCCAACCATTTTCTGCGCCAGCGAGAAGCCGCGGGTGCTTTCCGCCACGTCTTTCGCCTGACGGAAGACATCGCTGTGCGGCAGGCCCAGCGCTTCACGCGCTTTGGTGGTCAGACCGCGACCGATGATCAGCGGAATACGGCCGCCGGCGCGCACTTCGTCGATCAGCACATCGGTTTTCAGCTCGAAGCTGGCCAGCAGTTCGTTGGTCTCGTGGTTACGCACTTCGCCTTTGAACGGGTAAACGTCGATTACGTCGCCCATGTTCAGGTTAGACACATCAACTTCGATAGGCAGCGCGCCCGCATCTTCCATGGTGTTGAAGAAAATTGGCGCGATTTTACCGCCCAGACACAGGCCGCCGCCGCGCTTGTTCGGCACGTTCGGGATATCGTCGCCCATAAACCACAGCACCGAGTTGGTGGCGGATTTACGTGAAGAACCGGTCCCGACCACGTCGCCGACGTAGGCCAGCGGGTAGCCTTTCTGCTGCAGGGCTTCGATCTGTTTGATTGGGCCAACCACGCCCGGCTGATCCGGCTCAATGCCTTCGCGGGGGTTTTTGAGCATTGCCAGCGCATGCAGCGGGATGTCTGGGCGCGACCACGCATCCGGCGCCGGAGAGAGATCATCGGTGTTCGTTTCGCCGGTGACCTTGAAGACGGTAACAGTGATTTTCTCTGCCAGCTGCGGACGGTTCAGGAACCATTCGGCGTCAGCCCAGGATTGCATAACCTGTTTAGCATGCTCGTTACCCGCTTTAGCTTTCTCTTCCACGTCGTAGAAGTTATCAAACATCAGCAGGGTATGGGAGAGCGCTTTCGCGGCAATCGGCGCCAGTTTCGCGTCGTCCAGCGCATCGATCAGCGGATGGATATTGTAACCGCCCTGCATGGTGCCCAGCAGTTCAACGGCTTTTTCAGGGGTAACCAGGGGGGAGGTCGCTTCGCCTTTGGCGATCGCGGCAAGGAATCCAGCTTTAACATAGGCGGCTTCGTCGACGCCCGGCGGTACACGGTTAATCAGCAGGTCTAACAGGAATTCTTCTTCGCCCGCAGGCGGGTTTTTCAGCAGTTCTACCAGCGCGGCCATTTGGGTTGCATCTAAGGGTTTGGCAACAATCCCCATGGCGGCACGCTCAGCTACGTGCTTACGGTATTCTTCTAGCACGACGGTTCTCCTCGCTCTCATTGTCATAATGCGGCCTACACGTCTTCAATCAATCTGCCTCTGTCCTGGCTTAGCTTGCCGCGTGACGCATCTTGAAGGATTTAGTGGCTGGGCGATTTTCTTCACGCTCCTGTGAGACAGCAGTTTGTAGGGTAAATGCCCGATACCGCGTCGGCAGCATAGCAGGATTTTTGAAAGGTGTTAATCTGTTTACAAAAAAGCAACATTAAAATTTAGCTGAATCGTTAAGGGCAGGATATTGCAGGCTTTCTGTTCAAATCCCACGACAAAAATTCCTTTCCGCGTACAACGCCACGGGCCGATCCCAACAATAATCAATAAAAAGCCATACCGCTTACTTATACTCAGCAAACGCGCCGTTTTCGCAGATACTTTAGCGAGATGGGTTACTTTTTGGGTCAGGAGTTTCCATGTCACTGCCGTTCAACCCCCATATTATCGCCCTGCTCTGTAGCGCTGGCTTACTCGCGGCGGCAGGAACACTCTATGTGCAAAGCCGAACCCCAGCGACGATCGCTGAACCGCCTGCGCAGCAAGCTCCAGCGCCCGCAGCGTCGACGACACAGCCGGTGGCCGCCACTTACACCCAGGCGCAAATTGATCAGTGGGTCGCCCCTATCGCGCTCTACCCGGACAGTCTGCTGTCGCAGGTGTTGATGGCCTCCACTTATCCCGACAACGTCCTGCAGGCGGTCCAGTGGTCCCAGGATAACCCCGCGATGAAAGGGGATGCGGCCGTGCAGGCGGTTGCCAGCCAGCCGTGGGACCCTAGCGTCAAATCTCTTGTCGCTTTCCCTGCCCTGCTGGCGATGATGGGCGAGAATCCGCCCTGGGTGGAAAATCTTGGCAATGTGTTTTTGGCCCAGCCGCATGATGTGATGGATTCAGTGCAGCGCCTGCGCGCCATTGCCCAACAAACCGGGACGCTGAAATCCACACCGCAGCAGAAAGTGATTGTCACCCCTGTCGCACCGGTTTCAGCCAGCAGCAGCACGGCAGCAACCGCAACCGCCCACACAGCGGCGCCTGCGCCCACGCAGGTCATTAAAATAGAGCCGACCAATCCACAGGTGGTCTATGTTCCCAGCTATAACCCCTCCACCGTCTATGGTACCTGGCCGAACAGCGCCTATCCGCCGGTCTATCTGCCGCCCCCTCCCGGGGAGCAATTTACCGATAGCTTCGTCAAAGGCTTCGGGTACAGCCTCGGCGTGGCCACCACCTGGGCGCTGTTCAGCAGTATCGACTGGGATGATGATGACCATCACCATCACGATGACGACTACCACCACGGCGATTACTCGCATAATGGCGATAACATCAATATTAATGTAAATAATTTCAATCATATAACAGGAGAAAACCTGCCGGGAAACCACGTTAACTGGCAGCACAATCCTGCCTATCGCGGACACACACCGTATCCCGATAATACGGTAGCTCAGCGCTTCCATCAGACCAACGTTTCCGGCGGACTGAGCGCGACCCAACATGCGCCAGTCGATCGCGAAGCGCAGCGCCAGGCAGCGATGACCCAGCTGCAGCATAACGTACCGACGGCCACAGCGGGCAATCTGGCGGCAAACAACACCTCACGCGACGCCCAGCGTCAGGCGGCCTCGGCGCAGCTGAAGCAAGCCACCCAACGCAGTAATTACCGCGGTTACGACAGTACGCCGACCCAACAGCAGCGTCGCGAGGCGGCAAAAACGCAGCTGAAAAACCCCACGCCGCAGCAACAGCAGCGTCGAGAAGCCGCCAGGAGCCACGAGCAGAACCGCACACCTCAGCAGCAGCAGCGCCGGCAGCAGTTCCAGTCCGCCACGCCAGCCCAGCGTCAGCAGACGCTCAGCCATCTGCGCGCCAACGCCCTTAGCGGCAACGAAAGCCGCGCCCCCTCCTGGCAAGCGCAGCAGGAACGAGGACTGCAGAGCCGCCAGTTTTCCGGCGTAAACCGCGAGTTACGCGATGGCGCCAGAGAACGTCTTTCCGAACACCATGAACTGCGTCGCCGCTAAGGATGAGCAGAATGAGAAACCCATTATCCGTTGCCCTGTTTACGTTAATGCTGTCGCCGCTTGCCGCCTTCGCCCAACAGCAGTTTGCCACGCCGGAACAGGCCGCAGCTGCGCTGGCCGAAGCGATCAGCCAGCCTAATGAAGCCGCGCTGAGCGAAGTACTCGGCGATAACTGGCAGCAGTTTTTACCCACGGACGGGATCGACCCTGCCGCCGTCGATCGCTTTCAACGCGACTGGCAGGTGAAACATGTCATCATCCTGCAGGGTGACAAAGCCTGGCTCGATGTCGGTAGCGAGGCATGGCGTCTGCCCGTGCCTATCGTAAAAACGTCTGAGGGATGGCGCTTTGATATGGCCGCTGGCGAAGAGGAGATCCTCACCCGCGCCATCGGCCGCAATGAGCTTTCGGCGATCGCCGCCATGCATGCCTATGTTGATGCCCAGCAGGACTATTATCATCTGAACCACCGCTGGGCGCAGAAAATCATCAGTAGCGAAGGCAAAAAAGATGGCTTGTACTGGCCAACTTCGCCGGGCGAAGCGCCAAGCCCGCTCGGTCCGGCCTTTAGCCCGACGGTGCCCGGTAGCGGCTACCATGGCTATCGCTTTCGAATTATCGCCGGTCGCGATGACCAGAGCGTCGCCTTGCTGGCCTGGCCGATAGCCTGGGGTGAAACCGGCGTGATGAGCTTTATGATCGATCAACAGGATAGGGTCTATCAGGCCAATCTCGGTGAAGAGAGCGCCGCAAAGGCACAGGAGATAACGCGCTTTACCCCCGACGCTGACGCCGGCTGGCAGGTGGCAGAACCTTAAAAAAAACGCCCGGTTGCACTCACGCAACCGGGCGTTTTCATTCACTTAGCCCTGGTGAGGCATCAGAGAAGGATCGCCGGCAAAGGCTGGTTTTGTGCTGGATAATGCCGCTTCGTCAGCGCTGATGCTACCGGAATTCGCCGCCCATACCCCTTCATTGGTCTTCGTCACCTGCTGATGCTGGGCATTCAGATCCTGGCCCATCGCCGCAATGTGGGTCGTTTCCGTACCGCCGCTGTTGTCCGCCCAGGGAATGTTGGCGTCAGCGGCGTAAGCCACACCGGTAAAAAACGTTGCAGCGACCAGCGCTGTGGTTAAAAAGCGTTTCATCTCACACCTCATCGATATCGTTAACTGCCTATAAGTTTACTGAGTGACTATTTTCAAAGTATGTATGAGGTGTAGCGGTTTATGAACAGTGACATAGTTCTAAACATCAGGCATAAAAAAAGCGGCTCCCGGAGCCGCTTATGCTTTTTTCCTGAAAGAAAAAGTTACTTTTTCTTCGCTTTGGCGTTTGGCAGGTCGGTGATGCTGCCTTCGAACACTTCCGCCGCCAGGCCAACGGACTCGTGCAGAGTCGGGTGAGCGTGGATGGTCAGGGCGATGTCTTCAGCGTCACAGCCCATCTCGATAGCCAGGCCGATCTCACCCAGCAGCTCGCCGCCGTTGGTGCCGACAATCGCGCCGCCGATAACACGGTGGGTCTCTTTGTCGAAGATCAGTTTGGTCATACCGTCTGCGCAGTCAGAAGCGATAGCACGGCCGGAAGCAGCCCACGGGAAGGTGGCGGTTTCGTAGCTGATGCCTTTCTCTTTCGCTTCTTTCTCGGTCAGACCGACCCATGCCACTTCTGGTTCAGTGTAGGCGATGGATGGGATCACTTTCGGATCGAAGTAGTGTTTCAGACCGGAGATAACTTCTGCGGCAACGTGGCCTTCATGGACACCTTTGTGCGCCAGCATCGGCTGGCCGACGATATCGCCGATAGCAAAGATGTGCGGCACGTTGGTGCGCATTTGTTTGTCAACGCGGATGAAGCCGCGATCGTCAACTTCCACGCCAGCTTTACCTGCATCGAGGTTTTTACCGTTCGGGACGCGGCCGATAGCGACCAGCACTGCGTCGTAACGCTGCGCTTCCGCCGGTGCTTTTTTACCTTCCATGGAAACGTAAATACCGTCTTCTTTCGCTTCAACGGCAGTCACTTTGGTTTCCAGCATCAGGTTAAATTTCTTGCTGATGCGTTTGGTGAAGACTTTCACCACGTCTTTGTCGGCAGCCGGGATAACCTGGTCGAACATTTCTACCACGTCAATCTCTGAACCCAGCGCATGGTATACGGTACCCATTTCCAGACCGATGATACCGCCGCCCATCACCAGCATGCGTTTCGGTACAGATTTCAGTTCCAGCGCGTCGGTGGAGTCCCATACGCGCGGATCTTCATGCGGGATAAACGGCAGCTGAATCGGACGGGAACCCGCCGCGATGATGGCGTTGTCGAAGTTGATCACGGTTTTGCCGTTTTCGCCTTCCACTTCCAGGGTGTTAGCGCCGGTAAATTTACCCAGACCGTTAACCACCTTCACTTTACGACCTTTGGCCATGCCAGCCAGACCACCGGTCAGCTGAGTGATGACTTTTTCTTTCCAGGTGCGGATCTTGTCAATGTCAGTTTTCGGTTCGCCGAAAACGATGCCGTGTTCGGCCAGCGCTTTCGCTTCTTCGATAACTTTTGCCACGTGCAGCAGCGCTTTAGAAGGGATACAACCCACGTTCAGACAAACACCACCGAGGGTGCTGTAACGTTCTACGATGACGGTTTCCAGACCTAAATCAGCGCAACGGAAGGCTGCAGAGTAACCTGCGGGGCCTGCCCCAAGTACCACGACCTGAGTTTTGATTTCAGTACTCATCATGACCTCTGTAATTTATATCCGGCGGGTCTGACGCTATTATTCTTACGCCCAAGTCCACCGGGACGTTCTATCCGCGTGTATTTTACAAAATTGTTAACAATTTTTAAACAACAAACGGCAAACGATTTTGTCCTTTGTTGCTGATAATCCCCAACAGCCTGAGGTTATCAGAAAAAAGCCGGCCGTCAGGCCGGCTTTTTCGATTACATCACCAGGCGGCGAATGTCGCTCAGGGTGTTGTTAATGATGGTAATGAAGCGGGCACCATCAGCACCGTCGATGACGCGGTGGTCGAAGGACAGAGAGATCGGCAGCATCAGGCGCGGCACAAACTCTTTACCATTCCATACCGGCTCCATCGCGGACTTAGACACGCCGAGGATGGCCACTTCCGGCGCGTTAACAATCGGCGCGAAGTGGGTGGTACCCAGGCCGCCGATGCTGGAGATGGTGAAGCAACCGCCCTGCATTTCGCCAGCCGTCAGTTTGCCATCGCGCGCTTTCTTCGAGATGGTGGTCAATTCACGAGACAGCTCGGTGATGCTCTTCTTGTTCACGTCTTTGAAGACCGGAACCACCAGACCGTTCGGGGTATCCACCGCCACACCGATGTTGATGTATTTCTTCAACGTCAGGCGCTGACCATCTTCGGAGAGCGAGCTGTTGAAGCGCGGCATCTGCTCAAGCGCAGCGGCAACCGCTTTCATGATGAAGACCACTGGAGTGAATTTCACGTCCAGTTTACGCTTCTCAGCTTCGGCATTCTGCTGCTTGCGGAACGCTTCCAGATCGGTGATATCGGTTTTGTCGAAGTGGGTAACGTGTGGGATCATCACCCAGTTACGGCTCAGGTTGGCGCCAGAGATTTTCTGGATACGACCCAGCTCCACTTCTTCGACTTCGCCAAACTTGCTGAAGTCAACCTTCGGCCACGGCAGCATGCCCGGGATACCGCCGCCAGCGGCAGCCGCCGGTGCGGATTCAGCGCGTTTAACCGCGTCTTTCACGTAAGCCTGAACGTCTTCGCGCAGGATACGACCTTTACGGCCGGTGCCTTTCACTTTCGCCAGGTTAACACCGAACTCGCGCGCCAGGCGGCGAATCAGCGGGGTCGCGTGAACGTAGGCATCGTTTTCAGCGAATTCGCTTTTACCTTCTGTTTTCGCAGCCGGCGCAGCGGCAGGCTTAGCGGCCTGAGCCGGGGCAGCAGCTGGTGCCGGTGCAGCAGCCTGAGCCGGAGCGGCGGCAGGCGCAGCGCCTTCCACTTCGAAGACCATGATCAGGGAACCGGTTTTGACTTTATCGCCGGTGCTGATTTTGATCTCTTTAACGGTACCCGCGAACGGCGCCGGAACTTCCATAGAGGCTTTGTCGCCCTCTACGGTGATCAGGGACTGTTCCGCCGCGACTTTATCGCCGACTTTAACCATCACTTCGGTGACTTCAACTTCGTCGCCGCCGATGTCCGGGACGTTAACATCTTTCACGCCTGCTGCGGCAGCCGGAGCCGCAGCAGCCGGCGCGGCAGCCTGTGCCGGAGCGGCTGCTGGCGCAGCGCCCGCCACTTCGAAGATCATAATCAGGGAGCCGGTGGAAACTTTATCGCCGGTATTGATTTTGATCTCTTTGACGGTACCGGCGAACGGCGCCGGAACTTCCATAGAGGCTTTATCGCCTTCTACGGTGATCAGGGATTGCTCAGCGGCGATGGTGTCGCCCACTTTAACCATGATCTCAGTGACTTCGACTTCATCGCCGCCGATATCCGGGACGTGAACTTCTTTCGCTGCCGCGGCAGCCGCTGGAGCAGCGGCGGCCGGAGCGGCTTCTTTCTTCTCTTCCTGCGCAGGTGCAGCGGCGGCTGCACCTTCGGCGGAATCGAAAATCATAATCAGTTTGCCAGTCTCGGTTTTGTCGCCGACGGAGACTTTAATCTCTTTCACGACGCCAGCCTGCGGAGACGGGACTTCCATAGAGGCTTTGTCGCCTTCTACGGTGATCAGCGACTGTTCAGCTTCTACTTTGTCGCCAACTTTGACCAGGATCTCGGTGATTTCAACTTCATCAGCCCCGATGTCCGGTACTTTGATTTCGATAGCCATTATTCTTTTACCTCTTACGCCAGACGCGGGTTAACTTTTTCTGCATCGATGTCGAATTTCGCGATAGCGTCAGCCACCACTTTCTTATCGATTTCACCACGTTTAGCCAGTTCGCCCAGCGCTGCTACGACCACATAGGAAGCATCGACTTCGAAGTGGTGACGCAGGTTTTCACGGCTGTCGGAACGACCGAAGCCATCGGTACCCAGTACGCGGTAATCATCAGCCGGTACGTAAGTACGAACCTGCTCAGCGAACAGTTTCATATAGTCAGTGGATGCCACTGCCGGAGCGTCGTTCATTACCTGAGCGATATACGGCACGCGCGGGGTTTCCAGCGGGTGCAGCATGTTCCAGCGTTCGCAATCCTGGCCATCACGCGCCAGTTCGGTGAAGGAGGTAACGCTATACACGTCGGAACCCACGCCGTAGTCTTTCGCCAGGATCTGCGCTGCTTCACGCACGTGACGCAGGATAGAACCGGAGCCCAGCAGCTGAACTTTACCTTTGCTACCTTCGATGGTTTCGAGTTTGTAGATACCTTTACGGATACCTTCCTCGGCGCCTTCCGGCATGGCCGGCATGTGGTAGTTTTCGTTCAGCGTAGTGATGTAGTAGTAAACGTTCTCTTGCGCTTCGCCGTACATACGGACCAGACCATCATGCATGATGACAGCCACTTCATAGGCGTACGCCGGGTCGTAAGAGATACAGTTCGGGATAGTCAGCGACTGAATGTGGCTGTGACCATCTTCGTGCTGCAGACCTTCGCCGTTCAGGGTAGTACGACCGGAAGTCCCGCCAATCAGGAAGCCGCGAGCCTGCTGATCGCCAGCCGCCCAGCACAGATCGCCGATACGCTGGAAGCCGAACATCGAGTAGTAGATGTAGAACGGGATCATCGGCAGGTTGTTGGTGCTGTAAGAGGTCGCAGCAGCCAGCCAGGATGCGCCTGCGCCCAGCTCGTTGATCCCTTCCTGCAGAATCTGGCCTTTCTCGTCTTCTTTGTAGTAAGCAACCTGCTCACGGTCCTGCGGGGTATACTGCTGGCCGTTCGGGCTGTAAATACCGATCTGACGGAACAGACCTTCCATACCGAAGGTACGCGCTTCGTCGGCGATGATCGGCACCAGACGATCTTTGATCGACTTGTTCTTCAGCATCACGTTCAGGGCGCGAACGAAAGCGATAGTGGTAGAGATTTCTTTGTTTTGCTCTTCCAGCAGCGCGCTGAAGTCGGCCAGGGTCGGCAGCTCGAGTTTCTCAGTGAACTTCGGCTGACGAGTCGGCAGATAGCCGTTCAGCTTCTGACGCTGAGCGTGCAGGTAAGTGTGCTCTTCGGAACCTTCCGGGAAGGTTACGTACGGCAGTTTTTCGAGATCGGCATCCGCCACCGGCACATTGAAACGATCGCGGACGTAGCGAACACCGTCCATGTTCATTTTCTTAACCTGGTGCGCGATGTTCTTACCTTCAGCGGTATCGCCCATACCATAACCTTTAATGGTATGCGCCAGGATCACGGTCGGCTGACCTTTGGTCTCCTGCGCTTTCTTCAATGCAGCGTAGACTTTCTTCGGATCGTGACCACCGCGGTTCAGAGCCCAGATCTGCTCGTCAGTCCAGTCAGCGACCAGGGCAGCGGTTTCCGGATATTTGCCGAAGAAGTGCTCACGAACGTAAGCGCCGTCTTTGGATTTGAAGGTCTGGTAGTCGCCGTCAACGGTTTCGTTCATCAGCTGAATCAGCTTACCGCTGGTGTCTTTACGCAGCAGCTCATCCCAACGGCCGCCCCAGATAACCTTGATAACGTTCCAGCCAGCACCACCGAAGATGCCTTCCAGTTCGTTAATGATTTTCCCGTTACCGGTGACCGGGCCGTCCAGACGCTGCAGGTTGCAGTTGATGACGAAGACCAGGTTGTCCAGTTTTTCACGGGTGGCGATGGTGATAGCGCCTTTTGATTCCGGCTCATCCATCTCGCCGTCGCCCAGGAAGGCGTAAACGGTTTGTTCGGAGGTGTCTTTCAGACCGCGGTGTTCCAGATATTTCAGGAATTTGGCCTGATAGATAGCGCCCAACGGCCCCAGACCCATGGATACGGTCGGGAACTGCCAGAATTCCGGCATCAGTTTCGGGTGCGGATAAGAGGACAGACCCTTGCCGTGAACTTCCTGGCGGAAGTTGTCCATCTGCTCTTCGGTCAGACGGCCTTCCAGGAACGCACGTGCATATACGCCCGGAGAGATGTGACCCTGGAAGTACACCAGATCGCCGCCATCTTTCTCAGTGCGCGCACGGAAGAAGTGGTTGAAGCAGACTTCGTAGAAGGTCGCGGAAGACTGATAGGACGCCATGTGGCCGCCCAGTTCGAGATCTTTTTTCGACGCGCGCAGAACGGTCATGATGGCGTTCCAGCGAATCGCAGAACGAATGCGACGTTCCAGATCCAGATTGCCCGGGTATTCCGGCTCATCTTCAACGGCAATAGTGTTGACGTAGTTGCCGGCGGAAGCGCCTGCAGCAACCTTCACTCCGCCTTTACGGGCTTCAGAAAGGAGTTGGTCAATCAGATACTGAGCGCGCTCAACACCTTCTTCACGGATGACCGATTCGATCGCCTGTAGCCAGTCGCGAGTTTCGATCGGATCCACGTCATTGTGTAAACGTTCTGACATGGGGGTATTCCTTATCTATCTAATCGTTGATTAATCTGGAACCTGTCCCATTGAACTCTTCGTTCTTCACGCTGGAACAACCAAAAATTCAATAAGACAGGTTCTGCGTTTAGTTGCCGCGCTCTAAAAATGGCGCTTAAGAACCGGAGTTCTCGTCCTTTCGTTGCTGTAAACGACGCAGTGAGCGCTCTCGACGGCTCTGCTCACGACTACGATCCAGCAAAATTTCCTCAATGAACGCCAGGTGACGGTGCGACGCTTCACGCGCCTGCTCCGGCTCCCCGGCCATTATCGCCTCGAAAATGCGAGTGCGATGGTTGCTGACCAACGGGAGCATTTCCCGCCGGGCATACAGCAATTCAAAGTTCTGACGCACGTTTTGCGCCAACATCGGCTCCATACACCTTAGCAGATGAAGCAACACCACATTGTGTGCCGCCTCGGTGACGGCGATTTGATACTGGACGACGGCGCCGGACTCAGCGTCCAAATCGCCCGACTGCTGAGCGCGTTCAATAGCCTGATGCAGCTCACGGATACGGTCGCGATCCTCATCATTGCTGCGCAGCGCCGCGTAATAGGCCGCGATGCCTTCCAGCGCGTGACGGGTCTCAAGCAGATCGAATTGGGATTCAGGGTGATCGGACAGCAGCTCAACCAGCGGATCGCTGAAGCTCTGCCACAGGCGGCTCTGAACAAACGTTCCACCTCCCTGACGACGAAGCAACAAGCCCTTGGCTTCGAGGCGTTGAATCGCCTCACGCAGCGAGGGGCGGGAAACGTCGAACTGTTTAGCCAGTTCGCGTTCTGGCGGGAGTTTTTCACCGGGGCGCAAGGTCCCCTCAAGAATCAGAAACTCCAGCTGCTGCTCTATCACATCGGATAATTTTGGTTGGCGGATTTTGCTGTAGGCCATATTCCCTGTCTCTGCCATTAGCCCGGAGTCAATTGGTCTTACCAATTTAAAGTTCGTAGCGCTAAAGTAACAAAGTATTCACCTTCTGTCCATACAGGTTTTGATTGAAATCAGTAAACCTGGGACATTTTAACAACCTTACAGAAATAACATTTCAGAAATGTAACCTTGCACAAATGTTACGTTTACTCACAAAGAGGTAGCCTTAACTTTATAGAAACGAAAAATTACGCTTTCTGAACCGATTCAACGCTGCAATAAATGAATACAGAGTCACTTACAGTGAATAAATAATGACAAAGCAGCATGCATCAAAATACGACAGATTGTGACTATTGATGTCTTTTTAGACACATCGTCATCATCCCTTCATAAAGCAGGTGCATTCAAATGCGCTTACCACTATTCTGCCGGAGACGAAAGGCCTTTTTCGGAATTACCACACAGCCTTCCGTAAACAAAACAATACAGAAACGGAAGTTCCAAAATACACAAACACAACAATATGTGCGCGCCATCACTCGGGTAAAAAGTGGGCCACTTCGCCCAAATTTTCGCTGGCTATGCTTTCAGGCAGGGACAGCAGTGAAGCAGCAACCTGACGGATGACGTACACAAAAAATAACCACACACGAGGTTTCATATGGAAGGTCAACAGCACGGCGATCGGCTGAAGCGCGGCCTGAAAAACCGTCACATTCAGCTCATCGCGCTGGGCGGGGCTATCGGCACCGGCCTGTTTCTGGGGAGCGCGTCCGTCATTCAGTCCGCCGGCCCGGGTATCATTCTTGGTTACGCTATCGCCGGTTTTATCGCTTTCCTGATCATGCGTCAGCTGGGCGAAATGGTGGTGGAAGAGCCGGTGGCCGGCTCATTTAGCCACTTTGCTTACAAATACTGGGGCGGTTTTGCCGGCTTCGCCTCCGGCTGGAACTACTGGGTACTGTATGTCCTGGTGGCCATGGCGGAACTGACCGCCGTTGGCAAATATATCCAGTTCTGGTGGCCGGAAATCCCTACCTGGGCCTCGGCGGCGGTCTTTTTTATCGCCATCAACGCCATTAACCTGACCAATGTCAAAGTGTTCGGTGAAATGGAATTCTGGTTCGCGATTATCAAAGTGGTCGCCGTAGTGGCGATGATTTTGTTCGGCGGCTGGCTGCTGTTCAGCGGCAACGGCGGCCCGCAGGCGACGGTACGTAACCTGTGGGACCAGGGGGGCTTCCTGCCGCACGGCTTTTACGGGCTGGTGATGATGATGGCGATCATCATGTTCTCCTTTGGCGGCCTGGAGCTGGTAGGGATCACCGCCGCGGAAGCGGATAATCCGGAGCAAAGCATTCCTAAAGCCACCAATCAGGTTATTTACCGTATTCTGATCTTCTATGTTGGTTCGCTGGCGGTGCTGCTCTCCCTGCTGCCGTGGACCCGCGTCACCGCGGACACCAGTCCGTTCGTCCTGATCTTCCATGAACTTGGCGATACGCTGGTGGCAAACGCTCTGAACGTGGTGGTGCTGACGGCAGCGCTGTCGGTTTATAACAGCTGCGTGTACTGCAACAGCCGTATGCTGTTCGGCCTTGCTCAGCAGGGCAACGCGCCAAAAGCGCTGCTCAGCGTCGACAAACGCGGCGTGCCGGTGAATACCATTCTCGTCTCGGCCCTGGTCACTGCGCTGTGCGTGCTGATCAACTACCTGGCGCCTGAATCTGCTTTCGGTCTGCTGATGGCGCTGGTGGTCTCGGCCCTGGTCATCAACTGGGCGATGATCAGCCTCGCGCATATGAAATTCCGTCGCGCCAAAAAGCAGCAGGGCGTGGTCACGCGTTTCCCGGCCCTCTTCTATCCGCTGGGCAACTGGCTGTGCCTGCTGTTTATGGCGGCGGTGCTGGTGATTATGCTGATGACCCCGGGGATGGCGATTTCCGTCTGGCTGATCCCGGTATGGATTGCGGTGCTGGGCGTGGGCTACCTGTTTAAAGAGAAAGCCGCCGCCACCATAAAAGCACAATAATACATCTCATCAATACTTCACTTTGCTCTGCGCCCTCCCCTGAATAATGGGCGCAGAGCATTGTTATCTGCTTCACACTTTCCCCTCCATAGCTTATTTATCCATATCGTCAACGAGTTCCTGCAACGTATTTCTGCCAACCGCAGCCAATAATTCTCTCCATACTGCAACGGAGAGACCGCACATGGCAGAGAACACGCTTTCAATAAGAGAAAAGATTGGTTACGGGATGGGTGATGCCGGATGCAATATTATCTTTGGCGCCATCATGCTGTTTGTGAACTATTTTTACACTGATATATTCGGACTAGCGCCGGCGCTGGTCGGCGTACTTCTGCTCTCGGTGCGAGTCATCGATGCGGTAACCGACCCTATCATGGGCGCTCTTGCCGACCGCACCCGTAGTAAATATGGTCGCTTTCGTCCATGGCTGCTGTGGATCGCCTTCCCCTACGCCCTGTTCAGCGTCCTGATGTTCACCACTCCTGAGTGGACCTACAATAGCAAAGTCATCTATGCGTTTGTGACCTACTTTCTGCTGTCGATTACCTATACCGCGATTAATATTCCCTACTGCTCGCTGGGAACGGTGATGACCGCCGATCCGAAAGAGCGTGTTGCCTGCCAGTCTTATCGTTTCGTCATGGTGGGTATCGCCACGCTCCTGCTGTCATTGACGCTGCTGCCAATGGCCGACTGGTTCGGCGGCGCCGATAAAGCGAAGGGCTACCAGATGGCGATGACCGTGCTGGCCTTTATCGGTATGTGTATGTTCCTGTTCTGCTTCGCCACCGTGCGCGAACGTATCCGCCCGGCGGTGCAGACGAATGACGAACTGAAAAAAGATCTGAAAGACGTCTGGAAAAATGACCAGTGGGTGCGCATCCTGCTGCTCACGCTGTGCAACGTCTGTCCGGGCTTTATCCGCATGGCCGCCACCATGTACTACGTCACCTGGGTGATGGGACAAAGCACCCATTTTGCCACCCTGTTTATCAGCCTCGGCGTAGTTGGGATGATGATTGGCAGCATGCTGGCGAAAGTCCTGACCGACCGCTGGTGCAAACTGCAGGTTTTCTTCTGGACCAATATCGTGCTGGCCGTGTTCTCCTGCGCCTTCTATTTCTTTAATCCACACGCCACCACGCTGATTATGGTGCTCTACTTCCTGCTCAACATTCTGCATCAAATCCCTTCCCCGCTACACTGGTCGCTAATGTCCGACGTTGATGACTACGGCGAATGGAAAACCGGCAAGCGCATCACCGGTATCAGCTTCTCCGGTAATCTGTTCTTCCTCAAGGTCGGCCTGGCGGTCGCCGGGGCAATGGTCGGTTTCCTGCTGTCATGGTACGGCTACGACGCCGGCGCGAAAGCGCAAAGCGCCTCCGCGCTGAACGGTATCGTGCTGCTATTCTCAGTCATTCCCGGCGTCGGCTATCTGATCACCGCCGGCGTGGTGCGCCTGCTGAAGGTTGACCGTACCCTGATGCGCCAGATTCAGAGCGATCTGGAGAAGCGCCGCAGCAACTACAGCGAGCTGAACGAATACCAGGAACTGAAAACCAGTGAACACGTAAGGAAAGCCTGATGAACAACTGGCCAAACCCCTTTATTGAACAGCGTGCAGACCCCTTTATCCTGCGCCATCTTAGCCACTACTACTTTATTGCCTCGGTGCCGGAATACGACCGGCTGGAGATCCGGCGCGCGGTAACCCTTGAAGGATTACGCGATGCTGAGCCGGTCGTGGTTTGGCGCGCGCCGCAAAGCGGGCCGATGAGCCAGCTGATTTGGGCGCCGGAGCTGCATGAAATAGACGGTAAGTGGTATATCTATTTTGCCGCCACCCATACTCACAATCTGGATGCGCTAGGGATGTTCCAGCATCGCATGTTCGTTCTCGAGTGCGCTGACAGCGATCCGCTGACCGGCCGCTGGCAGGAAAAAGGCCAGGTGGTCACGCCTTTCGATACCTTCGCCCTCGATGCCACCACTTTTACCCATCAGGGGAAACGCTGGTATCTGTGGGCGCAAAAATCCCCGCATATCGAAGGCAACTCAAACCTGTATCTCGCCGAAATGGCTAACCCGTGGACGTTAAAAGGCGAGCCGGTCATGCTGAGCAAGCCGGAGTTCGACTGGGAGTGCCGGGGATTTAAGGTCAACGAAGGGCCTGCGGTACTGATGCATGGCGATAAGCTATTTATCAGCTATTCCGCCAGCGCCACCGATGAAAACTACTGCATGGGGTTGTTATGGATCGACCGGCAGGCCGATCCGCTGCAGCCGGCAAACTGGCATAAAGCTCCGCAGCCGGTGTTCCGCACCAGCTATGAAAACCGCCAGTATGGCCCAGGTCATAATAGTTTTACCCAAACGCCGGAAGGGGAAGATGTGCTGGTGTATCACGCGCGGAATTACACTGAGATAGAAGGCGACCCGCTGTATGATCCCAATCGCCATACGCGGTTAAAGCTGGTCAGCTGGCGGGAAGACGGGATGCCCGACTTCGGTATTCCACCGGCGGATACGCTGTAGCGGTTCGGAATGTTACCCGCTGGCGCGGGTTCTCCAGGCCGGGTCAGGCGAAGCCGCCGCCCGGCAACATGACCAGCACGGCGTCTGATATATCGCCCGGCGGCGCTGTTGCTTGCCGGGCCTACGTGACGTGAGCCTGCGGGTGACTCGCCAGGCCGGATAAGCGCAGCGCCATCAGGCAACAAAAGCCCCGCAGGTACGTACATCGTGGCAGGCAGCGCGCGGGCTCAGGCCGTTAAACCAGGGTACCGTAAATCGTCAGCAGCGCCATAATCACCACTACCACCAGCGAAGTCTTCTTAGCCATCGATACCGCAGCCTTCGGCGTCGCTACTTTATCCACGTGCGGCTCACGGGCCAGGGAATACTGCGCCAGGCGGGTCAACACCTGATACTGCGACGAATGGCGGTCGCCCAGCGAAGCAAACCACGCCGGGAGCGCTTTTTCACCATGGCCCACCAGGGCATAGACCACCCCCACCAGACGCACCGGCAGCCAGTCCACAATATGCAGGATACCATCGATCCCGGACTGCAACCGGTGGTGCGGCGTCTGGTAGCGCGCCAGCCATGTCTGCCAGGCGCGCAGTACGCTGTAGGCGATAAGCGTCAGCGGGCCCCAGGCGCCCCCCACGACAAACCAGAAAAGCGGCGCCAGATAGTATCGATAGTTAATCCACAGCAGCGCATTTTGCAGTTCGCTAAGGTACTCACGCTCATCACAGCCCGGCGGCACGCCGTGAATAAGCGTCAGCTCGCTGGCCATGGCATCGCAGGCGCGACTGTCATTGCGCGACGCCGCTTTCAGATAGGCATGGTAGTGCAGCCGAACTTTGCCGGCGCCAATGCATAGCAGGCCCAGTAAAATCCAGAACACCAGCAGCGGTATGTTAAACAGCTGCCCCTGCAGCAGACGCTGAATGATATACACGACCGCGACAGCCACCAGCGTCATCAGCAGCGTGCCCGGTAACGAGAAATGTTTTATCCGGCGAAACGCCACCTCCAGCCGATGATCAAGCTGCCAGTGTTCGCCCAGCTTAAACAGCCGTTCGGCGATAAGCACCAACAGCGTCGTAAACAGCGTCATGAGGTCTCCTTTTCTGACGGGGCGCTGAGCAGCGCACGGTATTTTATCCAGTCAAAGGCCGGTCCTGGATCGGTTTTCCGCACGGGCGCGATATCGCTGTGGCCCGCAATGTTTTCGGCGATAGCCGGATAAAGCGCGATCAGCAGATCCGTCACCGCCGCCAGCTGCCGGTACTGCGCGTCGGTATACGCCAGAGTATCGGTGCCTTCCAGCTCTATGCCGATGGAAAAGTCATTGCAGCGTTCGCGTCCCTGATAACAGGAGACGCCCGCATGCCACGCCCGCTTATCGAAAGGCACATACTGCACGATTTCGCCATCACGGCGAATCAGACAATGCGCCGAAACGCGCAGATGAGCAATCTCGGCAAAGAAAGGATGCGCGTGCGGATCCAGGGTACCAGTGAACAGCGCATCAATCCACGGACCACCAAATTCCCCCGGTGGCAGGCTAATGTTATGCACCACCAGTAAGGAAGGGGTCTCTTCATCCGGACGGCAGTCATGGTGCGGCGAGGGAACCCGACGCGCGCCGACCAACCACCCCTCGTTCAACTGCATGCGGGATCTCCTTTCGCGAACTCATGCTTCCGGGCCACACGCCGGCCCAAAGGATGAAGTGTGTATGGTACTGAAACGTCGTTCAGGTTAGCATGTTTCCCACTTCTGAATCTTATCTATCTGGAGCTTTATCATGTCGCCTCGTCGTTACAACCCCGACCGCCGCCGTGACGTGCTGCTGGAACGTATTAATCTCGATATTACCGATGCTGTCGCACACTCCCTGCGGGAAGATCTGGGCGGCGAAGTCGACGCCAACAACGATATTAGCGCGCAATTATTGCCGCAGGATGCACGCTCCCATGCGGTGGTCATTACTCGTGAAGATGGCGTCTTCTGTGGCAAACGCTGGGTGGAAGAGGTCTTTATTCAGCTCGCCGGTGACGATGTGAATATCACCTGGCACGTGGCCGACGGCGATGCGGTCAAAGCCGACCAGCCGCTGTTCGAATTGGAAGGCCCGTCGCGTATTCTGCTCACCGGCGAACGCACGGCGCTGAACTTTGTGCAAACCCTCTCCGGCGTCGCCAGCGTCGTCCGTCGCTATGTCGACCTGCTCGCCGGCACCAAAACCCAACTGCTGGATACGCGCAAAACGCTGCCAGGGCTGCGTACCGCGCTGAAATACGCGGTACTCTGCGGCGGCGGCGCCAACCATCGACTGGGCCTGTTCGACGCGTTCCTGATTAAAGAAAACCACATTATCGCCTCCGGATCGATCCGTCAGGCAGTGGAAAAGGCGTTCTGGCTGCATCCTGATGTGCCGGTAGAAGTGGAAGTGGAAACCCTGGATGAACTGGAGCAGGCGTTAAAAGCCGGGGCCGATATCATTATGCTCGATAACTTCACCACCGATCTGATGCGCGAGGCGGTGAAAATTACCGCAGGCCAGGCGGCGCTGGAGGTCTCCGGCAACGTTACCTTTGACACCATCCGCGAATTCGCCGATACCGGCGTCGACTATATTTCCGTCGGCGCCCTGACCAAACATGTGCAGGCGCTCGACCTGTCGATGCGCTTCCGCTGAGCAACAGGCCTTCACGCTTCCGGGCGTGAAGGCCTGAATTTGCGGCCCGCCTCGCACTCGCCCGTGCTCACCATGAAATCCAGATAAAAACCCTGGAACCCGCTTTCCCGGATCGTTTTCGCCCCCTCGCCTGCGCCCCTCAATCCCTTCACAGTGCTCCTGTCACAACAAGGAGCGACTTATGGATAAACAACGAGGTTTTACCCTGATTGAACTGATGGTGGTTATCGGAATCATCGCCATTCTTAGCGCCATCGGCATCCCGGCCTACCAGAACTACCTGCGTAAAGCCGCCCTCACCGACCTGCTGCAGACCTTTGTCCCTTACCGGACAGCCATCGAACTTTGCGCGCTCGATCATGGCGGCCTAACGCCATGCGACGGCGGCAGCAACGGCATTCCCTCGCCGACAACCACGCGCTACCTTTCCGCCATGAGCGTGGCCAAAGGGGTCGTCACCCTCACCGGTCAGGAGAGTCTGAACGGACTGGGGGTCACCCTGACGCCGACCTGGGACAATGCCGAGGGCGTCACCGGCTGGCAGCGCGTCTGCACCATCACCGGCAATAGCGCGCTTCAGCAGGCCTGCGAAGACGTTTTCCGGGTGAAGTGAGGGCGAATGCATGAAAACAGAACAGCTGATCCCCCTCTGCCGTCGCTACCACGCCATGCTGCTGCATAGCGATGAACAGACAATCTCTATTGCGGTGGTTAATACCCCGCCGGCGGAGTTAATGGAGGCGCTACGCTTCGCGACGCAAAAGCGGATCGACATTGAATGCTGGAGCCAGGAGCAGATGGATAAGCGTCTGCAGGCCCAGGAAAAGCAGGCGCAACTGGCGCAGAACGACGGGCCGGAAAATATCGCCGAACGGGTCAACCAGATCCTCGAACAGGCCCTGCGTCAGCGGGCGTCTGATATTCATATCGAGCCCACGGAAACGCACTTACGCATCCGCCTGCGGGTCGATGGCGTCCTTCACGCCCTACCGTTGCTGGCTCCCGAACTGGCCGCACCGGTTATCGCGCGACTCAAGGTCCTGGCCAGTCTCGATATCGCCGAGCACCGTTTACCGCAGGATGGCCAGTTCGCGCTGAATCTTGCGGGACGACCGCTCTCTTTTCGCATCGCCACTCTGCCCTGCCGCTATGGCGAAAAGATTGTCCTGCGCCTTCTCCATCAGGTTGACCAGGCGCTGGATCTGGAAGCACTCGGACTCTCATCCTCCCAGCTGGCGGCCTTTCGCCAGGCGCTGAACCAGCCGCAGGGTCTGCTGCTGGTCACCGGCCCAACCGGAAGCGGGAAAACGGTGTCCCTCTACAGCGCCCTGCAGGCCAGAAACCGTGAGCAAGTGAATATCTGTAGCGTGGAGGATCCACTGGAGATCCCCATCGCAGGGATGAACCAGACGCAAATCAATCCCCGCGCCGGACTCACTTTTCACAGTGTGCTGCGCGCCCTGTTACGCCAGGATCCGGATATTGTCATGGTGGGCGAGATCCGCGATGCCGAGACCGCTGAAATCGCGCTCAAAGCCGCCCAGACCGGTCATCTGGTGCTCTCCACCCTGCACACCAATTCCACCAGCGAAACCCTGACCCGCCTGCAGCAAATGGGCATCGCCCGCTGGATGATTTCCTCTGCGCTCTCGCTGGTCATCGCCCAGCGTCTGGTCCGCAAGCTGTGTCCCCACTGTCGGCGTAATGCCGGCAGCGCCGCCGACCTGCCGCACAGCCTGTGGCCCCGCCCGCTGCCACGCTGGCAGGCAGCGGGCTGCGAACATTGTTACCACGGATATTACGGCCGGCTGGCGCTGTTCGAAGTGCTGCCTGTTACCCCCGGGCTACGCCAGGGGATAGTCCAGGGACTTAACGCCATTGAGATTGAATCTCTGGCGCGAGCCGCAGGGATGATGACGCTTTTTGAAAGCGGCTGTCAGGCTATCGAACAGGGATTGACCAGCCTCGAAGAGGTGGTGCGGGTGCTGGGGATCCCCCATGGCGACTAAGCGTCTCTGGCGCTGGCGCGGTATTGATGTGCAGGGCGCCCCCTGTCAGGGGATGCTATGGCAAACCAAGCATCTGGAGGTCCTGCAGCACCTTCAACAGCAGCGAGTCATACCGCTGGCCGTACGCCGCTGTGCGGTGAAGCAGAGCCTCTGGCACCCGCGCTACAGTTGCGAAACGATCCGCCAGCTGGCGTCCCTGCTGCAGGCCGGCCTGCCGCTGGCGGAAGGGTTATCGCTGCTGGCGCAGCAGCAGTCGCATGCCCAGTGGCAGGCGCTGCTTGAGACGCTGGGCCGCGAGCTGGCCCAGGGCGTGGCGTTCTCTGCCGCGCTGGCGCAGTGGCCCCAGGCTTTTCCGCCACTATATCTGGCGATGATTAGCACCGGCGAACTGACGGGCAAGCTCGATATCTGCTGCCTGCAGTTGGCGAATCAGCAGCAGGAGCAGCAGCGGCTCGCCAGCAAAGTTAAAAAAGCGCTGCGCTACCCGCTGATCGTGCTCTCTCTGGCGCTGTTGGTGGTGCTGGGGATGCTCTATTTTGTCCTGCCCGAGTTCACCGCCATCTACCAGACGTTCAGTACGCCGTTACCGCTGTTGACGCGGATGGTCGTTGCGGCAGGCGACATGCTAAGTCGCGGCTGGCCGCTGCTGCTGGCCTTGCTGCTGAGCCCGCTGCTGCTCAACCAGCTGATCCGGCGGCGCAGCGACTGGTTGCTGCGCCGCCAGCGGTTGCTTAACGCGCTTCCTCTCATTGGCTCCCTGATCGGCGGACAACAGCTGAGCCTGATCTTCACCATCCTGGCGTTAACCCAAAGCGCCGGTATTAGCTTTCTGCAGGGGCTGCAAAGCGTTGAAGAGTCCCTGTCGTGCCCGCTATGGCGCCAGCGTCTGGCGCAGGCCCGCGCGCTGATCGTTCAGGGGGAGCCGATTTGGCAGGCGTTAAGCCGCTGCGGCGGTTTTACACCGCTGTGCCTGCAGCTCATCCGCACGGGGGAAAGCGCGGGAGCGCTGGATCAGATGCTGGAAAACCTGGCGCATCACCATCGCCAGCAAACCTATCAGCGAGCCGATAGTCTGGCTGCGCATCTTGAACCCATGATGCTGGTGATAACCGGCTCGCTGGTCGGGATTCTGGTGGTGGCAATGTATTTGCCCGTTTTTCACCTGGGCGATGCCATTGGCGGGGCGGGAGGATGAGAAACACTGGCGCCGCGCAGGCGCCAGTGCAGCCGATTACAGGCTATTGAATACCCGGTTCTCTTGTTCCTGAACGCGGATAAAGGTCGTACGCTTGGTCAGCTCTTTCAGACGCGAGGCGCCAACGTAGGTGCAGGCAGAACGCAGGCCGCCGAGAATATCACGTGCGGTATTCTCAACTGGTCCACGCAAAGGCAGCTTAACGGTTTTGCCTTCCGCCGCGCGGTATTTCGCGACACCGCCCACATGGCGGGTCATCGCCGACTCGGAGCTCATGCCGTAGAACAGCATGAATTTCTCTCCGTTTTCTTCAACGATGGTTCCGCCGCTCTCTTCATGGCCCGCCAGCATGCCGCCAAGCATCACGAAATCAGCGCCGCCGCCGAAGGCTTTCGCCACATCGCCCGGCATGGTGCAACCGCCGTCGCTGATGATCTGGCCGCCAAGGCCGTGCGCCGCATCGGCACACTCAATCACGGCGGAGAGCTGCGGATAGCCGACCCCGGTCTTAACGCGGGTGGTGCAGACGGATCCCGGGCCGATGCCAACTTTGACGATATCGGCGCCGGAGAGGATCAGCTCTTCGCACATTTCACCGGTGACCACGTTCCCGGCGATGATAGTTTTTTGCGGCCAGGCTTCGCGCGCCTTCGCCACGAACTGTACAAAGTGCTCAGAGTAGCCGTTGGCGACGTCGATACACACAAAATTCAGCTGTGGGTTCTGAGAGAGGATCTGCTGGGTTTTTTCGAAATCCGCATCGGACGTGCCGGTGGAAACCATCACATGCTTGAGTACGTCTGCGGATGCGCCCTGGGTAAACGCCAACCATTCTTCAGCGGTGTAGTGCTTATGTACCGCGGTCAGAATACCAAAAGTGGCCAGCGCTTTAGCCATGCTGAAGGTGCCGACGGTATCCATGTTAGCCGCAATAATCGGCACGCCGGACCAGGTCAGGCCTGAATGTTTAAAGGTGAATTCACGTTCCAGCTCAACATCAGAACGGCTTTTGAGGGTAGAGCGTTTCGGGCGGATAAGAACGTCTTTGAAACCAAGCTTCAGATCTTCTTCAATACGCATGTGCGAATTCCTGGGGTTAATGGCATGAATGTGAGAGCACAACTCCAGTGACGTTATCATACGCGCGAATCAGGCCCGCGCAAGACTGCGATTTTCACTTTTTTTACGCTACAATCGTATAAATTTACCTGGTGAATGGAGAAAAAGGCGCCTATGCCTTCCCCTGCCGGAGTATTGTTTTTAACCATTTGATTTGCTTGATTAAAACAAACAGTATAGCGGACGGCGATCCCGGTTGGCGCGGGGCCCTCACGACATGCTCACTGTCGCCTCCCCGGCGCGCTGCCAGTCATCGCTGTCTGCCTGCAAAAAATACGAGCAATCCGTTTCAGGGTCAGAAGATATGGGGTACACAGTCGCGTTAACAGGCGGGATCGGCAGCGGTAAAAGTACGGTCGCCGACGCCTTCGCGCAGCTTGGGGTTAAGGTTATCGATGCCGATGTTATCGCCCGTCAGGTGGTCGAGCCCGGTACCCCGGCGCTCCAGGCCATTGTCGGCCACTTTGGACCACAGATGATTGCCCCCGACGGCACGCTGAACCGCCGCCTGCTGCGGGAAAAAATTTTTGCTCACGTGGAGGAAAAAGCCTGGCTCAATGCGCTGTTGCACCCGCTGATTCAGCAGGAAACGCGCCGCCAGATGCAGGCCGCCACCTCCCCTTATCTCCTCTGGGTCGTACCTTTGCTGGTCGAAAACCGCCTGTCCGGCCAGGCCGATCGCGTACTGGTCGTCGATGTGCCGAAAGAGACGCAAATCGAACGCACCATGCTGCGCGATAAGGTCAGCCGCGAACATGCTGAACATATTCTTGCCGCCCAGGCCACGCGCCAGCAGCGCCTGGCCGTCGCGGACGATGTTATTGAAAACACTGGCACGCCGGATGCAGTGGCATCGGATGTTGCCCGCCTGCACGAAAAGTATTTAACGCTGGCATCGCAGGCCGCCTCACAGGAAAACTCGTAATGCATACCCCCGTTCTGTTTGAACATCCTCTTAATGAGAAAATGCGCACCTGGCTGCGCATCGAATTTCTGATCCAGCAGATGGCTTTCCGTCCGCAGATTGCCAGCCATGCCGATGCGCTCCATTTTTTCCGTAACGCCGGCGATCTGCTGGATGTCCTGGAGCGCGGCGAGGTGCGCACTGACCTGGTTAAAGAGCTGGAACGCCAGCAGCGTAAGCTCCAGTCATGGGCAGAAGTGCCGGGCGTCGATCAGGAGCGCATTAACGAGCTGCGCCACCAGTTGAAGCAGTCCTCCAGCACCCTGATGGCCGCGCCGCGCATTGGTCAGTTTCTGCGTGAAGATCGCCTGATTGCGCTGGTGCGTCAGCGCCTGAGTATTCCTGGCGGCTGCTGCAGCTTCGATTTACCGACCCTGCATATCTGGCTCCATATGCCACAGGCGCATCGCGATGAGCAGGTGGCCAGCTGGCTTGCCAGCCTCGATCCGCTGGTCCAGTCCCTGAGCCTGATCCTCGATCTTATCCGCAACTCCGCGCTGTTCCGCAAACAGACCAGCCTCAACGGCTTTTATCAGGATAATGGCGAAGATGCCGATCTGCTGCGCCTGCGTCTCGATCTGGCTCACCAGCTTTATCCGCAAATTTCCGGCCATAAGAGCCGTTTCGCCATCCGTTTCCTGGCGCTGGACAGTGAATATGGGATCGTGCCGGAGCGCTTTGATTTTGAACTGGCCTGCTGTTAAGGAGATAACATGTCAGAAGAGACTATCGTCAACTGCCCGACCTGCGGCAAAACTGTGGTGTGGGGCGAGCAGAGTCCGTTTCGTCCGTTCTGTAGCAAGCGCTGCCAACTGATCGATCTGGGAGAATGGGCTGCGGAAGAGAAGCGCATCCCCAGCGCGGGGGATCTCTCCGATAGCGATGACTGGAGCGAGCAGCAACCCTGATTTGATGGCAAGCTAACCCGGCGCCTGGCGGGTTAGCCTCGCGACCCGGGGCTCAGCCCTGGGCGATAAGTTTGCTGATAACCGGTTCATTCGCCGGAGGAAACGCCGCCGGATCCAACGTTGGTCCCGCCATCCACCGACCCGGCTGCCCTTCTTTACCCCACGGCTCGCCTTGCCAACTTTCCACGAGGAAAAACCACAGCGTAATATGGCGATCGGGGAACTGATACTCCAGCTTATCAAAGAGCGAAGAGGTGGTGACCGTAATCCCAACCTCCTCCTGCAGTTCGCGGATTAGCGCCTGCTCAGGCGTCTCATCAGATTCAATTTTCCCGCCCGGGAACTCCAGCTTATTCGCCATATGGGCATCGGCGGCGCGCTGGGTAATAAAGATTTCGCCTTGCGGATTGCGAATTATCCCGACGGCGATTTGCAGTTTTTTCATTGAATGCGCTCCATAAAAAAGGCGCAGAACTCTGCGCCTTTGTTTGTTTTATCAGACCTTAGCTCAGACGGCCGTGGCACTGTTTGTACTTTTTGCCGGAGCCGCACGGGCACGGATCGTTACGGCCCACTTTACGTTCGCCGGTTTGCGCCGCCAGATCCTGGGCTGCGGCTTCATCATCGCTCTGATGGCTGAGCTGCTGCATCTGCGCCAGGCGCTCGGCCTCTTCACGACGCTGCTGTTCCATCGCCTCGACTTCTTCCGGCATCCGCACCTGGACTTTGCTCAGGGTGCTGATCACTTCATACTTCAGTGACTCCAGCATCGCGGCAAACATTGAGAACGATTCGCGCTTGTACTCCTGCTTCGGATCTTTCTGCGCATAGCCGCGCAGGTGGATACCCTGGCGCAGGTAATCCATCGCCGCCAGGTGCTCTTTCCACAGCGAATCCAGAGTCTGCAGCATCACGCCTTTCTCGAAGTGGCGCATCATCTCGGCGCCGACCACTTCTTCTTTACGCTGGTAGGTTTCTACCGCGCTCTGCAGAATACGTTCGCGCAGGGTCTCTTCATGCAGCTCCGGCTCTTTATCCAGCCACTCTTTGATTGGCAGGTCGAGGTCGAAGTCGTTTTTCAGACGCTCCTGCAGACCTTCGATATCCCACATCTCCTCCAGCGACTGCGGCGGAATATGGGCATCGATCGTCGCCTTAAAGACGTCTTCGCGGATGCTGTTGATGGTTTCGCTGACGTCAGACACGTCCAGCAGCTCGTTACGCTGGGTGTAGATCGCCCGGCGCTGGTCGTTGGCCACATCATCATATTCCAGCAGCTGCTTACGGATATCGAAGTTACGGCTTTCCACTTTACGCTGGGCGTTGGCGATCGCCTTGGTGACCCACGGGTGCTCAATCGCCTCACCAGGTTTCATTCCCAGTTTACGCATCATGCCAGACACGCGATCGGAGGCGAAGATACGCATCAGGGCATCTTCCATTGACAGGTAGAAGCGGGAAGAACCGGCATCCCCCTGACGACCAGCACGGCCGCGCAGCTGGTTATCGATACGGCGAGATTCATGACGCTCGGTACCGATGATGTGCAGACCGCCTGCGGCCAGTACCGCATCGTGGCGTACCTGCCAGTCGGCTTTGATTTTCTCAATCTGCTCTGGCGTTGGGTTTTCCAGCGCAGCGACTTCCGCCTGCCAGCTACCGCCGAGCATAATATCGGTACCACGACCCGCCATGTTGGTGGCGATGGTCACCGCGGAAGGGTAGCCCGCCTGGGCGACGATATCCGCCTCGCTGGCGTGGAATTTGGCGTTCAGGACGTTGTGCTTGATGCCGGCTTTAGTCAGTTCGCGGGAAACCACTTCAGATTTTTCGATCGAGATAGTCCCCACCAGCACCGGCTGACCGGCAGCGGTACGAGTTTTGATATCTTCGATAATTGCCTGAATTTTTTCCGCTTCGGTCATATAGACCAGATCCGCCATATCTTTACGGATCATCGGACGGTTGGTCGGTACAACCACGGTATCCAGCTTATAGATAGAGCTGAATTCAAAGGCTTCGGTATCGGCTGTACCGGTCATCCCCGCCAGCTTCTCGTACAGACGGAAGTAGTTCTGGAAGGTGATAGAGGCCAGAGTCTGGTTCTCGTTTTGGATCTCCACGCCCTCTTTGGCCTCAACGGCCTGGTGCAGACCATCGGACCAGCGGCGGCCCTGCATCGTACGGCCAGTGTGCTCATCGACGATGATAACTTCGCCATCTTTGACAATGTAGTCAACGTCGCGGGTGAACAGCGCATGGGCGCGCAGCGCGGCGGTAACGTGGTGCATCAGCATAATGTTGGTTGGAGAGTACAGGGACTCACCTTCATCCATAATGCCTTCCTGTACCAGCAGCTCTTCAATCAGCACCAGACCACGTTCGGTCAGGTTAACCTGACGCGCTTTTTCATCCACCGAGAAGTGGCCTTCGCCAGTGAAAGTATCCGAATCCTCTTTTTCCTGGCGGATCAGATGCGGGATGATTTTGTTTACCTTGCGGTACATTTCAGAGCTGTCTTCCGCCGGGCCGGAAATGATCAGCGGCGTACGCGCCTCATCGATCAGGATGGAGTCCACCTCATCCACCAGCGCATAGTGCAGTTTACGCTGAACGCGCTCTTCCGGGCTGAAGGCCATGTTGTCGCGCAGGTAGTCGAAGCCGTATTCGTTGTTGGTGCCATAGGTGATATCGGCAGCGTAAGCTTCACGCTTCGCCGGCGCCGGCAGGCCGGACATGTTGATGCCAACTGTCATGCCCAGGAATTCAAACAGCGGGCGGTTATTTTCGGCGTCACGCTGGGCCAGATAGTCGTTGACGGTCACTACGTGAACGCCTTTGCCGGTTAGCGCGTTGAGGTACGCCGGCAGGGTCGCGGTCAGGGTTTTACCTTCACCGGTACGCATCTCGGCGATGCAGCGATCGTTAAGCACCATACCGCCCAGCAGCTGGACGTCGAAGTGGCGCATGCCGAATACGCGCTTACTGGCTTCGCGAACGACGGCGAAAGCTTCAGGGATCAGGCTTTCCAGCGTTTCGCCTTTTTCCAGGCGCGCGCGGAATTCAGCGGTTTTCGCTTTCAGCTCGTCATCAGAGAGTTTTTCCATCGCCGGTTCCATGCCGTTGATGATATTGACGACTTTGCGCATACGACGCAGCGTACGGTCGTTACGGCTGCCGAAAACCTTGGTTAACATTTTGATAAGCATAATAAAATCTCAAACGCCCCGCGGTGCGGAGTCACAAAAAATAGGATGGTCCGTGGTTATTTTCAGCTGAGACGTTGAGGCCCTGCGCGGATCCCCGCCACCTGGCTTATCCAGGCGCTGACGCGGAAGGCAGAATATGAAGAAGGGATGTAAACCGCCTGGCGGATCACCACCGGCGGCGTGCTGTCCTGCGTCAGCAGCGCGCTGAGGGTGTCGAGCAGCGCCAGATGCTGAGCCTGCAGCGGGGAAGTTTCTTCCGCCACCGGCAGCGCCTGCGGCGCCATGGCGAAGGAGAGATGACGAATAACGGTGCGAATGGCGTGCTGATGCCAGTAGTCGATGGTAAAGCTGGGCCGGCGATTCGTCTCCAGCAGCGCCAGCTGAGAGAAATTAACCTTGCTCGGATTGTGATTGCTGGCGGTCGCCTTCGCTGGCGCCGCGGTCTCGTGACCGTTGCTTAGCGCAGGCAGGCCGAGGCTGGCCGCGACCATCCCCAACAGGAGATGCGGCCAAAAATACCGTCTGCCAAACTGTCGCCAGCGCGTCAGCAATCCACTCACGTTCATTACCTTTCTTTGCTAGACCCGTCGTCGTTCAGGCTGTCTCTTTATTGATGTTTTTCGCAGGACAACCTGATGTCCACGGGGTAAAGCAACCCTGAGAAATAATTTTGCGCTCAAATACTAACATTAATACCGGCCTGAGGCAGCATGAATGAAGGCGATTGCCCGGCGAAAACGCTTAATAAAGCAGCGAACGCACGCTAATTATTATCCAGGGATCGCAGCGAAAATAACTGGAGGGTGCTATAAAAGAAAAACGACTGGCTCCCTGGTCGGAGAGAGTACCAGGTTACCAGTCGAATTTACTGAATGGTCAGGCTTACGCCAGAACCATCGACGGTGCGCGGAACGCCATTGGCAGTTTTGCGTCGTCTTCGAAGGTCACATACTCCCAGGCTTCCTGTTTTGCCAGAACCGCCTGCAGCAGTTTGTTGTTCAACGCGTGACCCGATTTGTACGCCGTGAATGCGCCGATAATGTTGTGACCACACATAAACAGGTCACCGATCGCATCCAGCATTTTGTGGCGAACAAATTCGTCTTCAAAGCGCAGACCGTCTTCGTTCAGTACGCGATAATCGTCAACAACGATGGCACAATCGAAGCTGCCGCCCAGGCACAGGCCGCGGGACTGCAGATATTCGATATCGCGCATAAAACCGAAGGTACGCGCACGGCTAATCTGACGCATGAACGCATCGGCCGAGAAGTTCAGCGTATAGCGCTGGGTGCTGGCATCAATCGCTGGATGGTTAAAATCGATGGTGAAGTCCAGCGAAAAACCATTGTACGGTTTGAATTCAGCCCATTTGTCGCCATCTTCAACGCGAACCGTCTCTTTGATACGTACAAATTTCTTGGCGCAGTTCAGTTCATCAATGCCGGCGTCCAGCAACAGATAAACGAACGGAGCCGCACTGCCGTCCATAATCGGGATTTCCGGCGCATCGACTTCAACAATAATGTTGTCGATACCCAGGCCAGCCAATGCGGCGTTCAGGTGTTCAACCGTAGAAATCCGCACGTCATGCTCATTAACCAGGCAAGTACAGAGCATGGTATCACGCACAGATTTGGCATCAGCCGGAAAATCTACCGGTGGATTCAAGTCGGTGCGACGATAGATGACCCCGGTATTTGCCGGCGCAGGGCGTAACGTCAGAGTGACTTTCTTGCCGGTATGCAAACCGACGCCAGTCGCCTGAACGATACGTTTAAGAGTCCTTTGTTTGATCATCGTATAATCTCGCCAATTTACCTATCCAACCGAAGTGTACACCACTATCGGGAGGCCAGTTTAGCACAAAGAGCGCAGATGCCCAACTTCCAGTCGATTCTTAATCGGCTTGCTTACGCAGGAAGGCTGGGATATCCAGATAATCCGGCTCTTTCGCGGTTTGCGGCGTATTGTCGTTCACCACTTTGGCTGCCGGCTTCTGCTCTTGCGTCAGCGGCGACATACCATGCTGCTGGTAACGATCCATCACCGGCTGCTGAACCTGCTTGTTGGTTACCAGGGTGATTTCCGGACGCTTATCCATGCCAATACCGGTCGCCACTACGGTCACGCGCAGCTCGTCGTTCATATCCGGGTCCAGAGAGGTACCGATAACCACGGTCGCATTATCCGAGGCAAAAGCACGGATGGTGTTACCCACAGTTTCGAACTCGTCCAGACGCAGGTCGAAGCCCGCAGTAATGTTGACCAGCACGCCGCGCGCGCCTGACAGGTCGATATCTTCCAGCAGCGGAGAAGAGATAGCCATTTCAGCCGCTTCTTCCGCACGGTCTTCACCGCTCGCCACCCCGGAGCCCATCATCGCGTAGCCCATTTCAGACATCACGGTACGGACGTCCGCGAAGTCGACGTTCATCAGACCCGGACGGGTGATCAGTTCGGCGATACCCTGCACCGCGCCTTTCAGGACGTCGTTTGCCGCGCCGAATGCGTCGAGCAGGGAAATTCCACGCCCCAGGACCTTCAGCAGCTTGTCGTTCGGGATGGTGATCAGTGAGTCAACGTGCTTGGACAGCTCGGTGATCCCCTGCTCAGCGAACGCCATGCGCTTCTTACCTTCAAAATTAAACGGCTTAGTGACCACCGCAACGGTGAGGATCCCCAGATCCTTCGCCACTTCCGCGACTACGGGCGCCGCGCCGGTACCGGTACCGCCGCCCATGCCTGCCGCGATGAACACCATGTCTGCGCCATCAAGGGCTGCGCGCAGCGCTTCACGGTCTTCATCAGCCGCGTTACGGCCGACTTCCGGGTTCGCGCCCGCGCCCAGACCTTTGGTAATACCGCTACCGATCTGGATAGTCTGGCCAACCGCCGTCTTACGCAGCGCCTGCGCATCGGTATTTACCGCGAAGAATTCAACACCCTCAATGCGCTCGCGCACCATGTGTTCAACGGCGTTACCGCCGCCGCCACCGACGCCGATGACTTTAATCACCGCGTCGTTGGTCAGTTCCATAGGTTCAAACATAGTTTCTCTCCGTCTTGTGCCTGTCGCCTGAGAACGCTAATTGTCTGCGTTCTCTTAAAAAATTAAAACTCTTTTCGCAGCCAGCTGTTGAGTCGCTTAATCCACGAGCCCACTGAGGCCGTCACGCGTTTTTCTACTTCCGCTTCACCACTGAGATGTGACTCTTTTCCGTAGTGCAGCAGCCCCACCGCCGTTGAATAATACGGCTCCTGGGCATAGTCGGTTAAACCGGTGATGTTCAGCGGCGCGCCAATGCGCACCTGAGTATGGAACACGCGCTGCGCACAGGCCGCCAGACCTTCAATTTGCGCCGCGCCGCCGGTTAACACAATCCCCGCCGCCAGATGATGTTTAACACCCTGCTGGCGGAGCTGTTCCTGCAGCTGCAGGATCTCTTCATTGACCAGGTTAAGCAGCTCGGTATAGCGCGGTTCAATCACCTCTGCCAACGTCTGACGCTGCAGGCTACGCGGAGGACGTCCACCAACGCTCGGTACTTCGACGTTTTCGTCTTTACCGACGATGGAACCCAATGCGCATCCGTGACGAACCTTGATGGCTTCGGCATCGCTCGGCGGCGTACCGAAGGCATAGGCGATATCGCTGGTCACCACGTTACCGGCATACGGGATCACTTTGGTGTGACGCAATGCGCCGCCGGTGTAGACGGCGATATCCATTGTACCACCGCCGATATCCACAACGCAGACGCCCAGCTCACGTTCGTCTTCTGTTAATACCGAATAACTGGCCGCTAACCCGGCGAAAATAAGTTGGTCAACTTTCAGACCACAACGTTCCACTGCTTTAACAATGTTTTTTGCCATATCGTTATGGCAGGTGATCAGATGCACCTTCGCCTGCATACGCACGCCGGACAGCCCTACCGGGTTTTTAATCCCTTCCTGGTAGTCGATAGCATATTCCTGCGGAATCACGTGCAGGACACGATGTTCATCGCGAACGCGAACCGACTTCGCGGTGTGGACCACGTTCTCGACGTCGTCCTGCGTCACTTCTTCTTCCGAAATCGGTACCATCCCGATTTCATTCTGACAGCTTATATGTTTACCCGAAAGTGCCAAATAAACTGATGAAATCTGGCAATCCGCCATCAGTTCGGCCTGGTCGATGGCGCGCTGTACGCATTTCACCACCGACTCGAGGTCGTTCACACCGCCTTTATCCATACCACGCGATGGGCAACTGCCCACGCCGATGATATTGATCATGCCGTCGGGCAGAACTTCCCCTACTAAAGCGGCCACCTTGGCGGTGCCAATCTCCAGTCCAACTACCAGTTTTCTGTCCGTCGCCTTGATCATTGTTGTTCTGCCTGTGCCTGATTCTGTTGTTGATTAGTTTCCTCTGCGGGAGCAGGTACCCAGCCCACTGCCGCACCCGAGTCATAACGCAAATCAACGTAGCTAATCCGTTTGCCGTCGGTCTGCGCCTGCTGCTGAAGAACCGGGTAGAGTTCCATAAAGCGCTGAAGCCGTTTCATGGTATCGCCACGGCCAAGGTTGAGCTTGATGTCATTATTAAGCGTCAACTGCCAGGAGCGACGGGCGGTCATCGCCGCCACTTTCAACGTGAATTTATCCTTTGCCAGCACCTGCCCCATGTCACGATACCCCTGCAGCACTTCGTTCTCGCTGCCTTCGGGGCCGTATAACATCGGTAAATTCTGTTTGCTGGTGCGATCCGCCGGCACGCTGAAGGCATTTCCTTCTGCATCCACCATATGTTGATCATTCCAGCGCGCTATCGGCACATATTCAACCAGATGAATCTTCAATTCATCGGGCCACTGCTTTCGGACGCTCGCCTGCTTAATCCACGGCAGACGTTCAATCTGGCTCTGGATGATGTTCACATCCTGAGTCATAAAGGTACCCGGCGAACCCAGCGCCAGGATCGCCTGACGGATGTCATCATTGCGCGTATAGTGGCGCTCGCCGGTCACCACCATCTTCGACAGCGGTAAGCGCTGCGCATCTTCCATCCAGCCAAGAACCATCCACCCGCTGACCAGCACGGTAAACAGCACCGCCAGCAGGAAAACGATCCCTGCCAGCCGCGTTCCATTACTCCGACGCGAAGAAGAAGCCTCTTCTTCATGGTTCCGCGTATTCAGCGCAGCCTGCGACATATCACCCCGCCAGGTCCAGAATTCGTACAACAAGCTGGGAGAAGCTCATTCCTGCCTGACGCGCCGCCATTGGCACAAGGCTATGGCTGGTCATGCCCGGGGAAGTATTCGCTTCCAGCAGATAAAACTGGCCATCGCTGTCCAGCATCACGTCAATACGGCCCCAGCCTTTGCAACCCAGAACATTCCAGGCTTTAAGTACCAGGTTCTGAATAGCTGACTCACGCGCGGGATCTTCAAATCCTGGGCAGAAATATTGCGTCTCATCAGAGAGATACTTCGCCTCATAATCATAGAAGGTTCCCGCGGCCTGGATACGTATTGACGGTAAAATTTCTTCACCGACTATGGCGACGGTAAATTCCGGTCCACTGAGCCATTTTTCGACCAAAACTTCATCATCATGCTGAAAAGCCAACGCCAATGCACTCGCTAAATCACAACTTTCGCTGACTTTCGACATCCCGACGCTGGAGCCTTCACGGCTCGGCTTGATGATGACCGGCAGACCCAGCGCCGCAATTTGCTGTTCGACGTCAGTAGACAGCCCGGCGGCAAACTGGGCGCGGGTCAGCGCCACCCACGGCGCGACCGGTAATCCGGCGCCCTGCCACAGCCACTTGCTGCGCAGTTTATCCATTGAAATCGCCGAAGCCATCACGCCGCTGCCGGTATAAGGCAGCTGGATTAACTCCAGCAGCCCCTGCAGAGTGCCATCTTCCCCGCCGCGGCCGTGGAGGGCAATAAACGCTTTCTTAAAGCCCTGCTTTTTTAGCTGGGTAATATCAACATCGCGCGGGTCGACCGGATGGGCGTCCACCCCGCCTTCACGCAGCCCGGCCAGCACCGCCGCGCCTGAATTCAGCGACACTTCACGTTCAGCGGAGGTTCCACCGAAAAGCACCGCGATTTTATCAGCCATGGCGCTCCTCCTCCGTTTTTTGCGGGATCAGTTTAATTTCAGCCAGGTGGCGGGCGATTTTACCGATGTTACCGGCGCCCTGCACCAGTACTAAATCGTTGCCGGTCAGGACTGACGCCAGCATCTCCGCGGCCTGGGTCGAATCGGGCACCAGGATCGGATCCACTTTCCCGCGACCGCGAATGGTGCGGCACAGCGAGCGGCTGTCGGCGCCCGGGATCGGTGCTTCGCCCGCCGGATAGACATCCAGCATCAGCAGGGCATCCACCTGGGTCAGCACGTTGGCAAAATCATCATACAGATCGCGGGTACGGGTATAACGGTGCGGCTGGAATACCATCACCAGGTTTTTATCCGGCCAGCCGGCGCGCGCTGCTTTAATGGTGGCGTCCACTTCCGTCGGGTGGTGACCGTAATCATCGATCAGCATCGCGCTGCCCGGTTTGCCGTTGACTTCGGCCAGCGGAAACTCGCCAAGAAAATCAAAGCGGCGTCCAGTTCCCTGGAAGCTCTCCAGTGCGCGCAGAATAGCCCGATCGTCAATCCCCTCTTCCGTCGCCACAGCGACGGCCGCCGCCGCGTTCAGCGCGTTATGGCGTCCCGGGGCATTGAGCGTCACCTGCAGGATCGCTTTATCCTGGCGCACCAGGCGGAAATGCCCCTGCGCCCCAACCTGACGATAGTCCTCGACGCGTACGTCGGCGTCGTCGCTAAAACCGTAGGTGGTGATCTGCCGGCCAACGCGCGGCAACAGTTCCCGGATCACCGGATCGTCCACGCACATCACCGCGCGTCCGTAGAACGGCAGGTTGTGCAGGAAGTTGATAAAGGTCTGCTTCAGATTCTCAAAGTCGCCATGGTAGGTATCCATGTGATCGGCTTCGATGTTGGTGACAATGGCCACCATCGGCTGCAGATGCAGAAACGACGCGTCGCTCTCATCCGCTTCCGCGATCAGGTAACGGCTATGGCCAAGACGGGCATGTACGCCCGCCGCTTTTACCAGTCCGCCGTTGACGAAGGTCGGGTCCAGCCCGGCCTCGGCGTAAATGCTGGATACCATCGCGGTGGTGGTGGTTTTGCCGTGGGTCCCGGCAATGGCGATCCCGTGGCGAAAGCGCATAAGTTCCGCCAGCATTTCGGCACGACGGATCACCGGGATACGCGCCTCATGCGCGGCAACGATTTCCGGGTTATCTGCCGAAATCGCGCTGGAAACGACAACCACGCTGGCATCACGCACGTTTTCCGGGCGATGGTTGAAATAAATGGTGGCGCCAAGCTGCGACAGCTGCTGGGTCACCGGATTCGGCGCCAGGTCGGAGCCGCTGATCTGGTAACCTTCGTTAGCCAACACTTCGGCAATACCGCCCATACCGGCCCCGCCGATGCCGACAAAGTGAATGTGCCGAACGCGACGCATCTCGGGCACTATGGAACGCAGTTTTGCCAAATCTTGTGTATTCATTCTTTACGCCATCAACTTCTGTATTCGGGCGGTGAAAATCACCGCAATTAGCGCGCCAAAGCTACGGCGCTGACCTCTTCTGCTACCCGCTCGGTAGCGTCCGGAATCGAAGCGCCACGCGCTCGTTCCGCCATATCCAGCAAGGTTTCCCGATCCCAGCTCGCCAGGGTAGAGGCAACCGCCTCTACCGTGAACTCAGGCTGTTCAAGAATTTTCGCCGCGCCGGCTTTCTCCAGCGGCAGCGCATTCCAGTACTGCTGACGATCTTTGTGCTGGAACGGGACAAACAGCGCTGGTAAACCTGCGGCCGCGATTTCGCTAACCGTCAGCGCGCCGGAACGGCAAACCACAACATCTGCCCAGGCATACGCCGCGGCCATGTCATCAATAAATTCCGTCACTTTATGCTGCGGCTGTCCGGCGGCGGCATAGGCCTGCTGCACGGTTTGCTGGCCGCCTTTGCCGCTTTGATGCCAGATGGTCACCGTAGCGCCGAGCTTCGCCGCCACCTGCGGCATCGTCTGGTTCAGGACGCGCGCGCCCTGAGAGCCACCGACCACCAGCACGCGAATCGGCCCCTGACGGCCAACCAGACGCTGACCTGGCAGCGGCAGCGCCAGTACATCGGTGCGCACCGGGTTCCCAACGACGTCCGCATGCGGGAACGCGCCGGGAAACGCCTGCATCACTTTCTTCGCAATCTTCGCCAGCCACTTGTTAGTCAGGCCGGCAATGCCGTTTTGCTCGTGGAGGACCACCGGGATCCCCAGCGACCACGCCGCCAGACCGCCAGGCCCGGAAACATAGCCGCCCATACCCAGCACCACGTCCGGCTGGAAACGCTTCATGATCGCCCGCGCCTGACGCCAGGCGTTAAAGATACGCACCGGCGCCAGTAGCTGCGCTTTGATACCTTTGCCACGCAGGCCGGAGATGCGGATAAAATCAATTTCGATGCCGTTTTTCGGCACTAAATCCGCTTCCATACGATCGGCGGTACCCAGCCAGCGAACCTGCCAGCCCTGGTCCATTAAATGGTGCGCGACCGCCAGTCCCGGGAACACATGCCCGCCGGTACCGCCCGCCATCACCATCAACCGCTTTTCCTGACCGCTCATCGCACACCCCGTGTAAACGCCTGGGCTTTTTCCAGACGCGTTTCATAATCAATTCGCAACAACAACATAATGGCCGTCGACATAATCAACAGACTGGAACCACCATAACTGATCAGCGGCAGCGTCAGACCTTTCGTCGGCAGCATCCCCGCCGCCGCGCCGACGTTAACTAACGCCTGGAAGCTAAACCAGATACCAATCGCACAGGCGAGGAAGCCGGAAAAGCGATGATCGATCTCCAGCGCTTTACGGCCAATCGACATGGCGCGGAAAGCGACGAAGAATACCATTAAAAGCGCCAGTACCACACCGATATAACCGAGTTCTTCGCCGATAATGGCGAAGATAAAGTCAGTGTGCGCTTCCGGTAAATACTCCAGTTTTTGCACCGAGTTGCCGAGGCCCTGCCCCCACATCTCGCCGCGGCCGAAAGCCATCAGCGACTGGGTCAGCTGGTAGCCGCTGCCGAACGGGTCTTCCCACGGGTTCCAGAAGGAGGTCACGCGGCGAATACGGTATGGTTCGGCGAGGATCAGCAGGACCACCGCCGAAATACCCATGCCGATAATGGCGATGAACTGCCACAGCTTCGCGCCGGCGAGAAACAGCATCGCCAGCGTGGTGACGAACAGGACCACCACGGTACCGAGGTCAGGCTGCGCCAGCAGCAGGATGGCCAGTACGAAAATCACGCCCATCGGTTTTAAGAAGCCGCGCAGGTTGTTACGCACTTCGTCGGCTTTACGCACCAGATAGTTGGCGATGTAGCAGAACAGCGACAGCTTGGTGAACTCCGCCGGCTGAATACGCAGCGGACCAAGGGCTATCCAGCGCGATGCGCCGTTTACCGAGCTGCCTACTACCAGTACGATCAGCAGCATGACGATCGAGGCGATTAGCATCGCGGTACTGTGGCGCTGCCAGAAATCCATCGGCAGACGTAGCGTAATCATCGCCAGCGCGAAGGCCAGCACAATGTACAGGCCGTCACGCTTGGCGAAGAGGAAAGGATCGTTCGCCAGACGCTGTCCGACCGGCATCGACGCCGAGGTCACCATAATAAAGCCGATCGCTGCCAGGCCGAAGGTGAGCCATAGCAGCATCCGGTCATACATCACCAGACTGTCGTTATCTTTCGGGCGCGAGCCCATCACCCAGCCTTTCAGCGCAGCGAATAGCCAGGCGAAAATAAACATCCCCGGCAATCGCGGCAGTCTCAGCCGAGGCAGGCTCAGCTGCGGCATTCTCAGGCGTGGGAGAGAGAAACGCATCAACCTAACTCCTTCGCCAGACGGGCAAACATCTCGCCCCGTTGTTCAAAGTTCTTAAACTGATCCAGGCTGGCGCAGGCCGGCGACAGGAGCACCATGTCCCCCGCTTTCACCAGGGGAGCAATCTGACGCATCGCCTGTTCCATAGTCTCAGTTTGTACCGCCACCTCAGGACGCAGCTCAGCGAGCTCGGCGCCATCGCGACCAAAGCAGTACAGGCGAATACGATCGCCGCCGAGGTAGCGCTTCAGCGGGGTGAAATCAGCGGACTTGCCGTCGCCGCCCAGCAGCAGATAGAGCGTGCCGTCCAGCTGCAGGCCGTTCAGCGCCGCCTCGGTGCTGCCGACGTTGGTCGCCTTCGAGTCGTTAATCCAGCGTACGCCGTTGTGATCCAGCACCAGCTGGAAACGGTGCGCCAGACCGGTAAAGGTGGTCAGCGCCTTCAGGCTGCTGGCCCGCGGCAGACCCGCGGCATCGGCCAGCGCCAGCGCCGCCAGGGCGTTGCTGTAGTTATGCTGACCGGTGAGAGGCATCTCTTTCACATTGAGGACTTTCTCACCTTTAACGCGCAGCCAGGTTTCGCCCTGCTGGCGGTTAAGGTGGTAGTCACCGACATCGACGCCAAAGCTAATGCAGCGTTCGTCCGCCCCGCGTACCGGCATGGTGAGCGCATCGTCCGCATTCACCACGCAGGTCTTCGCATTCTCGTAAATCCGCAGCTTCGCCGCGCGATACTGCTGCAGCCCCAGCGGGTAGCGGTCCATATGGTCCTCAGTCACGTTGAGGATGGTTGCCGCCACCGCCTGCAGGCTGGAGGTGGTTTCCAGCTGGAAGCTGGAGAGCTCCAGCACATACAGCTCTCGATCGGTGTCCAGCAGCATCAGCGCCGGCAGGCCGATATTGCCGCCCACGCCGACGTTAACTCCAGCGGCTTTCGCCATCTCGCCCACCAGGGTAGTAACAGTGCTTTTGCCGTTAGAACCGGTAATGGCGATAATCGGCGCCTGCGCTTCGCGGCAGAACAGTTCGATATCGCCAACGATCTCTACGCCAGCATCGGCCGCTGCGCTGAGCGAAGGATGGGCCAGCGCAATCCCCGGGCTGGCGACAATCAGGTCCGCCGCCAGCAGCCAGGTATCATTGAGTCCGCCGACATGGCATTCGACCGATTCGGGTAATTTATCCAACCCCGGAGGCGCGACGCGGGTGTCCATCACGCGCGGGGTTACGCCGCGCGCCATGAAAAAGTCCACGCATGACAGGCCGGTCATACCCAGCCCAATAATGACGACTTTTTTACCCTGATAATCTGCCATGATTAACGTACCTTCAGCGTCGCCAGGCCAATCAGCACCAGCATCAGCGAAATAATCCAGAAGCGCACGATAACGCGCGGCTCCGGCCAGCCTTTCAGTTCATAGTGGTGGTGGATCGGCGCCATGCGGAAGATGCGCTGACCGCGCAGCTTAAAGGAGCCGACCTGCAGAATAACCGACAGCGTTTCCACCACGAAAACCCCGCCCATGATCACCAGCAGGAACTCCTGACGCAGCAGCACGGCGATAATGCCCAACGCGCCGCCGAGCGCCAGTGAACCGACGTCGCCCATAAAGACTTGCGCCGGGTAGGTGTTGAACCACAGGAAGCCCAGCCCCGCCCCGACAATCGCCGTACAGACGATCACCAGCTCGCCGGCGTGGCGCAGATACGGGATATGCAGGTAGTTGGCAAAATTCATGTTGCCGGTGGCCCATGCCACCAGCGCAAAGCCTGCCGCGACGAAAACGGTCGGCATAATCGCCAGGCCGTCGAGGCCGTCGGTCAGGTTGACGGCGTTGCCGGTACCGACGATAACGAAGTAGGCCAGCAAGATATAGAACAGCCCCAGCTGCGGCATTACGTCTTTAAAGAACGGCACCACCAGCTCGGTTGCCGGGGTATCTTTCCCCGCCAGATACAGCGCGAAGGCCACGCCCAGGGCGATCACCGACATCCAGAAATACTTCCAGCGGGCGATCAGGCCTTTGGTATCTTTGCGCACGACTTTACGGTAATCATCAACGAAACCGATGATGCCGTAGCCGATTAATACCGTCAGTACGCACCAGACGTACGGGTTAGATGGATAGGCCCACAGCAGAACGGAAACGGTGATCGCGGTGAGGATCATGATCCCGCCCATGGTCGGAGTACCGCGTTTACTGAAATGAGACTCCGGGCCGTCGTTACGTACGACCTGGCCAAAGGCGAGTTTTTGCAGACGGGCGATCATGCGCGGGCCCATCCACAACGAGATGAACAACGCGGTCAGCAGGCTGACGATGGCGCGAAACGTCAGATAAGAAAAGACGTTAAAGCCGGAATAATATTTGACCAAGTGTTCGGCCAGCCATACTAACATGTCCCAGTCTCCTGTAATGCGCGTACTACCTCTTCCATGGCGGCACTACGTGAACCTTTCACTAAAATGGTCATTATTTTGTGCTCCGCCAGCAGCTCGCGCAGGCGAGCCACCACGGCGGCTTTATCGTTAAAATGTTCGCCCACGCCGCTGGCGCGGCTGATATCCGCGCTCAAGGCGCCGACGCTGAGGACGCAATCCAGCCCCGCCGCTTTCGCCGCTTCGCCGACTTCGCGATGGCAGGCCGCGCTCTCCGCGCCAAGCTCTGCCATATCGCCGACCACCATCGTGCGAAAGCCGGGCATCTCTGACAGCACCTGCACCGCCGCGGTCATCGAACCAACGTTAGCGTTATAGGAATCATCCAGCAGCAGCTGGCTCTCGGTCAGCCGGATCGGGAACAGACGTCCCGGAACGGCCTGCAGCTGCGCCAGTCCGGCTTTCACCGCCGCCAAATCGGCGCCTACCGCCATCGCCAGCGAAGTGGCGGCCAGCGCATTAGCGATGTTGTGGCGTCCCGGCAGCGGCAGCAGTACGTCAACGTTGCCGGTTGGGGTCTGCAGCGTAAATTCGGTGCCGTGGCTGGTGATCTGCACGTTGGTCGCCGTGAAATCGCTGTTCGCCGCGTTCGGCGAGAAGCGCCACACTTTGCGATCGCCAATCACCGCCTGCCAGTTCAGCCAGTCGTTATTGTCGGCATTGAGGATGGCGATGCCATTTTCCGGCAGACCGGTATAGATTTCGCCCTTCGCCTTCGCCACGCCCGCCAGCGAACCGAAACCTTCCAGGTGCGCCGCAGCAAGGTTGTTGACCAGCGCCGCTTCCGGACGCGTCAGGCTGACGGTCCAGGCGATTTCGCCCTGGTGGTTGGCGCCGAGTTCGATCACCGCGTACTGATGCTCTTTGGTCAGCCGCAGCAGCGTCATCGGGACGCCGATATCGTTGTTCAGGTTGCCGGCGGTATACAGCGTGTTGCCGCACTGGCTGAGGATCGCCGCGGTCATCTCTTTAACCGAGGTTTTACCGGACGAGCCGGTCAAGGCGACGACGCGAGTCGGCACCTGCTGACGCACCCAGGCGGCTAACTCACCGAAAGCCTGCCGGGTATCGTTCACAATCACCTGCGGGAGATCGCAGGCCAGCGGACGACTCACCAGCAGCGCGCCGGCGCCCGCCGCTTTCGCCTGTTCGGCAAAATCATGGGCGTCGAAACGCTCCCCTTTCAGCGCCACAAACAGGCAGCCCGCCGTCACTTTACGGGTATCGGTGGTCACCTCGTCGATAGCGACATCGCTACCCTGCCGTTCGCCATGGGCGATCGCGGCAAGTTGACTTAACGTAAAGCGAATCATGCTACCGCTCCCAGCAGACGCGCGACGGTCACGCGGTCGGAATAATCCAGACGGCGGTTGCCGACGATCTGGTAATCTTCATGGCCTTTACCCGCCACCAGCACCACGTCGTTCTCTTTCGCCTGCATCACGGCGTTGGTCACCGCTTCCGCGCGGCCTTCCATCACCTTCGCCTGACCTGCATCGAGCATGCCGGCCAGAATATCGTTGATAATCGCCCGCGGCTCTTCGGTGCGCGGGTTATCGTCAGTAACGACCACGATGTCGGCAAATTCTTCCGCGATAGCGCCCATCAACGGACGTTTACCTTTGTCGCGGTCGCCGCCGCAGCCGAAGACGCACCACAGCTTGCCGCTGCAGTGCAGGCGTGCCGCCTGCAGCGCTTTTTCCAGCGCGTCAGGCGTATGGGCATAATCTACCACCACGGCAGGTTTACCCGGCGCGCTGAACACTTCCATACGGCCGCACACCGGCTGTAAACGCGCTGCGGTCTTCAGCAGATCGGCCAGCGGATAGCCCAGCGCCAGCAGCGTGGCCAGCGCCAGCAGCAGGTTGCTGACGTTAAAGGCGCCCATCAGGCGGCTTTCGATTTCGCCCTTGCCCCAGCTGGAGTCAAACTGGATGGTCGCCCCGCTGTCGTGATAGTTCACCGCGGTGGCCTTTAGCCAGCGGCCGTGGCAATTCGGGTTGATATGATCTTCCATCGATACCGCCACCGCGTCCGGCAGTTTTGCCAGCCAGCGACGACCGACTTCATCGTCAGCATTGACGATGGCCTGACCGCAATGATGGGTGGAGTACAGCAGCCATTTCGCCGCCTCGTAGTGCTCCATGTCGCCATGGTAGTCGAGATGATCGCGGCTGAGATTGGTAAACACCGAGGCGGCAAACTGCAGGGCCGCTACGCGGTGCTGTACCAGACCGTGGGAGGAGACTTCCATCGCGCCGAAGGTAGCCCCCTGCCCGACCAGACTGGAGAGCACATGTTGAACGTCCACCGCGGAACCGGTGGTGTTTTCAGTTGGAACGACTTTATCCAGCAGACCGTTACCGACGGTCCCCATCACCGCGCTGGTTTCGCCGAGCAGCTTTGCCCACTGCGCCAGCAGCTGAGTGGTGGTGGTTTTCCCGTTGGTGCCGGTGACGCCCACCAGACGCAGCTGCTGCGACGGCTGATGATAAAAACGCCCGGCCAGCGCCGATAAGCGTTCGTTAAGCTGGCTCAGGTAGATAACCGGCACGCCGTGCATTTCACGGATCTCACCGTCTTTAGCTTCGCCCTGCGCTTCAGCAATAATGGCAGCCACACCTTGCGCTATCGCCTGCGGGATATAACGACGCCCGTCCGCCTGATGACCCTGTACCGCGATAAAGAGATCGCCGGAAGCAGCCACCCGGCTGTCCAGCGTCATCTCTCGCAGAATGCGCTCCGGTGCGTTTGGCACCCATGGAGCGAGTAGGTCGCGCAAATTACGATCTGCCACCTGTTCCCTCGCCTTGATTAATTACAAATTCACTTTTTTCGCCCGTTGCCAGCGCATCCGGCTCGATGTTCATGGTGCGCAATACGCCGCCCATGATGGCACCGAAGACCGGCGCGGAAACGGCGCCACCGTAGTATTTACCTGCCTGCGGGTCGTTGATCACCACCACCAGCGCGAAGCGCGGATGGCTGGCGGGCGCAACGCCTGCGGTGTAAGCAATATATTTGTTGATATAGCGGCCATCCGGCCCCACTTTTTTCGCCGTACCGGTTTTAATCGCGATGCGATAGCCTTTGATCGCCGCTTTCACACCGCCGCCGCCGGGCAGCGCCACGCTTTCCATCATATGAACGACGGTACGAACAAGTGATTCCGGGAAGACGCGCTCGCCCGGAACCGGAGGATCAACCTTGGTAATCGACAACGGGCGATAGATGCCATAGCTGCCAATCGTTGCGTAGACTCGCGCTAACTGTAACGGGGTTACCATTAGCCCATAGCCGAAAGAAAAGGTGGCCCTCTCTATGTCAGACCACCGTTGTTTTTGAGGATATAAGCCACTGCGTTCTCCGACCAACCCCAAATTGGTCGCCTTTCCAAGCCCAAAACGTGAGTAAGTATCTACTAACGCTGAGGACGGCATCGCTAACGCCAGCTTAGAAACACCGACGTTACTCGACTTCTGTAGCACCCCGGTCAGGGTCAATTCGCTGTAGCGCGCCACGTCTTTGATTTCGTGGCCGTTAATTCGATAAGGCACGGTATTGAGCACGGTATTTTCGTTGACGATACCGCGCTGCAGCGCCGTCATGACCACCATCGGTTTCACCGTCGAACCCGGCTCAAACACGTCGGTAATCGCACGGTTACGCATGGTGTCTTTTGCCGTACCGGCGAAGTTGTTCGGGTTATAGGATGGGCTGTTGGCCATCGCCAGCACTTCACCGGTGTTAACATCCACTAACACGGCGCTGCCCGACTCGGCTTTGTTAAAGGCCACGGCGTTGTTCAGCTCGCGATAAACCAGCGCCTGCAGGCGTTCGTCGATACTCAGCGCCAGGTTGTGCGCTGCCTGGCTATCGGTAGAAGAGATGTCTTCAATTACCCGGCCATAGCGGTCTTTACGTACGATACGCTCGCCCGGCTGGCCGGTAAGCCATTTATCAAAGCTTTTCTCAACCCCTTCAATCCCCTGGCTATCGACGTTGGTAAAGCCGATGAGGTGAGCGGTTACTTCCCCGGAAGGGTAGTACCGACGGGATTCTTCGCGCAGATGAATGCCCGGCAGCTTCAGCTTCTTGATGTAATCGGCCATGTCAGGGTTAACCTGACGCGCCAGATAGATAAACCGCATCCGCGGATTGGTATTGATGCGCGTCGCCAGCTGATCCAGCGGCATATTGAGGGCATCCGCCAGCGCTTTCCAGCGCGTATCCAGGGTAACCCCGCCGGCGTCATGGAGCTCTTTCGGGTCGGCCCAGATAGCCTTCACCGGCACGCTGACCGCCAGCGGACGTCCGGAGCGATCGGTAATCATCCCGCGCGCGGTGGACACTTCCTGTACGCGCAGAGAACGCATATCGCCCTGGCGCACCAGCATATCGGGGCTGATCACCTGTAGCCAGGCGACGCGACCCAGCAGAAAAGCCAGCGCCAGCAGAATACAGCCGCACAGCAACGCAAAACGCCAACTGATAAAGTTGGCCTGTTCTTCCTGACGTTTTGCTTTAGGCGTTTTTGGCGCTGCTTTCATCCGTCGCAATAATCCTTATTTCTGTACAACGATATTTTCTTGTGATGGATCGACGTGTTGCATCTGTAACTTCTCGGTCGCGATCCGCTCAACCCGACTGTGATCGCCGAGCGCGTTCTCTTCGAGGATCAGGTTGCGCCACTCAATATCCAGGGCGTCGCGCTCCAGAACCAGCTGTTCACGCTGCGCGGTCAACAGGCGCGTGTGATGCGCAGTGGTGACCACGGTAATCGCCGTAATAATGATGCAAATGAACAAGCAGAGTGGCAGTTTCCCAAACCGCAGAAGGTCGTCCCCGATCACGCCAGGCAAAGCATGGCGCTCGTTGCTTCCAATCGACCCTTTAACCTTGCTTAAGGCCTCTGTCACTCTGCCGATCATGCGTTCGTCCTCTCTGCGATACGCAGCACTGAACTACGGGCGCGTGGATTCTCTGCCACCTCTTCTTCGCCCGGCATCAACTTGCCTAGTGCTCGCAACTCACGGCCGCCCAGTTTTTTGAGCTGCGCTTCGGTCATCGGTATTCCCGCCGGAACCTGCGGACCGCGGCTTTGCTCACGCATAAAGCGCTTCACAATGCGATCTTCCAGCGAATGAAAACTAATGATCGACAGCCGCCCACCCGGGGCCAGCACGCTGAGCGAGCTTTTTAGCGCCTGCTCTATCTCCTCCAGTTCACTGTTTACCCATATGCGCACCGCCTGGAAGGTACGGGTCGCGGGATGTTTGTGCTTATCTTTTACCGGCATCGCCGCGGCGATGACTTCCGCCAGCTCTTTGGTACGGGTCATCGGCTGAATGCGATTACGTTCGACGATCGCGCGGGCGATACGTTTGCCGAAACGCTCTTCGCCAAAGGTTTTAATCACCCAGGCGATATCGTCTTCTTCAGCCGTCTGCAGCCATTCGGCCGCGGACTGACCGCGCGTCGGATCCATGCGCATATCCAGCGGCCCGTCACGCATAAAGGAAAAGCCGCGTTCCGCATCGTCAAGCTGCGGGGAAGAGACGCCGAGATCGAGCAGAATGCCGTCGATCTTACCGGTAAGATTGCGCTCGCCGACGTACTCAGCGAGTTGTGAAAAGGGACCATGTACGATGGAAAAGCGGGGGTCATCGATGGTTTGCGCGACGGCAATCGCCTGCGGGTCGCGATCGATGGCCAGCAAGCGTCCTTCCGCACCCAGCCGGGAGAGGATCAGGCGCGAGTGACCACCGCGGCCAAAAGTACCATCAATATAGATACCGTCTGGACGAATATTGAGGCCGTTGACGGCTTCATCCAGAAGTACCGTAGTATGTTTATAATTTTCCATCATTTTTATAAGGACAAATCCTGCAGGCGCTCCGACAGTTCACCGGTCGCGGACTGCTCAGCGTCGATATCTTCCTTGACCCGTTGATACCAGGTCGTTTCATCCCACAGTTCAAATTTATTAAACTGCCCGACCAGCATCACTTCTTTTGTCAGCCCGGCATGCTGCCGTAACACCGGCGCAATCAGCAAGCGGCCGGCATTATCCATCTGACATTCGCTGGCATGACCCAAAAGCAAACGCTGTACGCGCCGCTCAACGGGATTCATGCTCGATAAACGCGACAATTTCTGCTCGATGACTTCCCATTCAGGCAATGGATAAAGCAGCAGGCACGGGTGATGAATGTCAATGGTGCATACCAATTGACCGGCAGCGTCCTCGATCAGCCCTTCGCGATAGCGCGTTGGCACGGCCAGGCGGCCTTTGCTGTCGAGATTGACTAACGTTGCTCCACGGAACATGCCAGCCTCACCCCTTTTCGCCACTTTACCCCACAAATTCCCACCAGAAGGAGTTTACGGAGCGGAGGAAAAGCTTGTCAAGCCAGCACGGATGCCAACGGAGCTCAAAAACCCATTATTTACAGCCGACATTAGCCCTGATGAAAAAATCATCAACAGGCGAGGCAAATTAACGTTATGAATACGTGTAAGAAAATAACCAACAAACTCGTAACAGTTATAAACAACAGAATATCTTCGGCGGGAAAATATAAAGTGTCAGTTTGCGACGCGAGCGGCATTTTAGGCCATTATGCCGGCCGTTAACAGTACCTGTTGCTGGCAGAGGGACTGGCCAGGCGCGGGATATGACGGGGAAGAAAGCGTGGCGCGTACAAAATGAGTGTTAATTCAGCAATTAACCTGATGAATGTAACAAAATAATACAATTAAAGTCCGCGCAGTCATTTTTTGTACCCCATTTGGAGTCACAAAACGATGGTCAGTGAATAAAATAAAATAACGCGTAAAGAAGTTTAGGGATTTGTCTGAAATATATTCAGTTTTGCATTTTGCACGTCAATTGCCTGATTTATCGCCAGCGGCCTGCTTACGGTCAGGCCTGCCAGGTTTATACCTGGGCGCTGGCGATATGGCGCCCTTAGCGGCGATTCAGGCTACCGCGACGATAGAGATTACGGCGAATACGGCTAAGACCCGGCTTCGGCTTGCGAGGTTCGTCGAGGCTGGCGAGGACGATCTCCAGCACCCGCTCAGCGACATCGCGATGACGCTGGGCCACGGCCAGTACCGGACACTGCAGAAAATCGAGCAGCTCATTATCACCGAAGGTGGCGATCGCCAGCTCGGAGGGCAGTTTACCCTCGCGACGCAAGGTCACATCCATTACGCCCTGCAGCAGCGGGAAAGAGGTGGTAAACAGCGCCTGTGGCATCGGATGGGTTTCAAGCCATTTCTCAAACAGCTGGGCCGCCGCTTCGCGCTCATAGCTGTTGGCATAGAGATAATGCACCTCACGCGGATCGTCCTGCCAGGCTTTACGGAAGCCCTGTTCGCGCAGGAAGCTCACCGACAGCTCCGGCAGCGCGCCGAGATAGAGCACCGTTTCGCCAGGAAACGTCCGCAGCTCAGCTGCGAGCATCTCGGCGTCATCCTGGTCAGCGCCAACCACGCTGGTGAAGTGCTCGCGATCGAGGGCGCGGTCGAGGGCGACAATCGGAAACGGGTCGTTAGCCCAGCGCTGATAAAAAGGGTGCTCCGGCGGCAGCGAAGTAGAGACAATGATAGCGTCCACCTGGCGCTGCAGCAGATGCTCGATGCAGCGCATCTCGTTATCGGGCTGATCCTCCGAGCAGGCAATCAGCAGCTGATAGCCGCGCTGACGCGCCTGACGTTCGAGATAATTTGCAATCCGGGTATAGCTGGTGTTTTCCAGATCCGGGATCACCAGACCGATAGAGCGTGTGCGTCCTGCACGCAGGCCAGCAGCGACCGCATTTGGGTGATAGTTGTGCTCTCGCACCACAGCCATCACTTTTTCGACCGTTTTATCGCTTACGCGGTACTGCTTCGCTTTGCCATTAATCACATAGCTCGCGGTGGTTCTTGAAACACCGGCCAGCCGGGCGATTTCATCCAGTTTCACAATTGCCCCTTGGGTAAGAAGTGCCAAACATAACCATTATTCAGGTATGGAATCCTTTTTATAACATCTAAGCGCAGAATAGTTAGCGCAGCAACCGCTTTCGCTTACAGTTCCTACTGATTTCGCAAAAAAAAAGCCCGACAGTCTCTGCCGGGCTATTTTTACAGCAGTTCCCGATCCTTAGCGCATGATTTTATCACCGCGAGACAGGCCGACCACGCCGGAGCGAGCCACTTCCACAATCCGAGCGACATCGCGCAGCGAGGCCAGAAATGCATCCAGCTTATCGCTGGTGCCGGCGAGCTGGACGGTATAGATAGAAGGCGTCACGTCGATAATCTGTCCGCGGAAGATTTCGGTGTTGCGCTTCACTTCTTCACGGCCATAGCCGCTGGCCTGAACCTTCACCAGCATAATTTCGCGTTCAACATGAGCCCCCTGCCCCAGCTCGCTGACCCGCAGGACATCCACCAGCTTGTGCAGTTGCTTTTCAATCTGCTCAATCGCTTTTTCATCGCCCACGGTCTGAATGGTCATTCTGGAGAGAGTGGGATCGTCCGTCGGCGCGACAGTCAGGCTTTCTATATTATAGCCACGCTGGGAGAAGAGGCCGATAACGCGGGACAATGCACCCGATTCGTTTTCCAGTAATACCGATAATATCCGGCGCATAATCAGGTCCTCTCCGTTTTGCTCAACCACATTTCATCCATGCCGCCGCCGCGGATCTGCATGGGGTACACATGCTCACTGCCGTCGACGGTCACATCGACAAACACCAGCCGACGCTGGCGCACCTGCTCCAGAGCTTCAGCAAGCTTCGTCTCCAGCTCCTGCGGCTCGCTGATGCGGATCCCGACGTGGCCATAGGCTTCCGCCAGACGGACAAAGTCCGGTAGCGATTCCATATAGGACTGCGAGTGACGCCCGGAATAGAGCATATCCTGCCACTGCTTCACCATCCCGAGATAGCGGTTGTTGAGGTTAAGCACCAGGACCGGCAGCTCATACTGCAGCGCAGTGGAGAGTTCCTGAATGTTCATCTGGATACTGCCGTCACCGGTCACGCAGACCACCATTTCGTCCGGCAGAGCCATTTTGACCCCCAGCGCAGCCGGTAGGCCAAAGCCCATGGTGCCGAGACCACCGGAGTTAATCCAGCGCCGCGGTTTATCGAAGGGGTAATACAGGGCGGCGAACATCTGATGCTGACCCACATCGGAAGTGACGTAGGCATCGCCCTGGGTCAGCCGCCAGATAGTTTCAATTACCGCCTGCGGTTTGATTTTATCGCTCTGGTCGTCGTAGCGCAGACAATGACGGGCACGCCACTGCTCGATCTGTTGCCACCAGTCGCGAATGTCGTCCAGCGGCTGCTGCGCTTCCTCCTGCTCCAGCAGCTCTAGCATCTGCTCCAGCACCAGCCGGGCATCGCCGACGATCGGCACATCTGCCGGCACGGTTTTCGAGATTGAAGTCGGATCGATATCAATATGCAGTACCGTCGCGTTCGGACAATACTTGGCCAGGTTATTGGTGGTCCGGTCGTCAAAGCGAACGCCGACGGCAAAAATCACGTCCGAGTGGTGCATGGTCATGTTGGCTTCATAGGTGCCGTGCATCCCCAGCATCCCCAGCGCCTGCGAGTGTGTCGCCGGGAAAGCGCCAAGTCCCATCAAGGATGAGGCCACCGGCAGCTTCAGTTTTTCCACCAGCTCGCGCAGCTGAGGTTCGCAATGCGCATTGATCGCCCCGCCGCCGACGTAGACGACCGGCTTACTTGCGGCCACCAGGGTCTGCAGGGCGCGTTTAATCTGCCCTTTATGGCCACTGGTGGTTGGGTTATACGAGCGCATGCTCACCGCGTCCGGCCAGACGTAAGGCAGCTTCTTCGCCGGATTGAGAATATCCTTCGGCAGATCGACCACTACCGGACCGGGGCGACCGCTGGCCGCCAGCCAGAAGGCTTTCTTCAGCACGCCGGGAATATCTTCGGTCTGCTTCACCAGGAAACTGTGCTTCACCACCGGACGGGAAATCCCCACCATGTCGCACTCCTGGAAGGCATCGTAGCCGATAAGCGAGGTGGCTACCTGCCCCGAGAGGATCACCAACGGAATAGAGTCCATATAGGCTGTCGCAATGCCAGTGATGGCGTTCGTCGCCCCAGGCCCAGAGGTCACCAGCACCACGCCGACCTCCCCGGTCGCCCGCGCCAGGCCATCCGCCATATGCACCGCCGCCTGCTCGTGACGAACCAGCACATGATCGATACCGCCAAGGGTATGTAACGCATCATAGATATCGAGGACTGCGCCTCCGGGATAGCCGAATACTTGCTTGACGCCCTGATCGACAAGCGATTGGACGACCATCTCGGCTCCTGACAACATCTCCATGGTTTGCCTCCAGGCTTATTGTTTTACGACAGCGGAACTCAATTTCCGCGCGCTCGCACGATGCGAAGGAGTGGTCCTCCGCATTGAGGTGAATGTACTGCATGCCACTACCATAACTGCTCGCCAGCAGGCAGGCAATTCGCCGCAGCTGAGGCCTTATTTCTTGAATAAGAAGAAAAGAAAGCGGTGAGGGGAAAATATGGTGAATTGCTTCAGAGATAAGAAAAGAGAATGGTAAATACTCGGCGAAAAAGGGTGATAACAGGAATAGATCCATTTTTCACGAACACAACGAACTCCTCGCGCAAGGTAAACAGAATAAAATTCTGCTTTATTTGATTTATGTCATATAAAAAAAGGAGCCGAAGCTCCTTTGCTATCTATCGTCGTCGGGTCAGCGCTTGCAAATGTCCACCAGCAGCTCTTCCATCCACTGGTGGCCTTTATCACGACCAGCGGCTTCGTGCCAGGAGAGATAGCAGGTCCGACTGTTGACCTTCAACGGCAAAGGTAATATTTGCAGGGCAAGCTTGTCAGCAAATTCATCTGCCAGCCAGCGCGGGGCAATGGCCACCATCTGGGTTTGCGATACTACGTTTAATACGCTGACCATCGCATTACCCTGATAGGCGATACGCGCTTGTTTATCGGCCGTGTCATACCACGGCAAACTAAATGAGGCATACCGGTCGAGAGCAACGGCGGCATGCTCCTCGCGATAAATATCCGCCTCCATCATCGGCCCGGAAATACGCGGATGGTTGCGACTGGCGACCAGGACCATTTCGTCTTTAAATAACGGAACGCAGGCAAACTCAGGGCGACGGAACTCTTCATAACCGATTACGAATTCTGTTTCCTGATAACGTAGCTGATGTTCCGTATTTTGATTCAGCGCAGACTTAAAGACTAAATGAATATTGGGTGCTATCTCTGCAACTTTATTAAAAATAACCGACGTCAGGATGTTATCCAGCGGGCTGCAGACGCACAGATGGAACACGCGCTCACTGCTCAGCGGTTCAAAACCGGAGCCTGGCAATTCGTTTTGGACCAGCTGCAGCGCCTGGCGTACCGAGCCAAACAGCTGATAGGCGCGCGCCGTCGGCTGAATACCGCGGCCATAGCGCACAAAAAGCTCGTCATTAAACATCACTTTCAGTCGTGAAACCGCATTGCTCACCGCGGGTTGTGACATGCCGAGCGTATGGGCGGCACGAGTAATATTCTGCTCTTGCATAACCGCATCAAAAACGGTAAGCAGATTGAGATCAACCATCCGTAGTTGAGGTTTAACGACTTCCTGTCCGGGGGCTGATTTATATTCTGGAGTTTCAATTAACATATCTAATTCCGCCGTCACGATGAATTCCCTTCACTAAACCGCTATAATTAGCGCCGAAAATATCATTTACCATGCAAATGACATTTACAAAATAGCAAAAGAAATTTTTAGGAATATATCAAGGCTATGAGTGGCAGTGAAGAAACGGTCCTGATCAAAAAATTGAGCCGCTCAAACCATACTGATTACTTAATGATGATAAGTGTAACCATAATCCATAAAAATAAAAACAGCACCACGAGTTAACTGTAACTTAAGCAATAATAAAGTATTTTATTTTTCCCTCCATAAAATTAACAAATCCTTATCATTGAAAAATAATCCGCTAGCGTTCGAATACATTCACAGGAAAAATAAATTTAATATTTTCATCCAGATACCGTTTTTTGTCCCTTCATTGGCGACACCTCTTCGACGATGCCTTGAATGCAAAGCACTTTTTCAAATGAAACAAATGGGGATAAACCGCCTTCGGTCCAAAATAGGATCTTCGGCAAAATGGGGCTTACATCAGCACATTTTGCTAATTCATTTAGTCAGCCCAAAACGCTTTTTCCATGCCAGGGGTTGACTTTAAAACAGCTATCCAGTAACTCTAAAAGCATAACGATTTCATCTGGAGTTTGACGCAATGATTCGCACCGCTCGTATCACCAGCCTACTACTACTAAACGCATGCCATTTGCGCGGTAGGCTGTTGGGCGACGTTCAGCGTTAAGTCATCTTCCAGCAAGACTATAAAACCCGCGCCTTGGCGCGGGTTTTTTTATGCTCGTCAACAAGGCGCCAGGACACAGACTAAGGATCCAAACCATGAGCCAGCAAGTCATTATTTTCGATACGACCTTACGTGATGGCGAACAAGCGTTACAGGCAAGCCTGAGTGTCAAAGAGAAGCTGCAGATCGCACTGGCCCTTGAGCGAATGGGGGTCGACGTAATGGAAGTCGGTTTCCCGGTATCCTCGCCGGGCGATTTTGAATCGGTGCAAACCATCGCACGCACCATTAAAAACAGCCGCGTGTGCGCTCTGGCGCGCTGCGTTGAGAAAGATATCGACGTGGCGGCGGAATCGTTAAAAGTGGCCGAGGCTTTCCGTATTCATACCTTTATTGCCACCTCGCCGATGCATATCGCCACCAAACTGCGCAGTACGCTGGATGAGGTTATTGAGCGCGCGATCTATATGGTGAAGCGGGCACGCAACTACACTGACGACGTTGAGTTCTCCTGTGAAGACGCCGGCCGTACGCCGATTGCCGATCTGGCTCGCGTCGTGGAAGCGGCGATCAACGCCGGCGCCACCACCATTAATATCCCGGATACCGTCGGCTATACCATGCCGTTCGAATATGCCAACATCATCAGCGGCCTGTATGATCGCGTGCCGAATATCGACAAAGCAATTATTTCCGTCCACACCCATGATGATCTGGGCATCGCTGTCGGTAACGCCCTCGCCGCGGTCCACGCCGGTGCGCGCCAGGTAGAAGGTGCGATGAACGGTATCGGCGAACGCGCCGGCAACTGCGCGCTGGAAGAAGTGATCATGGCGATCAAAGTGCGCAAAGACATCATGAACGTGCACACCAACATTAATCATCATGAAATCTGGCGCACCAGCCAGACCGTCAGCCAGATCTGCAATATGCCGATCCCGGCGAACAAGGCCATCGTCGGCACCGGCGCCTTCGCCCACTCCTCCGGCATTCACCAGGACGGCGTGCTGAAGAACCGCGAAAACTACGAGATCATGACCCCGGAATCTATCGGCCTGAACCAGGTGCAACTGAACCTGACTTCCCGCTCCGGCCGCGCGGCGGTGAAACACCGGATGGAAGAAATGGGCTACCAGGAGAGCGATTACAACCTGGATCATCTGTACGACGCATTCCTGAAGCTGGCGGACAAAAAAGGCCAGGTCTTCGATTACGATCTGGAAGCGCTGGCCTTTATCAACAAGCAGCAGGAAGAGCCAGAGCATTTCCGCCTCGATTACTTCAACGTCCAATCCGGATCCAGCGATATCGCCACCGCCTCGATCAAACTGGTCTGCGGGGATGAGATCAAAACCGAAGCCGCCAACGGCAACGGTCCGGTCGATGCTATCTACCAGGCGATTAACCGCGTCACCGACTACAACATTGAATTAGTGAAGTATGGCTTAAGCGCGAAAGGCCACGGCAAAGACGCCCTGGGCCAGGTGGATATCGTCGTTGACTACAATGGCCGCCGCTTCCATGGCGTTGGTCTGGCAACGGATATCGTAGAGTCGTCAGCCAAAGCGATGGTTCACGTGCTGAACAACATCTGGCGCGCCGCCGAAGTCGAAAAAGAATTGCAACGCAAAGCTCAGAATAAAGAGAACAATAAGGAAACCGTGTAATGTCGAAGAATTACCATATTGCCGTTTTGCCGGGTGATGGCATTGGCCCGGAAGTGATGAACCAGGCGATGAAAGTACTGGAAGCCGTGCGCCAACGTTTTGCCATGCACATTACCACCAGCCAGTATGACGTTGGCGGGGCGGCCATCGACCGTCAGGGAACTCCCCTGCCGCAGGCGACCGTCGCCGGATGCGAGCAGGCGGATGCGATCCTGTTCGGCTCCGTCGGCGGTCCGAAATGGGAGCACCTGCCGCCGGCGGAACAACCAGAGCGTGGCGCGCTGCTGCCGCTGCGTAAACACTTTAAACTGTTCAGCAACCTGCGCCCGGCCAAACTGTATCAGGGGCTGGAAGAGTTCTGCCCGCTGCGCGCCGACATCGCTGCTAACGGCTTCGACATTCTCTGCGTACGCGAACTGACCGGCGGCATCTACTTCGGCCAGCCGAAAGGCCGCGAAGGCAGCGGTCAGCATGAGAAAGCCTTTGATACCGAGGTGTATCACCGCTTTGAGATCGAGCGTATCGCGCGTATCGCTTTTGAATCCGCCCGCAAGCGTCGTCACAAAGTGACTTCCATCGATAAGGCCAACGTTCTGCAGTCCTCCATCCTGTGGCGCGAAATCGTCAGCGAGATCGGCAAGGAGTATCCGGACGTTGAGCTGGCGCATATGTATATCGATAACGCCACCATGCAGCTGATTAAAGATCCGTCCCAGTTCGACGTGCTGCTGTGCTCCAACCTGTTTGGCGACATCCTCTCCGACGAGTGCGCGATGATCACCGGCTCGATGGGTATGCTGCCGTCCGCCAGCCTCAATGAACAAGGTTTTGGCCTGTACGAGCCGGCGGGCGGTTCCGCACCGGATATCGCCGGCAAAAATATCGCCAACCCGATCGCGCAGATCCTCTCCCTGGCTCTGCTGCTGCGCTACAGCCTCGACGCTGACGAAGCGGCGACCGCCATTGAAAACGCGATCAACCGCGCCTTAGAAGAAGGGGTTCGAACCGGCGACTTAGCGCGCGGCACGGCGGCGGTCAGCACTGATGAAATGGGCGATATTATTGCCCGCTATGTCGCAGAAGGGGTGTAATCATGGCGAAGACGTTATACGAAAAATTATTTGATGCGCACGTAGTGTATGAGGCGCAGAACGAAACCCCGCTGCTGTATATCGACCGCCATCTGGTGCACGAAGTCACCTCTCCGCAGGCGTTTGACGGCCTGCGCGCCCATGGCCGCCAGGTGCGCCAGCCGGGTAAAACCTTCGCTACCATGGATCATAACGTCTCGACGCAGACCAAAGACATTAACGCGTCCGGTGAGATGGCCCGCATTCAGATGCAGGAGCTGATTAAGAACTGTAAAGAGTTCGGCGTTGAACTGTACGACCTGAACCACCCGTATCAGGGCATCGTCCACGTCATGGGCCCGGAACAAGGGGTTACCCTGCCGGGGATGACGATCGTGTGCGGTGACTCCCATACCGCTACCCACGGCGCGTTCGGTGCGCTGGCGTTCGGTATCGGCACCTCCGAAGTGGAGCATGTGCTGGCGACCCAGACCCTGAAACAGGGCCGCGCGAAGACCATGAAAATCGAAGTCCAGGGCAAAGCGGCGCCGGGCATTACCGCCAAAGATATCGTGCTGGCCATCATTGGTAAAACCGGTAGCGCCGGCGGCACCGGCCATGTGGTTGAGTTCTGCGGCGAAGCGATCCGCGATCTGAGCATGGAAGGGCGTATGACCCTGTGCAACATGGCGATCGAGATGGGCGCCAAAGCGGGCCTGGTCGCGCCGGACGAAACCACCTTCAATTACGTACGCGGCCGTCTGCATGCGCCGAAAGGCAAAGATTTTGACGATGCCGTAGCGTACTGGAAAACCCTGAAAACCGACGACGGCGCGACGTTTGATACCGTGGTGACGCTGCAGGCGGCGGAAATTGCCCCGCAGGTGACCTGGGGCACCAACCCGGGCCAGGTGATCTCGGTGACGGATAACATCCCCGATCCAGCGTCGTTCAGCGATCCGGTGGAACGCGCCAGCGCCGAAAAAGCGCTGGCCTATATGGGGCTGAAATCCGGGATCCCGCTGACGGAAGTCGCTATCGATAAAGTGTTTATCGGCTCCTGCACCAACTCGCGCATCGAAGATTTACGCGCCGCGGCGGAAATCGCTAAAGGGCGTAAAGTGGCGCCGGGCGTCCAGGCGCTGGTGGTGCCGGGTTCTGGTCCGGTGAAAGCGCAGGCGGAAGCGGAAGGTCTGGATAAGATCTTTATCGAAGCCGGCTTTGAGTGGCGCTTACCTGGTTGCTCTATGTGTCTGGCAATGAATAATGACCGCCTGAATCCGGGCGAACGCTGTGCCTCAACCAGCAACCGTAACTTTGAAGGCCGTCAGGGCCGCGGCGGACGCACGCACCTGGTGAGCCCGGCAATGGCCGCGGCGGCAGCCGTTACCGGCCATTTCGCCGATATCCGTAATCTGAAGTAAGGAGACCATCATGGCAGAGAAATTTACCCAACATACCGGCCTGGTGGTTCCGCTGGATGCTGCAAACGTCGATACCGACGCGATCATCCCTAAGCAATTTTTGCAGAAGGTCACCCGCACCGGCTTTGGCGCGCACCTGTTTAACGACTGGCGCTTTCTCGACGATAAAGGTCAACAGCCGAACCCGGAGTTCGTGCTGAATTTTCCTGAGTACCAGGGGGCATCGATACTGCTGGCGCGGGAAAACTTCGGCTGCGGCTCCTCGCGAGAGCACGCGCCGTGGGCGCTGACCGATTACGGCTTTAAGGTCGTTATCGCCCCGAGCTTTGCCGATATCTTTTACGGCAACAGCTTCAATAACCAGCTGCTGCCGGTGACCCTGAGCGACGAGCAGGTCGATGAGCTGTTCAAGCTGGTGCAGGCCAACCCGGGCATTACGTTTGAAGTGGATCTGGAAGCGCAGGTAGTTAAAGCCGGGGATAAAACCTACAGCTTTAAGATCGACGATTTCCGCCGCCACTGCATGCTCAACGGCCTGGATAGCATCGGCCTGACGCTGCAGCATGAAGCGGCGATCTCCGACTATGAACGCAAGCTGCCGGCGTTTATGAATTAACCTTTGGGCCCGGTCATTTGATCGGGCTTTTTATTTTATTGCGGAGAAAATTGCGATCTCACGCACAAAAACTAATTTTAATTTGCTGATTGTCAGACCTTACCGCCACCCTGCCCTACCGCCTAAAGAAGAATTATTCCGCTTTCCTCCCCTTCTCCAGCACTGTTTATGTATTTTCCCTGCACTGCAAGTAAAAATAAGGCACGAGTGTTTAATATAAAAATATAAGAATGTGAAGAAAGCGTTAATCTCATAGAGAACCCCTATGGCTATGCACAAAAAAAAGCATTATTTTTCGATTTTTCCCCTCGTTATCTTTTGCCACAGAGAAATATTAACTAAGGACACGCCTGGGCCCCGCATATCGGCCTCCCGGCCTCCTGTGGAGAGAAGAGATGAGCCACTATCCGCACCTTTTCAGTCCGTTGACCATCAACGGTATGACGTTAAAAAACCGCATTATTATGCCCCCTATGGGCACCAATATGGCCACGCTCAATGGCGAGGTGTCGCAGGAACAGCTGGAATACTACGAACTGCGGGCCAAAGGCGGCACCGGGCTTATCACCATCGAAAATATTTGTATTGATTTCCCCTTCGCCTCCAACGGCACCACCCAACTGCGCATCGATAACGATCAATATATTCCACGGCTGTTTAAATTAACCGAGACCCTGCATAAACATGGCGCCTGCGTATCCATTCAGTTAAATCATGCCGGCGCTTCCGCTTATGCCTACCGACTGGAAGGCCAGACGCCGCTCTCCTCTTCTACAACGCCGTCGAAGAAGCACGGTAATATTCCGCGTCCGATGACCCATGAGGAAATATATCATGCGGTAGAGAAATTTGGTGACGCCGCGGAGCGCGTTCGGCGCGCAGGTTTTGACTGCGTCGAAATTCATGCCGGTCACTCCTATTTAATTAGCCAGTTTTTATCGCCGCTGTTTAATAAGCGCACTGATGAATTTGGCGGCAGCGTCGAAAATCGCACTCGGATACTGAGTCTGATTGTCGATAAGGTTCGCGCCTGCGTGGGGCCGCGTTTTCCGGTCAGCCTGCGCATCAGCGCCGACGACTTCCTCAAGGGCGGCAATACCCTCGAAGATTCCCTGCGTATTCTTGAGCTCTGCCAGGAGAAGGTCGATATCATCAACGTCTCTGCGGCGCAGAACGACAACCTGAATCTGCAAATCGATCAGATGTCGCTGGAGGATGGCTGGAAGCGCTATCTCTCCCGCGCGGTGCGCGATAAATTCCATAAACCCACGGTCATCGCCGGCAATATTCGCACTCCGCAGGTAGCCGAAGATATCCTCGCCAGCGGCGATGCCGATCTTATCGCCATTGGCCGCGGTCTGATTGCCGAGCCGGAGTGGGTGCAGAAAGTGCAAGGCGGAAAAGAGCGTCTGATGCGCAAATGTATCTCCTGCAACATCGGCTGCGCCGACCATCGCATCGCCCGCTCGCGCCCGCTGCGCTGTTCGATTAACCCGGATATTATTCACGGTGACGCCTATAAAATGCGGCGCGTGAATCGCGACACTAACGTGGTGGTCATCGGCGCCGGCACCGCCGGGATGGAAGCCGCCTGCACCGCGGCGGAAGTTGGTTGCCATACCTGGCTGCTGGAAGCGAAAAACCACGTCGGCGGCCTCGCCAGCGAAATCTCCCGCCTGCCGGAGAAAAAACGCATCGCTGATTTCCCGCAGTTTATGAAAAATCGTATCGCCTCGCTGGACAACCTGATGCTGCAGATCGGCAAGCGGGCCGACGTGGCTTCAGTTTCCGCCCTGCGTCCGCATCTGATTGTCAACGCCACCGGCTCAACGCCGCTGCTGCCGCCCATTGAAGGCTTGCGGGAAAACATTGACGTCGAGAACGGCAAGATCTTTTCCATTACCGGCATGATCGACAATCTGGCGAAATTTACCGATATCAAGGGCAAACGCATCGCCGTAGTCGGCGCCGGCGCCGTTGGCCTTGACGTTATCGAATACTTTACCGCTCGCGGCGCACAGGCGGTGCTAATCGAGATGCAGGACGCCGCCGGTCGCGATCTCGACATCATTACCAAAAATGCCATGTTGACCATGCTCGACGAGCACCAGGTCGAACAGCACATGAATACCCAACTGATGGCGGTCGCTGCCGACCATTTCCAGGTGAAAAATACACAGCAAACCTTCGATATTCCCTTCGACTACGGCTTTGTCTGTCTGGGGATGCGCGCCAACCGGACGGGTCTCGACGAGATCGAGCGCTGGGCCAATGCCAATAACGTCAAAATCATGAACATCGGCGACAGCGTGATGGCGCGACGCATTATCGATGGCGTCCGCGAAGGCCGCAACGTACTGGATGCACTGGAAGACATGGGTGCGCTGGGCAGCAGCGAAGCACAACGAATTCCCTTTCTAACTTATTGAGGATTTTTGTCATGGCAGAACGTATTACTGGACACACTGAGCTGATTGGCCTGATCGCCACCCCGATTCGTCACAGCATGTCGCCCACCATGCACAACGAGGCTTTCGCCCATCTCGGGCTGGACTACGTCTATCTCGCTTTTGAAGTCGGTAACCAGGAGCTAAAAGACGTGGTGCAGGGCTTCCGGGCGATGAAGCTGCGCGGCTTTAACGTCTCTATGCCGAACAAAACCGAGATTTGCCAGTATCTCGATAAACTGTCGCCGGCGGCACAGCTGGTCGGGGCGGTCAATACCGTGGTCAACGACGACGGCGTACTGACCGGACATATCACCGATGGCACCGGCTACATGCGCGCCCTTAGCGAAGCCGGTATCGATATCATCGGCAAGAAGATGACCGTACTCGGCGCCGGCGGCGCGGCAACGGCGCTCTGCGTCCAGGCAGCACTGGATGGCGTGAAGGCGATCTCCATCTTTAACCGTCGCGATAAATTCTTCGCTAACGCAGAAGAAACCGTGGCCAAGATCCGCCACAACACCGACTGCGAGATCCATCTGTTCGATCTCGACGATCATGACAAGCTGCGCGCCGAAATTGACAGCAGCGTGATCCTGACCAATGCCACCGGGGTCGGCATGAAGCCGTTCGAAGGCCAGATGCTGCTACCTGACGACAGCTTCCTGCGTCCGGACCTGATCGTCTCCGACGTCGTCTACAACCCGCGCAAAACCCACCTGCTGGAAGTGGCCGAGAAAAAAGGCTGCCGCACGCTGAACGGCCTGGGGATGATGCTGTGGCAAGGCGCGCGCGCGTTCGAAATCTGGACGGGCAAACAGATGCCGGTTGATTACATCAAGAGCATTCTGTTCTAAGAGGCGAATGATGAAAAATAAATACATCCCTACTGCGGCAGGGCTGTACCTCAACTACCTGATCCACGGTATGGGGGTGCTGTTAATCACCCTCAACATGGCCCATCTTCAGGAACAGTGGGGAACGGACGCGGCTGGCGTATCGGTGGTGATCTCCTCGTTAGGTATCGGCAAACTGGCAACCATCGTGACCGGCTTCCTGTCGGATCGCTTCGGTCGCAAGCCCTTTATCTATCTTGGGATCCTGAGTTACCTGATCTTTTTCGTCGGCATCCTGCTGACCAAAAATATCTATCTGGCTTACGTGTTCGGCATTATGGCGGGCCTGGCGAACAGCTTCCTCGACTCCGGTACCTATCCGGCGCTGATGGAATCTTTCCCGCACTCTGCCAGCCGGGCCAACGTGCTGATCAAAGCCTTCGTCTCTGCAGGGCAGTTCCTGTTGCCGTTCATTATCAGCTTCCTGATATGGGCAAATCTGTGGTTCGGCTGGTCGTTCGTGATTGCGGCAGCACTCTTTGTACTGAGCGGGATTTACCTGCTTAAAATGCCGTTCCCTGACAGCCAGGCGGCGAAAAAAGAGGAAGCCCCTACGGCACAGGCGGAAACAGCCGTCCGGCCACAGGCTAATAAGCTGGATATGGTGATCTTCACCCTGTACGGTTATATCGGCATGGCGACCTTCTATCTGGTCAGCCAATGGCTGGCGCAGTACGGCCAGTTCGTCGTCGGCCTGCCCTATGCCTCGGCGATTAAACTGCTTAGCATCTATACCGTCGGCTCGCTGGTCTGCGTCTTTGTAACTGCCGCCTTCGTCAAAGAGGTGTTTAGCTCGGCCATTGCGATGATTATTTATACTGGCCTGTCGATGATTTCGCTGCTGTTGGTGTGCCTGTTCCCGACGCCGATGATGGTGACCGGCTTTGCTTTTGTCATCGGCTTTGCCGCCGCTGGCGGAGTGCTGCAGCTGGGTGCGACAATCATGGCGATGAGCTTCCCGAACGGAAAAGGCAAAGCAACCGGCATCTTCTACACCGCCGGCAGTATCGCCAGCTTCACGATCCCGTTGATCACCGCAAAGCTTTCGCAGATCAGTATTGCCAGCATTATGTGGTTTGATTTTCTGATCGCCGTTATCGGCTTTGTGATCGCCCTGTACATCGGCTATCGTCAACTGCAGGCTCGGGCGGCGCAAAAAGTGTCACGCACCGCAGTCACCGCCTGAAGTACAACGCGAAAAATAATGGATACCTACATGACAAATGCAGTAACCGTAAAGAACATCACCTTCCAGGAAGGGGAAACCCTCATTTGTGTACCGCTGATCGGTAAAACCCTGGATGAGATACTGGGTAACGCCCACGGCCTGGTCGATGCCGGCGCCGATATTATCGAATGGCGCGTTGACCACTTTGCCCAGGTCAGAGAGATGGCCCAGGTGATGGCCGCGCTGGCGGAAATCCGTGGCGCGCTGAAAGCGCTTCCGCTGCTATTTACCTTCCGCAGTAAGAAAGAAGGTGGCGAAACCGAGCTCAGCGACGAAGCCTATTTTGCGCTCAACCGCGAGGCCGCACGCAGTGGACTGGTTGATGTTATCGATATCGAACTGTTCAATGATGAAGCGCAGATCCGCGCGCTGGTTGACGATGCGCATGCCGCGGGCGTCAAGGTGATCATGAGTAATCATGATTTCCATAAGACCCCCGCTCAGGAAGATATTATCTATCGCCTGCGCCGCATGCAGGATCTGGGGGCCGATCTGCCGAAGATCGCGGTGATGCCGCAGTCGCCGCAGGATGTTCTGACCCTGCTGGCCGCCACGCTGACCATGAAAGAGAAGTATGCGACGCGTCCGCTGATCACCATGTCGATGGGCAAATCCGGTGGCGTTAGCCGGGTCACCGGGCGCTTGTTCGGTTCGGCGATGACCTTCGGTACCGTTGGTCAGGCCTCCGCGCCTGGGCAGATCGCCATCGCTAAGCTGCGTGAAGTGATGGATATTCTCTCCTGATATCCGGATGGCCCGGAGGTCACATCCGGGCCATCCGTTAACAGATCTTCTGGCTATCGTGGATAATCACATTTTTAAATGACTCCAGCGCCGGAGAGAGCCCCTTGTCTTTCATGGTCGCCAGATAGATATAGCGGGGGGGGATGGTGTTTTTAATCTTCAGGATATGGACGTTGTAATAGGAGAGCGCGGTAATGCGCGGCATAATCGCGATCCCGTAGTCAATACTCACCAGCCCGGCCATCGCCGTATCCTCATCCACATAGCAGGCGATCTCCGGCACCAGCTTTTGCTGCATAAATACATTATCGATAAACGGACGTAAGCCGCTATTTTCTGAAAAATAGATATACGGATAATGAATCGTCTCCACCAGATCGACTTCATGTTCATATAGCCGGGCCAGCGGATGATCCTTTGCCGTGACCACCACCAGTTCCTGCTGGATCACCGGAATAAAATCGATATCGGGTTCATCGGCAATATAAGAGCAGATCGCCAGATCGACTTTTCCGGCCTTCAGCTCCTGCAACAGCGTCAGCGATGTCCCTTGAGTAAAAGAAAAAGTCACATTGTGACATTCAGGTGAAAGAGAATATTTATTAATTAACTGTGGAACAACATACTCCCCCATCGTGTAAATAAAGGCGATGCGAATATTCTCTTTATTCTCAGCGCCATTTTTTTGCAATATCATGCGTCCGTTCTCCAGCGAGGCCAGCGCATCTTCAACATACGGCAAAAAACGCTTGCCGTTTTGGGTAATTTTTACGTTCCGCCCCTGTCTGGCGAATAGCGCGACCCCTAACTCCTTCTCCAGCTCCGATATCGCGTGGCTTAGCGAGGGCTGGGTGATGCACAGACTGGAGGCGGCTTCGGTGTAATGCTCAGTTTCAGACAGACGTTTAAAATAATAAAGTTGCTTTAGGTTCATTATTTTTACCCGTATAATATAAGAATAAATGCACTGACGCTAATATACCATGCAAGCTACCAATAATGCGCATGAACGGGTAAATATCGGCGTTACATCAAATATTATTTGACGAAGGGCATGAATGTGCCACAAGGCATTGCCATTCATAGATGCTACCTATAGCTCCTTGAGATATTTTTGCATATTAGAATATATGCAAAAATATTTTAAACTTTAAAGGAACTCGCTATGAGTATGTCAAACTCTCAGGAAGTCCTCACTTCCACATCGGGGGCGAAAAAAAGAAGCCGCGTACGGATAGTTATTCTGCTGCTACTCTCCGTCGGAACGATGATCAATTATCTCGACCGTACCATCCTGGGTATTGTAGCGCCACAGTTAAGCAAAGAAATCCATATCGATCCGGCGATGATGGGCATCATCTTCTCCGCCTTCGCCTGGACTTATGCGCTGGCGCAGATCCCCGGCGGGATGTTTTTAGACCGCTTTGGCAACAAACTGACCTATGCCCTGTCAATTTTCTTCTGGTCGCTGTTTACCCTGCTGCAAAGTTTCACCCTCGGCCTAAAATCCCTGCTGCTTCTGCGCCTGGGACTCGGCGTCAGCGAAGCGCCCTGCTTTCCGGCCAACAGCCGCATCGTCAGCACCTGGTTCCCTCAGCATGAGCGCGCGCGGGCAACGGCAACATATACAGTTGGTGAATATATAGGGCTGGCCGCTTTCTCGCCGCTGTTATTTTTAATTCTCGAACATCATGGCTGGAGAACGCTTTTTTTCCTCACCGGCGGATTAGGTATTTTATTTACTTTAGTGTGGTGGCGTTTTTATCATGAACCGCATGAATCGCGCACGGCTAATCAAGCGGAGCTGGAGTATATCGGCGCAAGCAGCATTAACAATAAAATCCAGAACGTTCCATTTAACTGGCGTGACGCCAGACGCCTGCTGGGCTGTCGCCAGATCCTCGGCGCCAGCCTGGGTCAGTTCGCCGGCAACACCACACTGGTCTTTTTCCTGACGTGGTTTCCCAGCTACCTCGCCAACGAGCGCCATCTTCCATGGCTGCACGTCGGCTTCTTCGCCACCTGGCCCTTCCTTGCCGCCGCGATTGGCATCCTCTTCGGCGGCTGGATCTCCGACCGGTTGTTGAAGCGAACCGGCTCCGTCAACATCAGTCGAAAGTTACCAATAATTTCCGGTTTATTGCTGTCCAGCTGTATTATCGCGGCGAATTGGGTAAGCGCCAATAGCACCGTAATTATTATCATGTCGGTGGCTTTTTTTGGCCAGGGGATGGTCGGTCTGGGCTGGACCTTAATTTCTGATATTGCCCCGGAAAATATGGCAGGCCTCACCGGCGGCATATTTAATTTCTGTGCCAATATGGCCTCGATTATCGCACCACTGATAATTGGTGTGATTATTTCCGCCACGGGTAATTTCTTTTACGCGCTGATCTACGTCGGCCTGACGGCGCTGATTGGGGTGATTGCCTACATTTTTATCATCGGCGACATTAAGCGTATCGAACTCAAGTAGGCCTGGTCGCCCCGGCGATGCCGGGGCGAGTAGTCAGATATCCTTCACCTTGCTGGTCAAAAACAGCGTCACCAGCGAAATGGCCGCGATCGTCCAGTAGACGCTGGCGTGACCATAGCTCTGGGACAGCGCCCCCTGCATCACGCCGGCAAGGATCACGCCGGTGGAAATACTGTTGGTGAACAGGGTGGTCGCCGCTCCCGCCCGTCCCGGCATTAAATCCTGGAACCACAGCATGCCTATCCCGGCGATAATGCCGATAAAGATGGCATTGAACAGCTGCAGAGCCAGCAGCGCCGTGCGACCATGAAACAGGATCAGTCCGGCATAAAACAACACGCCGGCGGCCACCGCCGCCACCATCATTTTACGTTTGCCAAAGCGCTTTACGTAGTAGCCGGCGAGGATCATCGCCGGTATCTCCAGCCCGGCGGCAGTGCCCATCAGGATCCCGGCCAGGCTGTCGGGAAGCCCGAGATCGCTGCTGATCCACAGCGGCATATCAATGATGTACATGGTGTTGCAGGTCCACATCAGGGTGGAGGCGATAAACAGCATACGCACGTTCTTGTCCTGCCAGCCGCCGGCCTGCGCTAGCGCCGCCGCCTCCTCCGAGGGCTGTTCCACACGCGGAACCGAAGGCAGTTTGATGGCAATCAGAGCGAGGCTAATGACAAAAATGCCCGCCGCAATGGAGAACATGGTGGTGAAGCCATAGTTGAGCGCCAGCATAAAGGCCAGCGGCGGGCCAATCACCCAAGCCAGCGACAGCTGGGCGCGCATGACCGAGCTGAACATCACCACTTCCCGCGCCGAGCTGTCGGCGTACTCCCGCGCCAGCGCGAAGAGCTGCGGCATGGCGGCGTTGGCAATGGATGCCAGCATCACGCCGCAGGTGATCAGCGTCAGATAGTGGCGGTTGAAGGCAAACAGCAGCGCATTACCCACCGCCATCAGACAGCAGAACATAATCAACCGCCGCCGGTCGCCGCGGCTATCGGAGCGCTTGGCCAGCCACAGGCTAACCAGGATCCCGGCGATGGCGTTTACGGTATAGAACAGGCCCACCCAGAACGGTTGCGCCCCCACTTCGCGGCTAAGAAACAAACTCAACGTCGGCGCCTGCAACGCGCCCGCCACGCCCATCATAAAAGCAACCAGCATAAAGGCGGCATAGACGCCGTTAAGCCGTCGTCCCATCGTCATCAACCACAGCATGGAATGTCCTTAACACACGCGAAGAAAACGAAAAAAGCCAGCAGAGGCATTCTGCTGGCGGGTGATTCTATACTCTATGGATTTCATGCTGCAGGACAAAACGGTTAACCATTTTGCGCCGCGCTCGCGCTGGCCCTGAAAAGGTGAGTCCCGTAGAGGCGAATCACGCAGCCAGAACATACGGCCCAGGAAACATCGACAGCGCACCTGCAGTTTGAAAAACGACGAGTATAACACCAATACTCAGTCACACATGATGTCTGCAAGTCAATGATCAGAGGTCGTTGACGTCACTCCCCACTGCATCAGTTCCCCCAGAATTTCCTGCTGTCGTCCTGCCATCAGGCGGGCCAGCCAGGACGCTTCCTGCGTCGCAGAAAAGTAGCGTTGGTAGAACGATTTTGCGGTAGACCTCATCATATTCACCTCCTCGCTTCATCGGGATTCATTATTGGCTTAATATAGGAAGTAATAAATTGCTGAGTTTTGCGCAGGAGTTCCCCTTTTATGTCTTCCGGCCGTCTGCAACAACAGTTCATTCGCCTATGGCAGTGCTGCGACGGCAAGTCGCAGGAGACCACCCTTAACGAGCTGGCGGAAATGCTGAGCTGCTCGCGCCGCCATATGCGCACCCTGCTCAATATGATGGAGTCCCGCGGCTGGCTGACCTGGGAAGCGGAGGCAGGCCGCGGCAAGCGTTCGCGGCTAACCTTTCTCTATACCGGCCTCGCCCTGCAGCAGCAACGTGCCGAAGATCTCCTTGAGCAGGATCGCATCGATCAGCTGGTGCAGTTGGTCGGCGATAAGGCTGCCGTCCGCCAGATGCTGGTCTCGCATCTCGGCCGCAGCTTCCGCCAGGGGCGGCACATCCTGCGCGTGCTCTACTACCGACCAATGAAGAATTTGCTGCCCGGTAGCGCGCTGCGGCGTTCGGAAACGCATATTGCCCGGCAGATTTTCAGCGCCCTGACGCGGGTAAATGAGGAAAATGGGGAACTGGAAGCCGATATTGCCCACCACTGGCAGCAGTTGTCGCCCACCCACTGGCGCTTTTTCCTCCGCCCGGGCATCCATTTTCACCATGGCCGTGAGCTGGAGATGGCCGATGTGATCGCCTCTCTGCAGCGCAGCAATGCCCTGCCGCTCTATTCACATATCGAACGCATCGAATCGCCCACCGCCTGGACCCTGGATATTCATCTGCGCCAGCCCGACCGCTGGCTGCCCTGGCTGCTGGGGCAGGTGCCGGCGATGGTGCTGCCGCAGGAGTGGCAGACCATGAACCACTTTTCCTCCATGCCGGTCGGCACCGGCCCCTATGCCGTGGTGCGTAACAACCAGAATCAGCTCAAGATCCATGCCTTTGAGGACTATTTTGGCTACCGGGCGCTGATCGATGAGGTGAACGTCTGGGTGCTGCCGGAGATTAGCGAAGAGCCCAACGGCGGCCTGACGCTGCAGGGCAATACCGAAAGCGAAAAAGCGGTGGAGAGTCGCCTGGAAGAGGGCTGCTATTACCTGCTGTTCGACTCGCGAAGCCCGCTGGGGGCCAACGACGCGGTGCGCCGCTGGCTAAGCTATCTGTTTCAGCCCGCCAACCTGCTCTACCATGCGGGCGAACACTACCAGGGCAACTGGTTTCCCGCCTACGGCCTGCTGCCGCGCTGGCATCACGCCAGCAACCACGCCTGCGAGAAGCCGGCGGGGCTGGAGACAGTCACCCTTACCTACTACCGCGATCACGTCGAACATCGGGTGATCGGCGGGATCATGCGCGACCTGCTGACGGCGCATCAGGTAAAGCTGGAGATCCAGGAGCTGGAGTACGATGCCTGGCATCGCGGCGAGGTGGTCAGCGATATCTGGCTCAACAGCGTGAACTTCACCTTACCGATCGAATTTTCGCTCTTCGCCTATCTGTACGAAGTCCCGCTGATTCAGCGCTGCATTCCCATTGACTGGCAGGCAGACGCCTGCCGCTGGCGAGCAGGAGAGTTTAATCCGGCCACCTGGAGCCAGCGGCTGCTGGCCGGGCAACATATCGTGCCGCTGATCCACCACTGGCTGATGATTCAGGGTCAGCGCAGTATGCGCGGCGTGAGGATGAATACCCTCGGCTGGTTCGATTTTAAATCCGCATGGTTTGCGCCGCCGGAGCCGTAAGCGCTTTCCGTCATCTGACAAAATCATTACACTAAGGCCGTTCTCAACGGGGTGCTAATAAACATACGCAATATCATTCAAGTTGCATCAAGGCAGCAAGCGGGTGAATCCCCTGGAGCATAGATAACTATGTGACTGGGGTGAACGCGCGAAGCTAACGCAGATGCGGCTTGAAGGATGAAGCGCATGGGCTGAGAAAATACCCGTCGAACCTGATCCGGATAACGCCGGCGAAGGGATTTGAGGCTCACTCAAAATCCTTTGCCACCCCTTTTTTCTGAGGTGCAAAGTGTTGAAAAAATTACTCCCGCTGCTGGCGCTGGTCGCCATGCCCGCTTTGGCTAAGCCTGTTCTTACCGTCTATACCTATGACTCCTTCTCTGCCGACTGGGGCCCCGGCCCGGCGGTCAAAAAAGCCTTTGAAGCGGAGTGCGGCTGCGAGCTGAAGTTCGTCGCGCTGGAAGATGGCGTTTCGCTACTGAATCGCCTGCGCATGGAAGGCAAAAACAGCAAGGCCGACGTTGTGCTTGGCCTTGATAACAACCTGCTGGAAGCCGCGGCGCAGAGTAAACTGTTTGCCAAAAGCAACGTACCCGCCAGCGCGGTCAGCGTGCCGGGCGGCTGGGATAATGACACCTTTGTTCCCTACGACTACGGCTATTTCGCCTTCGTCTATGACAAAAACAAACTGGCTAATCCACCGAAGAGCCTGAAAGAGCTGGTCGAGGGCCCGCAAAAATGGCGGGTCATCTATGAAGATCCGCGTACCAGCACCCCGGGACTGGGCCTGCTGCTGTGGATGCAAAAGGTCTATGGCGATCAAGCGCCCGAGGCCTGGCAGAAGCTGGCCGCGAAAACCGTTACCGTCACCAAAGGCTGGAGCGAAGCCTATGGCCTGTTCCTGAAAGGGGAAAGCGACCTGGTGTTGAGCTATACCACCTCGCCGGCCTACCACATGATTGAAGAGAAGAAAGACAACTATGCGGCGGCGAGCTTCGCCGAGGGCCACTATCTGCAGGTCGAAGTTGCCGCGCGTACCGCCGCCAGCAAGCAGCCGGAACTGGCGGAAAAATTCCTCAAATTTATGGTATCTCCTGGCTTCCAGAACGCCATCCCTACCGGCAACTGGATGTATCCGGTGACCCAGGTCACCCTGCCGGCCGGGTTTGATACCCTGGTGAAGCCGCAGACCACCCTGTCCTTTACCCCGCAGCAGGTCGCTAGCGAGCGTCAAACCTGGATTAGCGCATGGCAACGCGCCGTCAGCCGCTAAACCTTCGCGGGCTGATGCCGGGCCTGTTCGCCGCTACGCTGCTGTGCGCTGTCGCGCTGGCGGCGTTTCTGGCGCTGTGGTTTAGCGCCCCCGGCGCGGGCTGGCAATCGGTCTTCAGCGATAGCTACCTGTGGCATGTGGTCCGCTTCTCCTTCTGGCAGGCGTCGCTGTCAGCGCTGATCTCGGTGGGACCAGCCATCTTTCTCGCCCGCGCGCTTTATCGGCGTCGCTTCCCGGGCCGTACGCTGCTGCTGCGCCTGTGCGCGATGACCCTGATCCTGCCGGTGCTGGTGGCGGTGTTCGGTATCCTCAGCGTCTATGGCCGCCAGGGCTGGCTGGCCTCACTATTTCACGCGCTCGGCTGGCAATGGGAGTTCTCGCCCTACGGTCTGCAGGGCATCCTGCTGGCGCACGTCTTTTTCAATATGCCGATGGCGACCCGCCTGCTGCTGCAGGCGCTGGAGAACATTCCCGGCGAGCAGCGGCAAATTGCCGCCCAGCTTGGCATGCGCGGCTATGCCTTCTTCCGCCTCGTCGAATGGCCGTGGCTGCGCCGGCACATTCCCGCCGTCGCCGCGCTGATTTTTATGCTCTGCTTCGCCAGCTTCGCCACCGTGCTCTCGCTGGGCGGCGGCCCGAAAGCCACCACGATCGAGTTGGCTATCTACCAGGCGCTGAGCTTTGACTACGATCCGGCGCGAGCGGCAATGCTGGCGCTGATCCAGATGCTCTGCTGCCTTGGGCTGGTGCTGCTTAGCCAGCGTCTGAGTAAAGCCGTCGCCATCGGCGTCAGCCATGTGCGCGGCTGGCGCGACCCTGACGATCGCCTGCATAGCCGCCTGAGCGACGGGTTGCTGATCGGCGCCGCCCTGCTGCTGCTGCTCCCGCCGCTGCTGGCGGTCATCGTCGACGGGATCAACCGTAATATGCTGGACGTGCTGGCGCAGCCAGCGCTCTGGCAGGCATTGAGCACCTCTCTACGCATCGCCATCGCCGCCGGGCTATTGAGCGTGACCCTGACGATGATGCTGTTATGGAGCAGCCGGGAGCTGCGCGCTCGCCAGCGGCCGTTGGCCGGGCAGGCAATGGAGCTGAGCGGCATGCTGATCCTTGCGATGCCGGGAATTGTGCTGGCGACCGGCTTCTTCCTGCTGCTCAATAACACTATCGGCCTGCCGGAGTCCGCCGACGGCATCGTCATCTTCACTAATGCCCTGATGGCGATCCCCTATGCGCTGAAAGTACTGGAAAACCCGATGCGCGACATTGCCGCCCGCTACAGCATGCTGTGCCAGTCGCTGGGTATTGAAGGCTTTGCCCGGCTGCGGGTGGTCGAGCTTCGCGCTCTCCGGCGCCCGCTGGCCCAGGCGCTCGCCTTCGCCTGCGTACTGTCGATTGGCGATTTCGGCGTGGTGGCGCTGTTCGGCAACGAGGCGTTCCGCACCCTGCCTTTCTATCTATACCAGCAGATAGGCGCCTACCGCAGCCAGGACGGGGCCGTCACCGCCCTGCTCCTGCTGCTGCTCTGTTTCTTGTTGTTTACGCTGATTGAAAAACTTCCGGGGCGTGATGCTAAAACTCAATGATGTGACCTGGCTATACCAGCATCTGCCGATGCGCTTCACCCTCGACGTCGCGCGCGGGGAGCGCATCGCGGTGCTCGGTCCCAGCGGCGCCGGAAAGAGCACCCTGCTGAATCTAATCGCCGGGTTTCTGCCGCCCGCCAGCGGCAGCCTGCTGATTAACGGCGAGGCGCATAACGCGACGCCGCCGGCGCAGCGTCCGGTCTCGATGTTGTTTCAGGAGAATAACCTGTTTAACCATCTGACCATTCGACAAAATATCAGCCTCGGGATCCACCCAGGCCTTAAACTGAGCCGCGAGCAGCAGGCGCAGGTCACGGCGATAGCTGGACAGATGGGAATTGATGCGCTGCTGGAACGTCTGCCCGGCGAGCTCTCCGGCGGTCAGCGGCAGCGCGCGGCGCTGGCCCGCTGTCTGGTGCGCCAGCAGCCGGTGCTGCTGCTGGATGAACCCTTCTCGGCGCTCGATCCGGCGCTGCGCCAGGAGATGCTGTCCCTGGTCGCCGATGTCTGCGAGCAGCAGCAGCTCACCCTGCTGATGGTCTCCCACAGCGTAGAGGACGCCGCGCGCATCGCGCCGCGCTCGATGGTGGTCGCCGAAGGGCGCATTGTCTGGGATGGCGCCACCGCCGAGCTGTTAAGCGGCCACAGCAGCGCCTCGCATTTGATGGGGATCAGCGCGCGATGACTTTGTGCAGGATCGCCAGATAGACCGGCATCAGCGGATGGCGGAAGACAAATGTTAACGCTGTAGCCGCCAGCGCGACCATCAGAGGCGACAGCCACAGCAGTCGGCCGCGCGGCAGCCAGCGGGTCAGCCGATCGCCTGAGGTTTTCGCGCTCCGCCACAGCCGCCAGCACAGCCATCCCGCCAGCCAGGCCAGCAGCGCCGCCCCCAATAGCAGCCATTTAAAGCTGGCGCTGTTTTCATCAGCCGGAATATCAATCGCCGCCCCGGCGAGAATGCCCGGAAGGAAATAGAGCGGCGGCCAGAGCAGGCAGCCGATAATATTCGGTAGCACGAACTTGGCCACCGGCAGGTCGAGCATCCCGGCGACCATTGGCACCAGCGGACGCGTCGGTCCGACAAAGCGGCCAATCAGAATGGTGATCATGCTGTGCTGATGCAGCGCATGCTCGGTTTTCTCCAGCAGGGCGCGGTTTTTCTTCATAAACGACCAGCGGTGCAACGGCTTCTTAAAGCGCCAGCCGAGCCAGAATGAGATCCAGTCGCCCAGCAGGCAGCCGACAATCCCCGCCAGCCACGCCTGCCAGAAGTTAACTTCGCCGCCGCCGATGAGCGCCCCAAGGCCAGCCATCATCACCGTGCCGGGTAAGATAAGCCCCACCAGCGCCAGCGACTCGAGAAAGGCCACCAGCATCACGGCTAACAATGAGTAGACCGTGGATTGGGTAATAAAGTGTTCGAGCAATGCTTGCATAATGTACCCGGTTAAAAAACGAAGCCCGGATTCTCCGAAGCCATCGCGCCGTCGTCAAGCCATCAATTGTCTTAATAGTTTACTGGCTGTGACATTTAAGCGGGTCATCATTTCACTTTCTTTACTTTTTATTCACAACCCGCGCGGAATTCGCTCGGGCTGGCCCCGGTGCATTTTTTAAACACGCGGGAAAAATAGAGCTGATCTTCGAAGCCGACGTTGCGCCCAACGGTGGCGATCGGCATCCGCGTGGTGCTGAGCAACAGTTTGGCCTGGCTGATGCGCTGATCCTCCCGCCAGCCGAGGACGCTGACCCCCAGCTGCTGGCGGAACAGGTGCGACAGACGCGAGGGCGACAGGCAGACGTGCTGGGCGACGCTGGCGATATCAAAATGGCTGTCCGCCAGATGGTCGCTGATGTACTGGCAGGCGTCGCGCACCCGGTTGTCCAGCGGCGGATGCAGCGATTCGTTGATCGCCTCCATCCGCCGCAGCAGCAGCTGTTCCAGCAGGTTTATCGCCAACAGTTCGGAATAGCGCCCCGCCCCCTGCCCGGCATCAACGATCTGGCCGAACAGCTCGCCAAAGCGCGCCTGCCACTGTTCATCCGGACGGAAAAAGCCGGTCTGGGCAAAAATCGTTGGCCAGTTGAGCCACTCGTGCCAGTAGGCGCGCGGGCGGAAGTAGACCCACTGGTGATACCACTCGCTGGCGTCGGGATGGCGGCCATAGTGATGAATTTCCCCGGGCGGGAACAGCAGCATATCGCCCGGCCGGCAGACAAACTGTTCGCCGTGGTTGTTGATCACCCCCTCGCCGCGAATCGTCAGATTGAGAATATAGCCTTTCATACCCAGCGGGCGGTCGATAAAGAAATCCAGGTATCCCTGCGCCTCAATCGGCGTCAGGCCGGTGACCAGATGAGCGTTAAAAGAGTAGCCCGGCAGCAGCGGATCGTTTTGCGTTTCGGCCATACGCGTGGTTCTCCCCGAAGGTATCAGTGGCACCAATTGTCCATATTCATCATTTTATCGCTCTCGGCCCTGTCGCGACTGCGACGGCGGTGGGAATTTGGCGAAAAACCCGCACAGCAAGCGAAAAAAGCGCCAGTAGCGTGCATTCCACCGTGATATGCCGGGTAACAAAAGTGTCTATAAATACGGCAGAAAAGTCCACATCGAATATTTGCACGGCGTCACACTTTGCAAGGTAACAGCAAAATAATCCATAAGATTAGCGAATCCGGCCTGACGGATTTTGCCGGGGATATCTACTGTTGCTGCATGAATGATTTCTGCATGGAGTAACAAGATGGCAATTGCGATTGGCCTCGACTTTGGTAGTGACTCAGTCCGCGCTCTGGCGGTGGAATGCGCGTCCGGCGCAGAGCTGGCGACCAGCGTGGAGTGGTATCCGCGCTGGCGGGAAGGACAGTATTGCGATGGCGCTAACAACCGCTTCCGCCATCACCCGCGAGATTACATCGAGTCCATGGAAGCGGCGCTGAAAAGCGTGCTCGCTTCGCTGAGCGCCGAACAGCGCGCCGACGTCGTGGGCATTGGCGTCGACAGCACCGGCTCAACTCCGGCTCCCGTCGATGCCGAGGGCAACGTGCTGGCGCTGCGCGAAGAATTCGCTGACAACCCTAACGCCATGTTTGTCCTGTGGAAGGATCACACCGCGGTCGAGGAAGCCGAGGCGATCACCCGCCTGTGCCACCAGCCGGGCAAAGAGGATTACTCGCGCTATATCGGCGGGATCTACTCCAGCGAATGGTTCTGGGCCAAAATCCTCCACGTCACCCGCGAAGATAGCGCCGTCGCCCAGGCAGCCGCCTCGTGGGTAGAGCTCTGCGACTGGGTGCCCGCCCTGCTCTCCGGTACTACGCGTCCGCAGGATCTGCGCCGCGGCCGCTGCAGCGCCGGACATAAATCGCTGTGGCATGAGAGCTGGGGCGGTCTGCCGCCGGCCAGCTTCTTCGATGAGCTTGATCCCATCATCAACCAGCATCTGGCCTGGCCGCTGTTCACCGATACCTGGACGGCCGATGTGCCGGTCGGCACGCTGAGCGCAGAGTGGGCCCAGCGCCTGGGTCTGTCACAGAGTGTGGCCATCTCCGGCGGCGCCTTCGACTGCCACATGGGCGCCGTTGGCGCCGGCGCGCAGCCTAACGCGCTGGTGAAAGTCATCGGCACCTCCACCTGCGACATTCTGATCGCCGATAAAGAGAGCGTCGGCGAGCGCACGGTCAAAGGCATCTGCGGCCAGGTCGACGGCAGCGTGGTTCCACACTTTATCGGCATGGAGGCAGGCCAGTCCGCCTTCGGCGATATTTACGCCTGGTTTGGCCGCATTCTCGGCTGGCCGCTGGAGCAGCTGGCTCAGCAGCAGCCGGCGTTGCGCGAGCAAATCAAAGCCAGCCAAAAACAGTTACTGCCGGCGCTCACCGAAGCCTGGGCCAACAATCCATCGCTGGAGCATCTGCCGGTGGTGCTCGACTGGTTCAACGGCCGCCGCACGCCGAATGCCAACCAGCGCCTGAAAGGGGTGATCACCGACCTTAACCTGGCCACCGACGCGCCGGCGCTGTTCGGCGGTCTGATCGCCGCCACCGCCTTCGGCGCTCGCGCCATTATGGAGTGCTTCACCGAGCAGGGGATCCCGGTTAACAACGTCATGGCGCTTGGCGGTATCGCGCGGAAAAACCAGGTCATCATGCAGGCCTGCTGCGACGTGCTGAACCGTCCGCTGCAGATTGTCGCCTCCGATCAGTGCTGCGCGCTGGGGGCGGCTATCTTCGCCGCCGTCGCCGCCGGCGTCTATGAGGATATTCCAGCCGCCCAACAGCGGATGGCAAGCCAGGTGGAAACTACCCTGCAGCCGCGTCCGGCGCAGGCACAGCGTTTCGAACAACTCTATCAGCGCTACCAGCAATGGTCGGTCAGCGCGGAACAACACTATCTCCCTTCGGCTGCAAAGGCGGAAAAAGCCCCGCAATCTCAGGCAGCGCTCACCCATTAAGGATACGAAAATGACGATTTTTGATAACTATGAAGTATGGTTCGTTATTGGCAGCCAACATCTGTACGGCCCGGAAGCCCTGCGCCAGGTGACGAAGCATGCCGAACATGTGGTGAACAGCCTGAATGCGGAAGCCAAACTGCCGTGCAAACTGGTCCTTAAGCCGCTGGGCACCACCCCGGACGAGATCACCCATATCTGCCGCGACGCCAACTACGATGACAAATGCGCCGGGTTAGTGGTCTGGCTGCATACCTTCTCGCCGGCAAAAATGTGGATCAACGGCCTGACCATCCTCAATAAGCCGCTGCTGCAGTTCCATACTCAGTACAACGCCGCGCTGCCGTGGGACAGCATTGATATGGACTTTATGAACCTGAACCAGACCGCGCACGGCGGCCGCGAGTTCGGCTTCATCGGCGCCCGCATGCGCCAACAGCACAGCGTGGTCACCGGCCACTGGCAGGATAAAGAGGCCCACCAGCGTATCGGCGGCTGGATGCGTCAGGCGGTCTCCAAACAGGATACCCGTCATCTGAAAGTGTGCCGTTTCGGCGATAACATGCGCGAAGTGGCGGTGACCGACGGCGATAAAGTCGCCGCGCAGATTAAGTTTGGCTTCTCGGTGAACACCTGGGCGGTCGGCGATCTGGTGCAGGTGGTGAACAGCATCAGCGACGGCGATATCAGCGCCCTGGTCGATGAATATGAGAGCAGCTACCGTCTGACCCCGGCGGCGCAGGTTCACGGCGAGAAGCGCCAGAACGTGCTGGACGCCGCGCGCATTGAGCTGGGGATGAAACGCTTCCTCGAACAGGGCGGTTTCCACGCCTTTACCACCACCTTTGAAGATCTCCACGGCCTGAAACAGCTCCCGGGTCTCGCCGTACAGCGCCTGATGCAGCAGGGCTACGGCTTTGCCGGCGAGGGCGACTGGAAAACCGCCGCTCTGCTTCGCATCATGAAGGTGATGTCAACTGGTCTGCAGGGCGGCACCTCCTTTATGGAGGATTACACCTACCACTTCGACAATGGTAACGATCTGGTGCTCGGCTCGCACATGCTGGAAGTGTGCCCGACGATCGCCACCGCCGAGAAACCGATCCTCGACGTTCAGCCGCTGGGCATCGGCGGCAAAGCGGATCCAGCGCGCCTGATCTTCAATACTCAAACCGGCCCGGCGATCGTCGCCAGCCTGATCGACCTGGGAGACCGCTTCCGTCTGCTGGTCAATACCATCGAAACCGTCCCAACGCCGCACGATCTGCCGAAGCTGCCGGTGGCCAACGCCCTGTGGAAAGCGCAGCCGGATCTGCGTACCGCGTCGGAAGCCTGGATCATCGCCGGCGGCGCGCACCATACCGTCTTCAGCCATGCGCTGAACCTCGACGATATGCGCCAGTTCGCCGAGCTGCATGATATCGAGCTGACCGTCATCGACAACGATACCCGTCTGCCGTCCTTCAAGGACGCGCTGCGCTGGAATGAAGTGTATTACGGTTCAAAACGCTAAGAGGCCGTCCCCTCACCCTTCCCCTCTCCCCGTTGGGGAGAGGGGACCGACCGGGCGCCATGCCGCCTTTCTCCCTCTCCCGCCGGGAGAGGGTCGGGGTGAGGGATACCCGACTCGCCTGCTATTCGGAGCACACTATGTTAGAAGATCTTAAACGCCAGGTGCTGGAAGCTAACCTGGCTCTGCCAAAGCATAATCTGGTGACCTTAACCTGGGGCAACGTCAGCGCCGTCGACCGCGAGAAAGGGGTGTTCGTGATCAAACCCTCCGGTGTGGATTACCGCGTGATGACCGCCGACGATATGGTGGTGGTCAGTCTGGAGAGCGGCGAAGTGGTAGAGGGTAATAAAAAGCCCTCGTCGGATACCCCGACCCATCGCCTGCTGTATCAGGCCTTCCCGACGCTGGGCGGCATTGTGCATACCCATTCGCGCCACGCCACCATCTGGGCGCAGGCCGGGCAATCTATTCCCGCGACCGGCACTACCCATGCCGACTACTTTTATGGCCCGGTGCCCTGCACCAGGTTAATGACCGATGCGGAGATCAACGGCGACTATGAGTGGGAAACCGGCAACGTGATTGTCGAAACCTTCCGCCAGCAGGGAATCGACCCGGCGCAGATGCCCGGCGTGCTGGTCCATTCCCACGGCCCGTTCGCCTGGGGCAAGAACGCCGAAGACGCGGTGCATAACGCCATCGTGCTGGAAGAGATCGCCTATATGGGGATTTTCTGCCGCCAGCTGGCGCCGCAGCTGCCGGCTATGCAGCAGACCCTGCTGGATAAGCACTATCTGCGTAAGCACGGGGCCAAAGCCTACTACGGCCAATAATCACCCTGCTCGCGCTGCGCTTAGCAGGGCCAGGGCTCTGCGCCATCTGGTAGCCTGGATAAGGCGCAAGCCGCAATCCGGGGCAACATTAGCGCCGAACACCTGTATAAAACCCCAGCACCCTTCATGAAACCAGGCTATAATCAGGCCTGGTTTTTTATCGGCGAGAATACCCGTGACCCAGCCACGAGCAGGATTTTTACTCACCCGTCACTGGCGGGACACTCCGCAGGGCACCGAGCTCTCCTTCTGGCTGGCCACCGACGACGGTCCGCTGCAGGTCACCCTCCCGCCGCAGGAGTCCGTCGCCTTTATTCCCGAAGCGCAGCGGGCGCAGGCTGAACGGCTGCTGCAGGGGGAGAAAGGGCTCCGCTTCGCCCCGCTGGCCCTGAAAGATTTCCACCGTCAGCCAATTGTTGGCCTCTACTGCCGCGCCCATCGCCAGTTGATGCGTCTGGAGAAGATGCTCCGCGACAGCGGCGTCACCGTTTACGAAGGCGATATCCGCCCGCCGGAGCGCTATCTGATGGAGCGCTTTATCACCGCCCCGGTGTGGGTGGAAGGCGAAACGCGCGGCTCGCAGCTGGTCAACGCGCGCATGAAGCCGAACCCTGACTATCGTCCGCCGCTGAAATGGGTGTCGCTGGATATCGAAACCAGCCGCCACGGCGAGCTGTACTGCATCGGTCTGGAAGGCTGCGGCCAGCGGGTGGTCTACATGCTGGGCCCCGAACCGGAAACGCCGCCAGACGTCGACTTCGAGCTGGTCTTCACCGCCAGCCGTCCCCTGCTGCTGGAAAAGCTCAACGCCTGGTTTGCCGAACACGACCCCGACGTGCTGATCGGCTGGAACGTAGTGCAGTTCGATCTGCGCGTTCTGCAAAAGCACGCCGAACGCTATCGCATCCCGCTGCGGCTCGGCCGCGGCAACAGCGAGCTGGAGTGGCGTGAGCACGGCTTTAAGAACGGCGTCTTTTTCGCCCAGGCCAACGGGCGGCTGATTATCGACGGCATCGACGCGCTAAAATCGGCGTTCTGGAATTTCTCCTCCTTTTCGCTGGAGGCGGTGGCCCGCGAGCTGCTGGGAGAAGGCAAAGCCATCGACAACCCATGGGATCGGATGGATGAGATCGATCGCCGCTTTCATGAAGACAAACCGGCGCTGGCCATCTATAACCTGCAGGATTGCGAGCTGGTGACGCGGATCTTCCACAAAACGGAGATCATGCCGTTTTTGCTCGAACGGGCGACGGTCAACGGTCTGCCCGCCGACCGCCACGGCGGCTCGGTCGCCGCCTTCAGCCATCTCTATTTCCCGCGCATGCACCGCCTGGGCTACGTGGCGCCGAATCTCGGCGACGTACCGCCGCAGGCGAGCCCCGGCGGCTACGTGATGGACTCCCGCCCCGGCCTGTATGACTCGGTGCTGGTGCTGGACTATAAAAGCCTGTATCCGTCGATTATTCGTACCTTTTTAATCGATCCGGTCGGCCTGGTTGAAGGGCTGGCGCAACCCGATGACCAGCACAGTATCGAGGGCTTCCTCGGCGCCCGCTTCTCGCGAGATAAGCACTGCCTGCCGGGGATTGTCAGCCAGATCTGGCACGGACGGGATGAAGCCAAACGCCAGCACAATAAGCCGCTCTCCCAGGCGCTCAAGATCATTATGAACGCCTTTTACGGCGTGCTGGGGACCAGCGCCTGCCGCTTCTTCGACCCGCGTCTCGCCTCGTCGATCACCATGCGCGGCCATGCGATCATGCGCCAGACCAAAGCGTTAATTGAAGCCAAAGGCTATGACGTTATCTACGGCGATACCGACTCCACCTTCGTCTGGCTTAAGCGCCCGCACAGCGAAGCCCAGGCGGCGGAGATCGGCCGCGAGCTGGTCAGCGATGTCAACGCCTGGTGGGCGCAGGAGCTTAGCAAAAGCCAGCTTACCAGCGCCCTGGAGCTGGAGTATGAAACCCACTTCTGCCGCTTTTTAATGCCGACGATCCGCGGCGCCGATACCGGCAGCAAGAAGCGCTATGCCGGGATGATTCAGGAGGGCGATGCCCAGCGCATGGTGTTTAAGGGGCTGGAAACGGTGCGTACCGACTGGACGCCGCTGGCCCAGCAGTTTCAACAGGAGTTATACCTGCGCATCTTCCGCAACCAGCCGTATCAGGATTATGTGCGGGAGACTATCGCCAGGCTGATGAACGGCGAGCTCGACGAACAGCTGGTTTATCGCAAACGCCTGCGCCGGCCGCTGGCGGAGTATCAGCGCAACGTACCGCCGCACGTGCGCGCCGCCCGGCTTGCCGATGAACACAACCTGAAGCTTGGGCGGGCGCAGCAGTATCAGCAGCGCGGCACCATCAAATACGTCTGGACCACCAGCGGCCCGGAGCCGGTGGATTACCAGCAGTCGCCGCTCGATTACGATCACTATTTAACAAAGCAGTTGCAGCCGGTGGCGGAAGGGATCCTGCCCTTCGTCAACGATGACTTTGCTACAATAGTGACAGGACAGTTGGGGCTATTTTGATTTTTTGTCACCCATTCCACGGGCACGAAAGCCTAAAAATGAAGCGTGAGGAGAACGTGACGAACGTTCTGCCATCCAGTAATATAGCGCCCTTTCCATTCCTGGCCCCAATTTTGACGCATCTCCGATTGTTAATGGAGATGATCAACTATTGCCTGCAATTAAAGAACTAAAGAGCCGAACATATATGCCTTTTACACTTGGTCAACGCTGGATTAGCGACACAGAGAGCGAACTAGGATTAGGGACGGTGGTAGCGCTGGATGCGCGCATGGTCACTCTCCTTTTCCCCGCCATCGGCGAAAACCGTCTGTACTCTCGCAACGATTCCCCGATCACCCGCGTAATGTTTAACCCGGGCGACACCATCACCAGCCATGAAGGCTGGCAGCTCCACGTTGACAAAGTGAATGAAGAGAACGGGCTGCTGTCCTACACTGGCACCCGCCTGGACACCCAGGAAACGAACGTCACCCTGCGTGAAGTGCTGCTCGACAGCAAACTGGTATTCAGCAAACCGCAGGACCGCCTGTTCGCCGGCCAAATCGACCGCATGGATCGCTTTGCCCTGCGCTACCGCGCGCGCAAGTTCCAGAGCGAACAGTACCGCATGCCGTGGAGCGGCCTGCGCGGCCAGCGCACCAGCCTGATCCCGCACCAGCTGCATATTGCCCACGATGTGGGCCGTCGTCACGCGCCGCGCGTCCTGCTGGCCGATGAAGTGGGCTTAGGTAAAACCATTGAAGCCGGGATGATCCTGCACCAGCAGCTGCTCTCCGGCGCCGCAGAGCGCGTGCTGATCGTGGTCCCGGAAACCCTCCAGCACCAGTGGCTGGTGGAGATGCTGCGCCGTTTCAACCTGCGTTTCTCGCTGTTCGACGACGAGCGCTACGCCGAAGCGCAGCACGATGCCTACAATCCGTTCGAAACCGAACAGCTGGTGATCTGCTCTTTAGACTTCGTGCGTCGCAGCAAGCAGCGCCTGGAGCACCTGTGCGACGCCGAGTGGGACCTGATGGTGGTCGACGAAGCGCACCACCTGGTGTGGAGCGAAGAGGCGCCGAGCCGTGAATATCAGGCTATTGAACAGCTGGCTGAGCGCGTGCCGGGTATCCTGCTGCTGACCGCGACGCCGGAACAGCTGGGAATGGAGAGCCATTTTGCGCGCCTGCGTCTGTTGGATCCGAACCGCTTCCACGATTTTGAACAGTTTGTCGAAGAACAGCAGAACTACCGTCCGGTGGCCGACGCCGTCGCGCTGCTGCTGGCGGGCAACAAGCTGAGCGATAGCGAACTCAATACCCTGGGCGATCTGATCGGCGAGCAGGATATCGAGCCGCTGCTGCAGGCCGCCAACAGCGATCGCGAAGATGCCCAGGCCGCGCGCCAGGAGCTGATCTCGATGCTGATGGACCGCCACGGCACCAGCCGCGTGCTGTTCCGTAATACCCGTAACGGCGTCAAAGGTTTCCCGAAACGCGAGCTGCACACCATTCGTCTGCCGCTGCCGACCCAGTACCAGACGGCCATCAAAGTGTCCGGCATTATGGGCGCGCGCAAAACCGCGGAAGAGCGCGCGCGCGACATGCTCTATCCGGAGCAGATCTATCAGGAATTTGAAGGTGATACCGGTACCTGGTGGAACTTCGACCCGCGCGTCGAGTGGCTGATGGGTTACCTGACCAGCCATCGCTCGCAGAAGGTGCTGGTAATCTGCGCTAAGGCCGCCACCGCCCTGCAGCTGGAACAGGTGCTGCGCGAGCGCGAAGGCATCCGCGCCGCGGTGTTCCATGAAGGGATGTCGATTATCGAACGCGACCGCGCCGCGGCGTGGTTTGCTGAAGAAGACACCGGCGCCCAGGTGCTGCTGTGCTCCGAGATCGGCTCCGAAGGACGCAACTTCCAGTTCGCCAGCAACCTGGTGATGTTCGACCTGCCGTTTAACCCGGATCTGCTGGAGCAGCGTATCGGTCGTCTCGACCGTATCGGCCAGGCGCACGATATCCAGATCCACGTTCCGTACCTGGAAAAAACCGCGCAGTCGGTGCTGGTGCGCTGGTATCACGAAGGGCTCGACGCCTTCGAACATACCTGCCCGACCGGTCGCACCGTCTACGACAGCGTGCACGATGAACTGATCAACTATCTTGCGGCGCCGGAATCCATCGACGGCTTTGACGATCTGATCAAATCCTGCCGCCAACAGCATGATGCCCTGAAGGCGCAGCTGGAGCAGGGCCGCGACCGTCTGCTGGAGATCCACTCCAACGGCGGCGAGAAAGCCCAGGCCCTGGCGGAGAGCATCGAAGAGCAGGATGACGACACCAGCCTGATCGCTTTCTCGATGAACCTGTTCGATATCGTCGGCATCAACCAGGACGACCGCGGTGAAAACCTGATCGTCCTCACCCCTTCCGACCATATGCTGGTGCCGGATTTCCCGGGCCTGCCGGAAGACGGTTGCACCATCACCTTCGAACGTGACGTGGCGCTGTCGCGTGAAGATGCGCAATTTATTACCTGGGAACACCCGCTGATACGCAACGGTCTGGACCTGATCCTTTCCGGCGATACCGGCAGCAGCACCATTTCGCTGCTGAAGAACAAGGCGCTGCCGGTCGGCACCCTGCTGCTGGAGCTGATCTATGTCGTCGAAGCGCAGGCGCCGAAGCAGCTGCAGCTCAACCGCTTCCTGCCGGCGACCCCGGTTCGCATGCTGCTGGATAAAAACGGCAACAACCTCGCCGCGCAGGTGGAGTTCGAAAGCTTCAACCGCCAGCTGAGCGCGGTCAACCGCCATACCGGTAGCAAGCTGGTCAATGCGGTGCAGCAGGACGTTCACGCGATTCTGCAGCAGGGTGAAGCGCAGATCGCCAAAGCGGCGCAGGGGCTGATCGACGCGGCGCGTAACGAAGCCGATGAAAAGCTGACGGCGGAGCTGTCGCGTCTGGAAGCGCTGAAGGCGGTGAACCCGAACATCCGTGACGACGAACTGGCGGCGATCGAAAGCAACCGTCAGCAGGTGATGGATGCGCTGGCGCAGGCCGGATGGCGTCTGGACGCGCTGCGTCTGATCGTCGTCACTCACCAGTAACGGAACGCGAACATGGCGATGGAAAACTACAATCCGCCGCAGGATCCCTGGCTGGTGATCCTGTATCAGGATGAGCACATCATGGTGGTCAACAAGCCGAGCGGCTTGTTGTCCGTCCCCGGTCGTCTTGAGGAGCATAAAGACAGCGTGATGACGCGCATTCAGCGCGACTTCCCGCAGGCCGAATCGGTGCATCGCCTGGATATGGCCACCAGCGGCGTGATTGTGGTGGCGCTGAATAAAGCCGCCGAGCGTGAACTGAAGCGTCAGTTCCGCGAGCGCGAGCCGAAGAAGCAGTACGTCGCCCGCGTCTGGGGCCATCCGCAGCCGGCGGAAGGCCTCGTGGATTTACCGCTGATTTGCGACTGGCCGAACCGGCCAAAGCAGAAGGTGTGCTATGAAACCGGCAAAGCGGCGCAAACCGAATATGAGGTGCTGGAGTACGCAGAAGATAACACCGCCCGCGTGCGCCTGAAGCCGATTACCGGACGGTCGCACCAGCTGCGCGTGCATATGCTGGCGCTGGGGCATCCGATCCTTGGCGACCGCTTCTATGCCACGCCGGAGGCGCTGGCGATGGCCCCGCGCCTGCTGCTGCACGCCGAGACGCTCACCATCACCCATCCTGCCTACGGCAACGCGATGACCTTTCGCGCGCCGATCGACTTTTAACGCTCATACTTCGAGTTGCATGCGGGTTGGCTGCGTGCAACTCGGATTAGTGAGGATACAGAAAACAATCCCGATTAATCGCGGGCGAACCACGCGTCAATCATCTGCTCAACGCGGGCGACGACGAGATCGGTGTCGTGACGACGGCTGCGCGCACAGGCGTGCGCCGGCTCATCGCACAGCAGGCAGCGGCGCTGCGATTCGCCCAGCGACTGGCGTCCCACCAGCCCGTTCTGCGGACAGATTACATCGATATCCCACAGGCGTCCCAGCGGATGGCTCTGCTCCAGCGTACTGCACATCGCTTTGATTTCGCTGGCCGGATGCGCTACGCACCACAGCGCTTCTGGCCCGGTCGGCAGCCATAGCACCTGACGATCCAGCGTTTGCCAGCGGTGCTTCCACAGCAGCTGATCGCAGGCCTGGAGGGCAACGCCCATCATATTGCGATAGCGAATGCTGTCCTTCACCGCCCCCGGGGTCACCAGGGTCAGGGAAATAACAGGCTGCTGATAATGGGCCAACCAGTCGGCCTGGCGGGCTGCACGCTGCTCTTTCGCCGCCAGCAATGCGTCGATGCTGACGCCCGCCTGGGCGGGAGTATCCACTGACATTAATTCCTCTCCTACATATGATAAATACGACAGCGCCTGGACTGTCATGATGATGGTTGCGATAGCCGATCGCGCGCTGATTGTAACGCTAAATGCGGAGCATTTAGGATACAGAACGCAGATATTTTCGGCGTTCTGTAGCGGAAAATAGCAGATTTATCGCTGAGCGTAGCGTTATATCACGCCAGATAATGGCTGAGGAACAGCAACCCCAGCGAGACATTTATCGCCCCGCCGATGCGGGTAGCGATCTGCGCGAACGGCATCAGGCTCATGCGGTTGCCGGCGGTCAGGATCGCCACATCGCCGGTGCCGCCCTGCCCGCTCTGGCAACAGGAAACAATCGCCACATCGATCGGGTGCATCCCTATCTTTTTACCAACCAGGAAACCGGTCGCCACTAGCGCGGAGACGGTACTGACGATCACCAGCAGGTTGGTTAAAGTGAAGGCGTTTACCAGTTCCTGCCACGGGGTGATCGCCACGCCGACGGCAAAGAGGATCGGGTAGGTGACCGCGGTGCGGAAGAATTTATACACCATCTGCGACCCCTCCTGCAGACGCGGAGACACCACGTTAGCCAGCTTTAACAGCACCGCGAGGAACAGCATGCCTACCGGCGCCGGCAGACCAATCAGTTTGTGGCCGAGCATCCCCATCATATACAGCAGTACCGCCAGCAGCGCGCCGGAGGCGAGGGTCCCAACGTCGGTCTTACCGCTCACGCCTTCGCTCTCGCTGAGGCTGCGGGTTTCATGGCTGCGGTTCGGCATCAGTTGCCCTTCGCCGGTCAGATGCGGGAAGCGCTTGCCGAGCTGGTTGAGGCAGCCGGAGATGACGATCGCCGTCAGGCTGCCAAGCATCACCATCGGCAATACCCGGCCCAGGGCCACGCCCTGCTCCATATGCATCAGCGCGGCATAACCCATTGACAGCGGGATCGCCCCCTCTCCCACGCCGCCGGCCATAATCGGCAGCACGATAAAGAAGAACACCTGGAACGGCTCCATGCCCAGCAGCGTGCCGACGCCGATGCCCACCAGCATGCCGACCACTTCGCCGCACAGCATCGGGAAGAAGATCTTCAGAAAGCCCTGAATCAGCGTGGTGCGGTTCATACTCATGATGCTGCCGACAATGATGCAGCAGATATAGAGATAGAGGATGTTAGTGGATTTATAGAATTTGGTCGTGGATTCAATAACCACGTCAGGCAGCAGACCATAGTGGACCAGCGCGGAAGGAATAAAGGTGGCGCAGATCGCCGCCGCACCGAGTTTCCCCAGCACCGGGAGGCGTTTACCAAACTCGCCGCAGGCGAAGCCAAAGAAAGCCAGGGTGGCCACCATCACCACGATATCGCTCGGCAGTTTGCCGCCAAGGCAGTCGAGGGCAATCAGTCCTCCGGCCAGCAGAAACAGCGGCAGCGGGACGATCCCCACCTTCCAGTTATCCATAATATGCCACCAGCGCTGCTTGAGCGTGGTTTTCGGCGTATCGATCGGTTCAAGGGTTGCAGAGAATGCATTGTCTGTGGTGCTCATAAATTCAGCCCTGTCGTTATTATTCATTTTCAGCGTAAAGGGACAGCGGCGTCGTTAATGTGAAGCTTCCCAGATTAAAAAAGAAGTTTTAATGGTCACTATGGTTTTTATGGTTTTTATTCGCTGAACTGCCCGGGAGTGATATATCTCTGATTTATGACTGTGGTTTTTATGGTTTTTATTTCCCGCCGGCCGCCTATTTCCGCCGCGACCGCTGGCGGCAGCCCGCGCCTGCGCCGCTGATCACAACTTTCCCTTAACATTTACGTCACGTGACAGAAAAATGATAGAGTGCCGCTATGGTTAATACGTCGTCCGGGGCCTATGAAATTATCTTTTCAATATAAGCTGTTTATTTCTCTGGTCGCTTTTTTCTCGGTCCTTTTTATCGCGCTGGGCATTTATTATTATTTTGACGCCAGCCGCCAGCTTTATCAGGAGATGAGCGCCCGGGCCAAAATACAGGCCGAAGAGATAGCCCTGATGCCGAATTTACGTCAACAGGTCAGCCGGCACGACCCACAGGCGATTCAGGCGTTTATGCAGCAAATCGCCGCCCATAGCGACGCCAGCTTTATCGTCATCGGCGACCGTCAGGGAGTTCATCTGTTTCATTCCGTCCATCCGGAGTGGGTTGGCACCCGACTGGTCGGCGGCGACAACCAGGCGGTACTGGAAGGGAAATCCATCACCACCATTCGCAAAGGCGGCCTCGGGGTCTCGCTGCGCAGCAAAACGCCCATCGTTGATGACGCAGGGCGAGTGATCGGTATTGTCTCCGTCGGCTACCTCACCAGCTATCTCGACAGCATTACTCTGACTAAAGTGATCAATATTTTTATCGCCGCCGTCCTGCTGCTCATCGCCCTGTTTATCTTCTCCTGGTACTTTACCCGCAGTATCAAGAAGCAGATTTTTTCGCTCGAGCCGCGGGAAATTGGCCTGCTGGTTCGCCAGCAAAAGGCGATGATGGAGTCGATCTTTGAGGGGGTGATCGTCATCGATCGCCAGCGGCGTATTGAGGTGATAAACCATGCCGCCCGCAGCCTGCTGGGGCTCAGCCAGCCCGCCCGCCAGCTGCGCGGTCAGTCGATCGACAGCGTCATTTCGCCGCAGCCCTTTTTCGCCAGCGGCGACATGCTCGAACGCGATACCCACGATGAGCTATGCCGCTTCAACCAGTTGACCGTGCTCGCCAGTCGGGTGCGCATTATGCTGGAGAATACCCTGCAGGGCTGGGTGATCACATTCCGTGACCGCAATGAAATCAATGCCCTCACCGCCCAGCTGAGCCAGGTGAAGCGCTATGTCGACAATCTGCGCATCATGCGCCACGAGCAGCTCAACCGGATGACTACCCTCTCCGGCCTGCTGCATATGGGCCATTATGACGAAGCGATCCGCTATATTCAGGCCCAGTCGGAACATGCTCAGGAGCTACTGGACTTTATCTCCTCGCACTTCCACTCGCCGACGCTATGCGGTCTGCTGCTCGGCAAAGCCACCCGCGCCCGCGAAAAAGGCGTGGCGCTGAGCTTCGACCCGGCCTGCCGCATCGACCGCCCCCTGCCGTCGCTAATGGAATCCGAGTTGATCTCCATCATCGGCAACCTGCTGGATAACGCCATCGAAGCCACGCAGCGTGCCGAGCTGCCGCATGAGCCGGTTGAAGTCCTGATCCAGCTCAACGCCCGGGAGTTGATTATCGAAGTGGCCGACCGCGGCGTCGGCATCCGCCCCGATATCCGCGAGCGCATTTTTGAACGCGGCGTCACCACCAAAACCCGTGGCGATCACGGCATTGGTCTGTATCTTATTGAACATTATGTCACTCAGGCGGGCGGCACCATCGAAGTCGCCGATAACGCGCCGCGGGGAACGATCTTCACCCTATTTATCCCGGCCGACGCGCACGCCTGTCCGCAACCGGAGGCCCACTGATGCATCATGACCTGGTCGATGTGCTAATCATTGAAGATGAGAGCGAACTGGCGCGCCTGCACGCCGAGCTTGTGCAAAAACACCCGCGACTGCGGCTGGCAGGCATGGCGGCCTCCCTCGCCCAGGCGCGGCAGCTGCTTCACGCCACGCCGCCGCAGCTGGTGCTGCTGGATAACTATTTACCGGACGGCAAAGGCGTCACGCTGATGACCGACCCGGCGCTGGCGACCAGCCAATGCTCGGTGATCTTTATCACCGCCGCCAGCGATATGGAAACCTGCAGCCAGGCCATCCGCAACGGCGCCTTCGACTATATCCTTAAGCCGGTATCATGGAAGCGGCTGAGCCAGTCGCTGGAGCGCTTTATCCAGTTCTACGATCAGCAACGAGAGTGGAAAATCGTCGATCAGCAAAACGTCGATTCCCTCTATCAACTGCAGGCGAAGAACTATCGCGTGGATAGCGGCAGCAAGGGGATTGAAGAGAAAACGCTGGCGCTGGTGCAGGGACTGTTTAGCGACCGGGAAGCGCACTGTTTTTCCGTTGATGAAGTGGTCAGCGCCGCCGGGCTCAGCAAAACCACCGCCCGTCGCTATCTGGAGCACGGCGTTGAGACCGGTTTTCTGGAAGTGGAGATGCTGTACGGAAAAATTGGCCATCCGCGGCGGCTGTATCGCCGCGCTAAGGTCAAAAGTTAAAACCCCTCGCCGGACGGGAGGGGCTGGAAACGTCAGAAGCCGCGCTGCTCTTTGATCAGCTCCCAGGCCTTCTGGATCTCCTGGGCCTTCTGTTTGGCCATCTCCATCATCTCCGGCGGCAGACCTTTCGCTACCAGCTTGTCCGGATGATGTTCGTTCATCAGCTTGCGATAGGCGCGCTTCACCGTCGCCGCGTCGTCGGTCGGTTTTACTCCCAGCACATTGCAGGCATCTTCGAGGGTCGGCCCACGCTGCGCCTGCTGCCAGCCGGCGTTGCCGCCATGCTGGCCATAAGAGCGCTGCTGCGAACCGCCGCCAAACTGGGCGCCGCCCTGCATCATCCGCAGGAATTGATCGAACTGGGCGCGGGAGATGCCGAGCTCGTCGGCAATGACGAACAGCACTTCCCGTTCGTTAGGATGCAGTTCGCCATCAGCGAACGCCGCCTGCAGCTGAATTTCCAGAAACATCCGAATCAGATCGAAACGGCCAAAGCAGACGCTGCGCAGCTGACGCATTTTCTCGCGCAGGGGATAGTTGTCGGCCTTACCGTCGCGAAACGCCTGCTGCGCCGCGGTGCGCGAGGCGCCATGCAGGTTCATGCGATCCATTAGCACATTGGCGACATGAATATCCGCTTCGGTAACGCGGCCCTTGGATTTGGTCAGGTGCCCCATCACTTCGAAGGTGGTGGAAAAGAAGAGCGACTGACGCTCCTGCTGATTGGCGAAGAGATTTAACCGGCGGCTGCGCGCCCGGTCAAACATATGGCCGACCAGAAAGCCAAGCACCACGCCCCAGAACCCACCACCCATCAGCAAAGCCACTGCCACGCCAATCACTTTACCCAAATACTGCATAGACTCCCCAACTGTTTATCGCCGTTAAGCTCGAATATGACCGCACGTTACCCGGCACTCGCGCCTCGGTCAATTGTGGGACATAGCCTATAATTTGCTTTATCATACTCGTCATTCAACAGGGTGCCTAACGCTCGGGCTCGAAACGGGCAGGATTAACACTAGCGTGATAATGTTGAGTAAGTTAGGCTCTGACCGTTTGCAAGCCGCTGTCACAAGATGATGGAACAATAAATACAACGTATGAAAAAACGTATTCCCAGCCTCCTGGCTACGATGATTGCCAGCGCCTTGTATAGCCAACAAGGCCTCGCTGCCGATCTCGCAACGCAATGTATGCTTGGCGTGCCAAGCTATGATCGTCCGCTCGTGGAAGGTCGTCCTGGCGATCTGCCGGTGACGATTAACGCCGATCATGCGAAGGGCAACTACCCGGACAACGCCGTCTTTACCGGCAACGTCGATATTAACCAGGGGAATAGTCGCCTCCGCGCCGACGAAGTTCAGCTGCACCAGCAGCAGGCCGCGGGCCAGGCGCAGCCGGTGCGCACGGTGGACGCGCTGGGCAACGTGCATTACGACGATAACCAGGTGATCCTCAAAGGGCCAAAAGCCTGGTCGAATCTGAATACCAAAGATACCAACGTCTGGCAGGGCGATTATCAAATGGTCGGACGCCAGGGACGCGGCACCGCCGACCTGATGAAACAGCGCGGTGAAAACCGCTATACCATTCTCGAAAACGGCAGCTTTACCTCCTGTCTGCCGGGCTCCGACACCTGGAGCGTCGTCGGCAGCGAAGTTATCCACGATCGCGAAGAGCAGGTTGCCGAGATCTGGAACGCCCGCTTCAAGCTTGGCTCTGTGCCGATTTTCTATAGCCCCTACCTGCAGCTGCCGGTGGGCGATAAGCGTCGTTCAGGCTTCCTGATCCCGAACGCGAAATACAGCACCAAAAACGGCGTGGAATTCTCCCTGCCGTACTACTGGAACATCGCGCCAAACTTCGATGCCACCATTACTCCGCACTATATGAACAAACGCGGCGGCGTGATGTGGGAAAACGAGTTCCGCTATCTGACCCAGCTCGGCAGCGGCTTAACTGAATTCGACTACCTGCCGTCGGATAAAGTCTACGAAGACGACCACTCGAGCGACAGCAACAGCCGCCGCTGGCTGTTCTACTGGAACCACTCAGGGGTTATCGATCAGGTATGGCGTCTGAACGCTGACTACACCAAGGTCAGCGATCCTGACTACTTCAACGACTTCAGCTCGAAATATGGTTCCAGTACCGATGGCTATGCGACGCAGAAATTCAGCGCCGGTTACGTCAACCAGAACTTTGACGCCACGGTATCGACCAAACAGTTCCAGGTCTTTGACCGCGAATCGAGCAACTCCTATTCGGCTGAGCCGCAGCTCGACGTCAACTACTACCAGAATGATGTCGGTCCGTTCGATACCCATCTCTATGGACAGGTTGCCCATTTTGTTAACTCGAATAACAACATGCCGGAAGCGACCCGCGTTCACTTCGAACCGACGATCAACCTGCCGCTGTCCAACGGTTGGGGCAGTCTGAATACCGAAGCCAAGCTGCTGGCGACTCACTACCAGCAGAGCAACCTCGATAAGTACAATGCCGCCAACGGCACTGACTATAAAGAGTCCGTCAGCCGCGTAATGCCGCAGTTTAAAGTCGACGGCAAAATGGTCTTTGAACGCGACCTGCAGGAGGGATTCACCCAAACGCTGGAACCGCGCGTGCAGTATCTGTACGTGCCGTACCGCGATCAGAGTGAAATCGGCAACTACGACTCCACGCTGTTGCAGTCGGATTACACCGGTCTGTTCCGCGACCGTACCTATAGCGGTCTGGACCGCATCGCGTCGGCTAATCAGGTCACCACCGGGCTCACCTCGCGCGTGTATGATGCCGCCGCGGTGGAACGTTTTAATATTTCCGTTGGTCAAATCTACTATTTCACCGAGTCACGCACCGGTGATGACAACATCAACTGGGAGAACAACGATACCACGGGTTCACTGGTCTGGGCCGGCGATACCTACTGGCGCATTGCCGATGAATGGGGTCTGCGCGGGGGGATCCAGTACGATACGCGTCTGGATAACGTTGCCACTGGTAACGGCACCATTGAATACCGTCGCGATGAGAACCGCTTAGTCCAGCTTAACTATCGTTACGCCAGCCCGGAATATATTCAGGCCACGCTGCCGTCATATTCCACCGCGGCACAATATAAACAGGGTATTTCGCAGGTGGGGATGACCGCCAGTTGGCCGATTGTCGATCGCTGGTCCGTGGTCGGGGCCTACTACTACGATACTAATACCCGGAAAGCAGCAAACCAGATGTTGGGTGTGCAGTATAACTCCTGCTGCTACGCCATCCGTCTTGGCTACGAACGTAAAGTCAACGGCTGGAACAGCAACGACAACGGCGGCGAGAGCAAATACGATAACACCTTCGGAATCAATATCGAATTGCGCGGTCTGAGCTCTAACTACGGCCTCGGCACCCAGCAGATGCTGCGCTCGAACATTTTACCGTACCAGAGCTCCCTGTGATGCGGCTGGTTTACAACATCATCCGCATTTGCGGTTAATCGAAATGGAAAAAGTATGAAGAACTGGAAAACGCTGCTTCTCGGTATCGCCATGATCGCGAATACCAGTTTCGCTGCCCCCCAGGTGGTCGATAAAGTAGCGGCCGTCGTCAATAATGGCGTCGTGCTGGAAAGCGACGTCGATGGTTTGATGCAATCGGTTAAGCTCAATGCTGGTCAGGCTGGCCAACAGCTGCCGGATGACGCCACCCTGCGCCATCAAATCCTCGAAAGACTGATCATGGACCAGATCGTGTTACAGATGGGGCAGAAGATGGGCGTGAAGATCTCTGACGACCAGCTCGATCAGGCTATCGCCAACATCGCCAAACAAAATAATATGACCTTGGATCAGATGCGCAGCCGTCTGGCGTATGAAGGCATCAACTACAACACCTACCGTAACCAGATCCGTAAAGAGATGCTGATTTCGGAAGTGCGTAACAATGAAGTGCGTCGTCGCATCACCGTGCTGCCGCAGGAAGTGGAAGCGCTGGCGAAACAGATCGGCGACCAGAACGACGCCAGCACCGAGCTCAACCTGAGCCACATCCTGATCCCGCTGCCGGAGAACCCGACCTCTGACGAAGTCGCCGCGGCCCAGGAGCAAGCAAACTCCATCGTTGAGCAGGCGCGCAACGGCGCCAACTTCGGCAAACTGGCGATCACCTACTCCGCTGACCAACAGGCGCTGAAGGGTGGCCAGATGGGCTGGGGCCGTATCCAGGAGCTCCCGGGCATTTTCGCTCAGGCGTTAAGCACCGCGAAGAAAGGGGATATCGTCGGTCCGATTCGTTCCGGCGTTGGTTTCCACATTCTGAAAGTCAACGACCTGCGCGGTGGTACCCAGAATATCTCCGTTACCGAGGTTCACGCCCGTCATATTCTGCTGAAACCGTCGCCGATCATGAACGACGCCCAGGCTCAGGCTAAGCTGGAACAGATCGCAGCCGAGATTAAGAGCGGGAAAATCACGTTTGCTCAAGCGGCGAAAACCTATTCGGAAGATCCGGGCTCGGCAAACCAGGGCGGTGATTTAGGCTGGGCCACGCCGGACATTTTTGACCCGGCGTTCCGCGATGCGCTGATGCGTCTGAACAAAGGGCAGACCAGCGGACCGGTGCACTCTTCCTTTGGCTGGCATCTGATCGAACTGCTGGATAGCCGTCAGGTCGACAGAACCGACGCCGCGCAGAAAGATCGTGCTTACCGCATGCTGATGAACCGCAAATTCTCTGAAGAAGCGGCAACCTGGATGCAGGAACAGCGCGCCAGTGCGTATGTTAAAATTCTGAGCAACTAATATCGATGCCTGAAACCCGTAAAGTTGTTATCACTCCCGGCGAACCCGCCGGGATTGGCCCTGACCTGGTCGTGCAGCTTGCCCAGCGCGACTGGCCAGTTGAGCTGGTGATTTGCGCCGATGGCGCCCTGTTAACTGACCGAGCCAAGCGGCTCGGTCTTCCTTTATCTCTCCTCCCTTACGATCCCGCGCAACCTCCTGTTCCTCAGCGCGCCGGTACCCTGACGCTGCTGAACGTGCCGCTAAACGTCCCGGCGGAGCCCGGCGTGCTGAATGTGCAAAACGGCGCCTACGTAGTGGAGACGCTGGCGCGCGCCTGCGACGGCTGCCTTAGCGGCGAGTTTGCGGCGTTAGTGACCGGCCCGGTGCATAAAGGCAACATCAACGACGCCGGTATCGCCTTTACCGGTCATACCGAGTTCTTTGAAGAGCGCGCGAAGGCCAGCAAAGTGGTGATGATGTTGGCGACCGAGGAGCTGCGGGTGGCGCTGGTCACCACCCATCTGCCGTTGAAAGCCATCAGCGAAGCGATTACCCCCGAGCTACTGCGCGAGATCATCACCATTCTCGATCACGACCTGCGCACGAAATTTGGCATTGCCCAGCCGCATGTGCTGGTTTGCGGGCTTAACCCGCACGCTGGCGAAGGCGGCCATATGGGAACAGAAGAGATAGACACCATCATTCCGGTGCTGGAAGAGATGCGCGCAAAGGGGATGAACCTCAGCGGTCCGCTGCCGGCAGACACCCTCTTTCAGCCGAAATATCTTGATCATGCCGATGCGGTACTCGCGATGTACCACGATCAGGGCCTGCCCGTGCTAAAATACCAGGGCTTTGGCCGCGGCGTGAACATTACGCTCGGTTTACCTTTTATTCGTACCTCCGTCGACCACGGCACCGCACTGGAATTAGCGGGTCAGGGGAAAGCGGACGTCGGCAGTTTTATCACGGCGCTTAATCTCGCCATCAAAATGATTGTTAATACCCAATGAATAATCGAGTCCATCAGGGCCATTTAGCCCGTAAACGCTTCGGGCAGAACTTCCTCAACGATCAGTTTGTGATCGACAGCATCGTCTCGGCGATTAACCCGCAGAAAGGCCAGGCGATGGTTGAAATCGGCCCCGGCCTGGCGGCCCTGACCGAGCCGGTCGGCGAACGCCTTGACCAGCTGACCGTCATCGAACTGGACCGCGATCTGGCGGCTCGCCTGCAGACGCATCCGTTCCTCGGTCCAAAGCTGACCATCTATCAGCAGGATGCGATGACCATGAACTTTGGCGAACTGGCGGAGAAAATGGGCCAGCCGCTGCGCGTCTTCGGCAACCTGCCGTACAATATCTCGACCCCGCTGATGTTCCATCTGTTCAGCTATACTGATGCCATTGCCGATATGCACTTTATGCTGCAGAAGGAAGTAGTGAATCGTCTGGTTGCCGGACCGAACAGTAAGGCGTATGGTCGGTTAAGCGTGATGGCGCAATATTATTGCCAGGTGATCCCGGTACTCGAAGTGCCGCCGAGCGCGTTTACCCCGCCGCCTAAGGTCGACTCCGCGGTGGTACGCCTGGTGCCGCACAGCACTATGCCGTATCCGGTCAAAGAGATCCGGGTGCTGAGCCGCATCACCACCGAAGCGTTCAACCAGCGCCGCAAGACTATCCGCAACAGTCTCGGCAATCTGTTCAGCGTGGAAGTGCTGACCGAGCTGGGCATCGACCCGGCCATGCGCGCCGAAAATATTTCCGTGGCGCAGTACTGCCTGATGGCCAACTGGCTGTCTGACAATCTGCCAACGAAGGAGAGCTAACCATGATTCATTCGCCCCGGGTGTGTGTCCAGGTACAGAGCGTCTATATCGAATCGCAGTCTTCCCCGGAAGAAGAGCGCTACGTCTTCGCTTACACCGTCACCATTCGCAACCTGGGGCGGAGTCAGGTTCAGCTGCTTGGCCGCTACTGGCTCATCACTAACGGCCACGGTCGTGAGACTGAAGTTCAGGGTGAAGGGGTGGTCGGCGAGCAACCGCATATTCCCGCCGGCGGTGAATATCAATATACCAGCGGCGCAGTGATTGAAACGCCGCTGGGAACCATGCAGGGTCATTATGAGATGATCGATATCGACGGCGCGCCGTTCCGTATTGAGATCCCTGTTTTCCGTCTCGCAGTTCCAACGCTCATTCATTAAAACAATGTCAACATACCTTATTGGCGACGTTCATGGTTGCTACGATGAACTGATCGCATTATTAGCGCAGGTTGAATTCGATCCGCGGAGAGATACGCTGTGGCTGACCGGCGATCTGGTGGCCCGAGGCCCGGGATCGCTGGAGGTCCTGCGCTATGTCAAATCTCTGGGCGACAGCGTACGACTGGTGCTGGGCAACCATGACTTACACCTGCTGGCGGTCTTTGCCGGTATCAGCCGCAACAAGCCGAAGGATCGTCTGAAATCACTGCTGGAAGCGCCGGATGCCGATGAGCTGCTCAACTGGCTGCGTCGCCAGCCGCTGCTGCAGGTGGATGAAGAGAAAAAGCTGGTGATGGCCCATGCCGGCATTACGCCGCAGTGGGATCTGGAGACCGCCCAGCAGTGCGCGCGCGATGTTGAAGCAGTGCTCTCCAGCGACTCCTATCCTTTCTTCCTCGATGCCATGTACGGCGACATGCCGAACCACTGGAGCAACGAGCTTAGCGGCCTGGCGCGCCTGCGCTTTATCTCTAACGCCTTTACCCGCATGCGCTACTGTTTCCCGAACGGCCAGCTGGATATGTATTCGAAGGAAGCGCCCGAGGACGCCCCGGCGCCGCTGAAGCCGTGGTTTGCCATTCCCGGCCCGGTCAGCAATGCCTACAGCATTGCCTTTGGCCACTGGGCTTCGCTGGAGGGACGCGGCACGCCGGAGGGGATTTACGCCCTGGATACCGGCTGCTGCTGGGGCGGGGAACTCACCTGCCTGCGCTGGGAAGATAAGCAGTACTTCACCCAGCCGTCAAACCGGCAGAAAAGCCTCGACGAAGGCGAAGCCGTCGCGTCCTGACTCTTCCCGGATAGCGGCGCGTTGCGCCTTATCCGGGCTACCTGCGGCGTCGTTTTGTCGGGTGGCGGCTAACGCCTTACCCGACCTACATTTCCTTGCCATTTGTAGCCTTGGGCAGCGCTCCAGGAAGACGAAGCCCGCGACGGGAAACACGACGAGATACTGAGTGCGCCATCGTCGCGCAATTCATGCAAAAGAAAACCCCGGTCACGCCAGACGCGACCGGGGTTTTTTTATCGCTATCCTGCCCGCTTAACGGCGTTCGAGGATCTCAAAGCAGTAGCTATGAGAGTTCTGCGCGTCGGCGTCATGAAACTCGCTGAACACCGACTCCCATTCGTCCGGATCGTAATCCGGGAAATGGGTATCGCCTTCCACTTCCGCATCAATATGGGTCAAGTAGAGCTTCTGCGCTTTCGGCAGGAACTGCTCATACACCCGGCCGCCGCCGATCACCATAATCTCTTCCACATCGCCGCAGGCGGCAATTGCTTCTTCTACGGAGGAGACCCACTGCACGCGATCGTCGCTGCCGGGTTTGCTGCTGATCACGATATTTTTACGCCCCGGCAATGGGCGCCCAATGGATTCCCAGGTCAGACGCCCCATCACCACCGGCTTATTTAACGTGTTGCGTTTGAACCAGGCGAGATCGGCAGGCAGGTTCCATGGCATGGCGTTTTCCATACCAATGACGCGATCTACCGCTAACGCCGCAATCAGACTGATCATTCATTCATTCCCGAGTGCAAAAAATTGTCGCCACTATACGGAAAGCGTACAACTTCGTCGACTGGCCGGAGGGTAAAGAATAAGAAAATTTTCTGATTTGCTGGCAAGCCCACGTTCACACCGTGGGCCGCCAGAAGAGGATCCAAACGAAAACAAAATGTTACTGGTCAGCCTCAGGCTGAGGGCTTATTTTCCGGTTCATCGGCGATATCCCCGGTGTGCCTGCCCTCTTCCGTACCCTGCCAGCCATGACGCTGCACCAGCGACAGATGATGACGATCTTCGTTGATGATGCCGGTCAGCATATCGCTGGTCCGCTTGAAGACCGCCACCCGCGACGCGGCATCGTTTTCCGCCATCGCCACCATCTCTTCGACCATTTGCAGGTTGAATCGACGAAACAGATCGGCCCGCTCGCGCGCTTCATAGGCGCCGAGCCCCAGCGCCTCCAGCGTCATTCGGCCGGACTTCAGCGCCGCCTCGAAGGTTTCACGCTCCGGGGCCTCGACGCCAGCCTGGCGCAGCTGAATGTAATGATCGACATCGCGGGCGCGGGAGATGATCTGCAGATGCGGAAAATGCTCTTTTACCCTCGCCACCAGCTCCAGGCTGACGTGCGGATCGTCAATGGCATTGATCAGCACTTCCGCCTTTTCGGCCCCGGCCGACTCCAGCAGATCGACCCGGGTGGCATCGCCGTAGAAAACCTTCATATCAAATTTGCGCAGGGTATCGACATGGTCCGGGTCATGATCGAGGATCACCATCTTCACCCCGCTCGAGAGCAGCAATCGCCCGGCAATCTGCCCGAAGCGGCCAAAGCCGGCGACAATCACCCGCGGCTGCTCTTCATCAATCTCGTCAGCATCACGCGCCTGGCCGCTGGACGATTTCTCCAGACGGGTCAGCAGCACCAGCAGAATGGGGGTTGCCGCCATCGACAGGGCCACCGCCAGGGTCAACGCTTTTGCCCATTCGCCGTCCAGTACATCCGCCATCCGCGCGGCGCCAAACACCACAAACGCGAACTCACTCCCCTGCCCCAGCAGCACCGCAAACCAGCGGCGCTGGGCGCGCGGTACGCCAAGCGGCCTGGCGATAAGCCACAGCATCAGCATTTTTATCGCCAGGAAACCGACCAGCAAAATCACAATACGCAGCGGATGGGTGACCAGGGTGCCGAAATCAATCGACATGCCGACGCCGATAAAGAACAGCCCCAACAGCAGTCCTTTAAACGGCTCAATATCACTCTCCAGCGCATGACGATATTCGGAACTGGCCAGCAGCACCCCGGCGAGAAACGCCCCCATCGCCATCGACAGCCCCACCTCTTCCAGCAATAAGCCAAAGCCGAAGACCAGGAACAGGGCCACGGCGCTGAACACTTCGCGCAGGCCGGAACGGGCGACAAAGCGCAGCAGCGGGCGGGTCAGATAGCGCCCAAGGACCACCACCAGCGCCAGCGCTGCGGCCACTTTCAGCGCGGAGAGGGCAAAAGCCATCAGCGAAGTGGCGCCGCCGCTGGCCGCCAGCAGCGGGATCATCGCCACCAGCGGGATCGCGGCGATATCCTGGAACAGCAGCACCGCAAAGGCGCTGCGCCCCATCTGCGACACCGTCAGATTGCGCTCATTCATCGCCTGCATAGCAATGGCTGTGGAAGAAAGCGCCAGAGTCATACCAATCAGCTCGGCCACCTGCCAGCGCAGGCCCAGCAGCATGCAGAACAGGCCGATCAACACCCCGCAGGCCACCATCTGCAGTGCGCCGCCGCCAAACACCGAGGCGCGCAGCTTCCATAAGCGCTGCGGATCGAGCTCCAGACCAATGACGAACAACATCAGCACCACGCCAATCTCGGCAAAGTGCAGAATCGCCTCGGCATCGGTCACCAGCCGCAGCGCCCACGGGCCGATAATACAGCCGGCGATGAGATAGCCCAGCACTGACCCCAGCCCCAGACGGACGGCGATGGGCACAATCAGCGCCGCGGCGCCGAGGTAAATCAACGCCTGTATCAGCGTATGGCTATCCATTCTGGTGTGCCTCCTGCCAGTCGATTAAGCGTTGACGATAGCGGCGGGCCTGCGCCTGCAGCGTTTCATCATCGCAGATAAAGGTGCAGTGCATAGCGAACGGCGGCAGCCATTTCATCCCGCAGTAAAGCGCGGTTGCCTGCAGAGGCTGCGCCAGCACCGGGAAACCGGGAAACGAACCGATATCAAAGTGGCTTTCACCGCCGCCGGTAGTGACCGCCCACATCAGCGATTTACCGCGCAGGGCAATACCGTTGTGACCATAGGCCCAGCCGTGCGACAGCACCTTGTCCATCCACAGCTTGAGCAGCGGCGGTACGCTATACCACTGCATAGGATGCTGCCAGATAACCAGATCGGCACGGGCCAGCGCCGCCTGCTCGGCGGCGACATCGATATTAAAGTCGGGATAGAGTTGATAGAGGGAGCGTATCTCTACGCCTTCAAGCGTCCCTGCCTGTTCAAGCATTCGCTTATTCGCATGAGAATGCTGCGGATAAGGATGCGCATAAATTATCAGAATCATTGATTGGCCTGCGTTTGCTCTTGTCGTAATCAGCAAGAGTGTAGACAGTTAAGCGAACCGCTTACAATGATAACTGTGATTTATGTCGCGATGGCTTACGCAACGCGCGCCCTGAGGGTTAACGTCAGGCCTTAGTTATCCAGCTCGTCCATGGACTTCACCTGGTCGCGGTTAATCTGCTCCACGCGGCCGGTTTCGGCATTTTTGTATGAGACAAGGCCGGTGTCATCATCCACCTGCGGTTTGCCGCTGGTGACAATGGTCTTGCCGTCGGTGGTTTTGATCGACTGATTCGATGAGCAGCCGGCCACGAACATGATTGCCGTCGCTGCCAGTGCGGATGCCACCAGAATATTGTTCCGCATTGTATCCTCCTGTCTTTTCATCAATAGGTATCGTTATGGTGCTAACTATAGTTAGCCTGACCCGACAGGGGGTTAAAAGCAGAACTCTCTGAAGATGGCTGCGGCCCAAAAAAATAGGCTGACGATGTCGTCAGCCCAGGATTGTTGCTATCCGGCCAGGCCGGGAAGCTTATTTAGTGATTTGCGCGTGCATTTCCTGAACCGAAATCACCTTCTCGGTGGCGTCAGCGTTCAGCGCCATCGCGGTGGCAAAGCCGCCGTTCAGGGTGGTGTCGTAATGCACTTTGTACTGCAGCGCGCTGCGGCGAATCAGCTTGGAGTCTTCAATCGCCTGGCGACCTGCGGTGGTGTTGATGATGTAGGTATATTCGCCATTCTTGATGCGGTCCTGAATGTGCGGACGACCTTCATGCACCTTGTTCACCAGACGCGGGTTAATGCCCGCTTCACCCAGCACAATCGCCGTACCGTGAGTCGCATCCAGCTCGAAGCCAAACTTCAGCAGCTTCGCCGCCAGGTCAACCACGCGCTCTTTATCGCCTTCGCGGACGGAGAGCAGCGCGCGACCCTGTTTCTTCATGGTCGAGTTGCTGCCCAGCTGCGCTTTGGCGAACGCTTCGGCAAAGGTGCGGCCGACGCCCATCACTTCCCCGGTGGAGCGCATTTCTGGCCCTAACAGCGGGTCAACGCCCGGGAATTTATTGAACGGCAGGACCACCTCTTTCACCGAGTAGTACGGCGGGATGATCTCTTTGGTCACGCCCTGCTGCGCCAGCGTCTTACCGGCCATCACGCGCGCCGCCACTTTCGCCAGCGGGACGCCGGTGGCTTTGGAGACGAACGGTACGGTACGCGCCGCACGCGGGTTGACCTCAATCAGATAAACTTCGTTATCTTTCACCGCGAACTGGACGTTCATCAGGCCGCGAACCTGCAGCTCGAAGGCCAGCTTCTGCACCTGCTCGCGCATTACATCCTGAATCTCTTTGCTCAGGGTGTAGGCCGGCAGGGAACAGGCGGAGTCGCCGGAGTGAACGCCTGCCTGCTCGATATGCTCCATGATGCCGCCAATCAGCACCATTTCGCCATCGCAGATGGCATCGACATCCACTTCAATCGCATCGTCGAGGAAGCGATCCAGCAGCACCGGCGCGTCGTTGGAGACGCTGACCGCGGTCTGGAAGTAGCGGCGCAGATCCTGCTCGTCATAGACGATCTCCATCGCCCGGCCGCCGAGCACATAAGACGGACGCACCACCAGCGGGTAGCCAATCTCTTTCGCTTTCTCTACCGCCTGCTCAATGGCGGTGACGGTGGCGTTCGCCGGCTGCTTCAGCTTCAGACGGTCAACCGCGTGCTGGAAGCGCTCACGGTCTTCCGCCCGGTCGATAGCGTCCGGACTGGTACCGATAACCGGCACGCCGGCAGCTTCCAGGGCACGAGCCAGCTTCAGCGGGGTCTGGCCGCCGTACTGGACGATAACGCCTTTTGGCTTCTCGATGCGCACGATTTCCAGCACGTCTTCCAGGGTTACCGGCTCAAAATACAGACGGTCGGAGGTGTCGTAGTCGGTAGAGACGGTTTCCGGGTTACAGTTGACCATGATGGTCTCGTAACCGTCCTCGCGCAGCGCCAGCGAGGCGTGTACGCAGCAGTAGTCGAATTCGATACCCTGCCCGATACGGTTCGGGCCGCCGCCGAGGACCATGATTTTATCGCGGTCAACGGACGGGTTGGACTCACACTCTTCTTCATAAGTGGAGTACATGTAGGCGGTATCGGTAGCAAATTCCGCAGCGCAGGTGTCCACGCGCTTGTAGACCGGGTGCAGGTCATACTGGTCGCGCAGCTTGCGGATTTCCGCTTCCCGCACGCCCGCCAGCTTCGCCAGACGCGCATCGGCAAAGCCTTTACGCTTCAGGGTGCGCAGGAAGTCAGCGTCGAGGCCGTTGATGCCCACTTCCGCCACTTTCTCTTCCAGACGGACCAGCTCTTCAATCTGTACCAGGAACCAGCGGTCGATGTTGGTCAGGTTGAAGACGCCGTCAACCGAGAGGCCCGCGCGGAACGCGTCAGCGATATACCAGATACGCTCAGCGCCGGCATCTTTCAGCTCGCGGCGGATTTTGGTCAGCGCTTCCGGGTCGTCGAGGCTCACTTTCGGGTCAAAGCCGGTAGCGCCCACTTCCAGACCGCGCAGCGCTTTCTGCAAAGATTCCTGCTGGGTACGGCCAATCGCCATCACTTCGCCGACAGACTTCATCTGGGTGGTCAGACGGTCGTTGGCGCCGGCGAATTTTTCGAAGTTAAAGCGTGGGATTTTAGTGACCACGTAGTCGATGGACGGTTCAAAGGAAGCCGGGGTGCGGCCGCCGGTGATGTCGTTCATCAGCTCGTCAAGGGTATAACCTACCGCCAGCTTGGCTGCCACTTTAGCAATCGGGAAGCCGGTGGCCTTAGAGGCCAGCGCCGAGGAGCGGGAGACGCGCGGGTTCATTTCGATAACGATCAGGCGACCGTTTTTCGGGTTGACCGCGAACTGCACGTTAGAGCCGCCGGTTTCGACGCCGATTTCACGCAGCACCGCCATCGAGGCGTTACGCATGATCTGGTACTCTTTGTCGGTCAGGGTCTGCGCCGGGGCAACGGTGATGGAGTCACCGGTGTGGATCCCCATGGCGTCGAAGTTTTCGATGGAGCAGACGATGATGCAGTTATCGTTCTTATCGCGCACCACTTCCATCTCGTACTCTTTCCAGCCGATCAGCGATTCATCGATCAGCAGTTCGTTGGTCGGAGAGAGATCCAGGCCGCGTTCGCAGATTTCTTCGAACTCTTCGCGGTTATAGGCGATACCGCCGCCGGTGCCGCCCATGGTGAAGGACGGACGGATGATGCACGGGAAACCAACGTCGGCGGCAACCGCCAGCGCCTCTTCCATCGTGTGGGCGATACCAGAGCGCGCGGTGTCGAGGCCGATTTTTTTCATTGCGATATCGAAACGGCGACGGTCTTCGGCTTTATCAATCGCATCGGCGGTGGCGCCAATCATGGTCACGCCGAATTCAGCCAGGACCCCCTGACGCTCCAGCTCGAGCGCGCAGTTCAGCGCCGTCTGGCCGCCCATGGTCGGCAGCACCGCATCCGGGCGCTCTTTTTCGATGATTTTACGCACCACTTCCCAGTGAATCGGCTCGATGTAGGTGGCATCGGCCATTTCCGGGTCGGTCATGATGGTCGCCGGGTTAGAGTTCACCAGGATAACGCGGTAGCCCTCTTCGCGCAGCGCTTTACAGGCCTGGGCGCCGGAGTAGTCAAACTCACACGCCTGACCGATAACAATCGGGCCCGCGCCCAGAATCAGGATACTTTTTATGTCTGTACGTTTTGGCATTGCTCTTTTACTCCTGATTATTTCGCGGACTGACGGTATTGCTCAATTAACTCGATAAAGTGGTCGAACAGCGGCGCGGCATCGTGCGGCCCCGGGCTCGCTTCAGGGTGCCCCTGGAAGCTGAACGCCGGTTTGTCGGTACGATGGATCCCCTGCAGGGTGCCGTCGAACAGCGACTTATGGGTCACGCGCAGGTTGGCCGGCAGCGTCGCCTCATCTACGGCGAAACCGTGGTTCTGGGCAGTGATCATCACCACGTTGTTATCAATATCTTTCACCGGGTGGTTGCCGCCGTGGTGGCCGAACTTCATCTTAATGGTCTTGGCACCGCTCGCCAGCGCCAGTAGCTGATGGCCAAGGCAGATGCCGAATACCGGAATATCGGTCTCAAGGAATTTTTCAATCGCCTCGATAGCGTAATCGCACGGCGCCGGGTCGCCAGGGCCGTTGGAGAGGAAGATACCGTCCGGATTGAGCGCCAGCACGTCCGCGGCGGAGGTCTTCGCCGGCACCACCGTCAGGCGGCAGCCGCGGTCAACCAGCATGCGCAGGATGTTGCGTTTCGCGCCGAAGTCATATGCCACAACGTGGAACGGCAGCTCGCTTTCCGCTTTCGCTTCCGGCAGGTCGCCCGCCAGGGTCCAGCTGCCTTGCGTCCAGCTATAGGTTTCTGCGGTGGTCACTTCCTTCGCCAAATCCATGCCGTTCAGGCCTGGGAACGCTTTCGCTTTTTCCAGCGCCAGCTGGGCATCCGGGCTGTCGCCCGCGATGATGCAGCCGTTTTGCGCCCCTTTCTCACGCAGCAGACGCGTCAGCTTGCGGGTATCGATATCGGCAATCGCCACGATGTTATGGCGCTTCAGATAAGAAGAGAGGTCTTCAGTACTGCGGAAGTTGCTGGCAATCAGCGGCAGGTCGCGAATAACCAGACCCTGCGCATGTACCTGAGAAGATTCTTCATCGGCGGCGTTGGTGCCGACATTACCAATATGAGGATAAGTAAGAGTGACGATTTGGCGGGAATAGGAAGGATCAGTGAGGATTTCTTGATAACCGGTCATTGAAGTATTGAAAACGACTTCCCCAACCGCCGTGCCGGTTGCCCCGATGGCCCGACCGTGAAACTGGGTTCCGTCTTCCAGAACCAATAGCGCTGACTTAATCAAAACATCCTCCAGAGAATATCCACTCACTTTATTTGCATATTAATTCATAAACACGATCTGAATCAATGCAAATCTGTTGCCCGCAGATTTTTGGCAAACGGCGGCATTCTGGAGAGATGTCGGATAAAAGTCAACTTAAAGCGGAGATTTTTAATGTCATTTTACGCCACTGGTGCGTAACACGTGATTTTTACGCCAAAAAGATCAACAAACCTGGCTGAGAAAACGCTTGCGGATGTGGAAGAGTGTAAAACAGAGGGATGATCGACAAAAAAGTGGACCAGATGGTCAAAATTTACATTTAATTCACTAAAAAACACGCAAATACTGTATTTTTTACGCATTACACTTAAAATATACGCCATAATTCGCAAAAATAAAAAAGGGCAACAAAATATTGCCCTCTGCATCAATAACTTATTGATAGCAATAACCACATCACGATGGGTAATAATCGTTATAAACTATTCAGATCCAGCACATCACGCATATCAAACAGGCCATTTTTCTTGTCTTTCAGCCATAATGCTGAACGAACGGCGCCATTTGCGAAGGTCATGCGGCTGGACGCTTTATGGGTGATTTCAATACGCTCACCGATGTCAGCAAACATTGCCGTATGCTCCCCGACGATATCGCCCGCGCGAACGGTCGCGAAGCCGATGGTGCCCGGGACGCGTTCGCCAGTGTAGCCTTCACGACTGTAGACCGCGCAGTCCTTAAGATCTTTGTTCAATGCCCCAGCGATCGCTTCGCCCATCGCCAGCGCGGTGCCTGACGGCGCATCCACTTTATGCCGGTGGTGCGCTTCGATAATTTCGATGTCGGTATAGTCGCCCATCACCTTCGCCGCCTTCTCCAGCAGCTTCAACAGGACATTGACGCCAACGCTAAAGTTAGCGGCGAAGACAATGGCAATGTCCTGCGCGGCATCGCGAATCGCCTGTTTGCCAGCGTCGTCAAAACCGGTGGTGCCGATGACCATCCCTTTGCCGTGCTCGCGGCAAAACGCCAGATGGTTCAGCGTGCCTTCCGGGCGGGTAAAATCGATCAACACGTCGAAATCATCTTTTACCGCCGCCAGGCTGCTCTGCACCGCGACGCCCGCTTTGCCGGCGCCCGCCAGCTCGCCGGCGTCGCTGCCCACCAGGCTTGACCCTTCGCGCTCCAGCGCCGCGCCCAGCGCCACGCCTTCCATCTGCAATGCAGCCTGAATTAACTGGCGTCCCATCCGGCCGCCCGCGCCGGCGATGGCCACGCGGATTTGTGCATCATGCATAGCTATTCTCTTTTGTTAACATTACGTAAATTGTTTTCAGAGTAACCAGCCCGTCAGCGGGCCGCTACTCAAAAACGCCGATAATTAGAAATTTATGACAAACGGCGGACGATATCAGTAAAAACTATACGATTGTGCCGCGATTCCGTGTTTACCTGATGACAACCGGGAAGGCTAATGATGGCGCCTTCGCCCGTACAGTGCGGGCGAAGGCGGTATTGCAGTGGGTTACAGCGGGAAAAGCGCGCCGGCGGGAAACGCGGATAAAAACCAGGTCACCGCCAACAGATCGGCGCTGCCGCCGGGGCTGAGATGGCGGGCAATCAGCTCATCGTCAAACTGTCGCAGCGCCTCCAGCCCGCCGTCCGCCAGCACGCCGCCCTGCCACAGCAGTCGCTGCGCCTCCTGCTGGACAAAGTTCAGCCCGGCAAGCCCGCCGCGCGAGACCAGGTTGGTGTCATCATTCCACGCCATCAGATGCAGCAGGGTTTGCAGTAGCGCCAGATTACTGTCGCCGGTCTCTTCCATCATGCGGGTAAAGACTGGCATGGCTTGGGTACGCACCGTCAGGAAACCGCTCTCCGCCTCGCCGCGGGCCCCGGAGAGACCATAGCGCAGAAAATGAGCCTCGCCTTTACTGAGCCGTTCCCCGCCAGCAGAAGACAACTCCTGCATAACCATGCCGCGACAGAAGCGCGCCACCTGGTCGCAAAGCCGGTGCTGCTCTATCGGCTCACCTTTCGACACCAGCCTGCCCGCCGCCGCGCTGAGCAGGCCAAAAGCGAAGATCGCCCCGCGATGGGTATTCACCCCGCCGGTGGCCTCCAGCATATCGTTCTCACAGGCCATCCCTACCGGGCGCAGCATCATCAATACCTGCTCCGGCGCGACCGCCGCAGTATCGTGGCCCATGATGAAAAATTTCTCCATCCACGGAGCCACCACCGCGGTGCTGGCCTCAAACGAGGCCAGATCCATATCCCAGTGCGCGCCAGCGTTACGAATATCCACCAACCCGGGCTTTGGGGTCAGGCGAACTTCGGTCAACAGCGCGCGCTCTACCGCGCTGACCACCTCTTCGGCACTCAGTGGCTTCACGCGCCGCACACGCGCAGGATTAATTAACACGTCGCTCATGGCCTTTCCCCTCTGCGTTTAGTCGCTGTTTTTCACCTGACGAATCACATCGATGACCGAACCGTCGCGATAGCGCACCACCGCCACCACCCGATCGGTGAATTCGATCGGCTGCGGCTTGCCAGTCAACAGCTCAGCACGCTGCTGCAGTTCCTCAATGGTCATCAGCGGAATGCCTGCGCTGCGCAAATTGTCGATCAGGTCCTGACGTGCCGGGTTGACCGCAATGCCGTGGTCAGTGACCAGCACATCCACGCTGGCCCCCGGCGTGACGCGGGTCAGCACCTTTTCCACGACGCAGGGAATACGGCCGCGAACTAACGGCGCGGTAATAATGGTCAAATCCGCACCGGCGGCGGTATCGCTATGGCCACCGGACGCCCCGCGCAGCACACCGTTAGAACCGGTCATCACGTTAACGTTAAAGTCGATATCAATTTCCAGCGCGCTGAGCATCACCACGTTTAAGCGCTCGCAGGAGGCGCCTTTGGAGCCCGGGCTGGCATACTGATTGGTGGAGATCTCGACATGGTTCGGGTTCTGCGCCAGCGAACGCGCCGCGTCACCATCGAAGGACTGGGTATCGAGCAGCGTTTTGATCAACCCTTTTTCGTGCAAATCGACCATCGTCCCGGTGATACCGCCGAGGCCGAAGCTGGCGGTAATGCCGTTACGGCGCATTTTATCTTCAAGGAAGCGAGTTACTGCCAGCGAGGCGCCGCCGGTACCGGTCTGCAGCGAGAAACCCTCTTTAAAGTAACCGGAGTGCTCAACGACTTTCGCCGCCTGGCGGGCGATCAGCAGCTCGCGCGGGTTGCTGGTCAGACGGATGGCACCCGCGGTAATTTTTTGCGGATCGCCGACTTCATCTACCTGGACTATCAGATCCACCTGATCCTGGGCAATACTGGCCGGATAGTTAGGATAATCCACCCACTCTTCGGTCAGCAGCACCACGCATTTAGCGTGCTCGGCATCGACGCGCGCGTAGCCCAGAGAACCGCAGCGTGATTTACCGCTAAAGCCGTTGGCGTTGCCAAACTCATCGCAGCAAGGAACGCCGAGAAACGCGACATCAATCGACAGCTCGCCGCTTTGAATCAGCTGTACGCGACCGCCGTGGGAGTGGATCTGCACCGGGTTTTCCATTAAACCGGCGGAGATCTCCTCGCCCAACTTGCCGCGCAGGCCGGAGGTGTAGATCTGGCGGATCACGCCATTTTTAATATGCTCGATCAGCGGCCAGTGGGCGTCGATCAGCGAACTGGACGCCAGGGTGAGATCGCGAAAACCCATTTCCGCCAGCTTCGCCACTACCATATTGACGACTTTGTCACCGCCGCGAAACGCGTGGTGAAACGAGATGGTCATGCCGTTTTGCAGGCCGGAGCGACGGATTGCCGTTTCCAGCGAATCGCAGATTTTGCGCTGGCGCTTTTCGCTCTCACTCGCCAGCCAGGGACTTTTCGCCGTTACGCCGGCATAAGATGTCAGTCCATTCGGCATCACGTACTGCTGATTAAGCATTGCTACTGTCTCTTTCATCTTATTCCCCTTAATCACGAATACCGGAAGCCGAGAGCGCCACCACTTTGCGAGCATGGTCGATAATCGGTCCATCGATCATCTTGCCGTTCAGCGATACCACACCCAGACCTCGCGTTTCGGCTTCTTCCGCCGCGGCAATCACTTCCAGCGCGTGATCGACCTCTTTGCGCGTCGGGGCATAGACCTGATGCAGGAGTTCAATTTGTCGTGGGTTAACCAACGATTTGCCGTTAAAACCGAGGTTTTTGGCCAGATTCGCTTCCGCCAGGAAGCCCTCTTCGTTATTGATATCCGACCACACCACGTCATAGGCGGCGATGCCGGCAACGCGGGCGGCATGCAGTACAGCGCAGCGGGCGTAGAACAGTTCAGTACCGTCGCCGCGGGAGGTGCCCATATCCATCACGTAATCGAAGGCCGCCAGCGCGATCGCCGCCAGACGCGGGCTGGCGCGGGCGATTTCCACCGCGTTCACCACGCCCAGCGCCGACTCGATCGCCGCCATTAACTTGGTGCTGCCCACTTCCCGGCCGCACTCGCGTTCAATCCGCTCAACATGCGCTTCCAGCTCATGGATATCTTCTTTGCTGTCGGTTTTCGGCAGACGCACCATATCCACGCCCGCGCGGACTACCGCTTCAAGGTCGGCAAGACCGAATGGCGTATTCAGCGGGTTAATGCGCACCACGGTTTCGATATCCTGATACAGTGGATGCTGCAGCGCCTGATACACCAGCAGACGAGCGGTATCTTTCTCGCGCAGCGAAACGGCATCTTCCAGGTCGAACATCACCGCATCGGCGCCGTAGACGAATGACGTGCTTAACATGGCGGCATTGGCACCAGGGATGAACAACATACTGCGACGTGGTTTCATAGCTGGCTCCATTGTAATTGGGTCTGTTGCGCCGCGCGCAGCGCCGCGGCCTGTACGCGAGCTCGCAAAACACATTCCAGCGCGCCTTTATCATCGACCACCACGTTGGCCTGTTTCACGCCAAGCTGAGCCAGCGTTTCTCTCACTACCTGCTCAATCGCAGCGCCAAACTGTTGTTTCACAATGCTGTCGATTTCCAGCTGAATGCCCGGCTGCGCCGCCGGTCCAATCCTGACCATCACATCGCTGGACTCCAGCGTGCCGGCCAGGGCGTCAATCTTCATTTCCATAGGGGAAAATCCTTAGTTAGGGCATAAAAATCAGGCGGTTTGATGTTCGCTCTCCGCCAGTTGCATCAGAAAAGAGAGGGTGCCCGGCGGCACCAGCGCCGCGACCGCCTGCCAGTTGCGCTGTCGATAGAGTTCGCGCACTCGGGAGGCCGACACGGGTCCACCATTTTTTTCGATTCGCGCAAGCTCAACTACTTCAATGGGCGGCGTGTCGCCTGGCGCTTCCAGTAGTGACTTCATGCGCTGGTTGTAATTACGGGTCAGGGGACACAGCGGCTCGGTGCCGACAAAGCGATGGGTAATCTGCAGCGCCGGGGCCAGGCGCTCGCGGAAGAGCTGCAGGTCAATCTGGCTGTGGCAGTCATCAACCACCCCCTGCTCTTTCAGGAAATAGCCGGGGAACGTCGCCCGCGAGATCAGATACGCCGAACCGGGATGCAGCGTCACCTTATCGATGCCGGTAATCCCCTGTTCAATGAGCTTGAAGCGATCGTGATAGGAAAAGCAGGACGCATCTTCTTTGACCACAAACAGATGCAGCCAGTCGCACTGGCTGTCCGCCTGTTCTACCAACCAGCGGTGGCCGAGGGTGAATGGATTAGCATTCATCACGATAGCGCCGATTTTTCTTCCCGGCTGACGGTACATCGCCAGCTGTCGACAGTAACGAGTCAGCCGTTCGCGGCTATTTTCCATTAGCACGGCGCGGTCGCCCGCCTGGGCTATCGGCCAGAAGCCGGCGCCGGAAAATAACGCGGCATTGCAAGGTTTAGTGAACAAAAACAGTTCGCTGCGCCCCAGCTCATAGGCCAGCGTCAGGAGCTCGGTCAGTAATTTAAGGCTCAGCCCCTCCCCCTGCAGCGAGGGATCGATGGCGATGCATTTCAGCACATTGCCGGCGATAGCACCGCAGCCGACCAGCCGCTGCTGATACTCGGCGATAATCGCCATTTCGCAGTCGGCCTCTAACGACAGTTGATGCTGGCGGAGAAACCGATCGATCGCCTCTCGCCGCGGTTTATCTTTTAATAGCTGAACGCGTTTTAATATCAGTGTCATTTTTTAGCGCTTCGTCATTTCAAAACGAACTGTATTTCGCCAGCGTTCGGCTATGGATTCTTGTATTTAAGTCACAGTTTTTCTCGTGGCTTAATTGGCTTTATGGTTTTTATGTTGTTAATCAATTCAGAATCATAAAAACAATTAAATTAATAAAAAACACGAGTATTCAGTGAAGATAATCACACCTTACCCCTGGATCTATTTATTACTATGCGCCGGTCTTACTACTCCATCAATAAACAGGATAACGTTTATGACTAACATGAGTCAGGCTCCGGCGACGGAGAAAAAGGGCGTTAGCGATCTGCTGGGATTTAAAATCTTCGGCATGCCGCTCCCCCTTTACGCATTTGCGTTAATTACACTATTACTTTCACATTTTTATAACGCTTTACCCACCGATATCGTCGGCGGCTTTGCCATCATGTTTATTATCGGCGCTATATTCGGGGAAATTGGCAAGCGCCTGCCAATATTCAACAAATATATCGGTGGCGCTCCGGTGATGATTTTCCTGGTGGCGGCTTATTTTGTCTATGCCGGTATTTTTACGCAGAAAGAAATCGATGCTATCAGCAACGTTATGGATAAGAGTAACTTCCTTAACTTATTCATCGCGGTATTAATTACCGGAGCAATTCTGTCGGTAAACCGCCGCCTGCTGCTGAAATCACTGCTCGGCTATATTCCAACTATCCTGATGGGCATTGTCGGCGCGTCTATTTTTGGCATCGCTATCGGCCTGGTGTTCGGTATTCCAGTGGATCGCATCATGATGCTGTACGTCCTGCCGATCATGGGTGGCGGCAACGGCGCGGGCGCGGTCCCCCTGTCGGAGATTTACCACTCCGTCACCGGTCGTTCTCGCGAAGAGTATTACTCAACCGCTATCGCTATTCTGACCATCGCTAACATCTTCGCCATCGTCTTTGCCGCCGTCCTCGATATCATCGGCAAAAAACACGCCTGGCTGAGCGGCGAAGGGGAACTGGTGCGTAAAGCCTCGTTCAAAGTGGAAGAAGATGAGAAAGCGGGACAAATCACCCATCGCGAAACCGCCGTCGGTCTGGTGCTGTCCACTACCTGCTTCCTGCTGGCCTACGTCGTGGCGAAGAAAATTCTGCCCAGCATTGGCGGTGTGGCTATTCACTATTTCGCGTGGATGGTGCTGATCGTCGCCGCGCTGAACGCCTCCGGGCTGTGCTCACCGGAAATCAAAGCCGGTGCTAAACGCTTGTCTGATTTCTTCTCCAAACAGCTGCTGTGGGTGCTGATGGTCGGGGTCGGCGTCTGCTACACCGACCTACAGGAAATTATCAACGCCATCACCTTCGCTAACGTTGTTATCGCCGCCATTATCGTTATCGGTGCGGTGCTCGGCGCGGCGATCGGTGGCTGGCTGATGGGCTTCTTCCCAATAGAATCGGCCATCACTGCAGGCCTGTGTATGGCCAACCGCGGCGGCTCCGGCGACCTGGAAGTTCTCTCTGCCTGTAACCGTATGAACCTTATCTCTTATGCGCAAATCTCCTCCCGTTTGGGCGGCGGTATTGTGCTGGTCATCGCCAGCATCGTGTTCGGCATGATGATTTAACCCATACGCACGATGGCACGTTGAACTGACAGGTGAAGAACGAATCAGGGTCCCATGCCGGGAGCGGCAGAGGGAAATCCACCCTGCTCCTTAGCCGGAAACGCCAGAAACCTTGTCAGACAGCGCGTCATCGTGCCCCTATTTGAGATGTATAAATGACTGACAATGCCATCCTGTTAGGCGAAGGCTTCACCCTGATGTTTCTCGGCATGGGCTTTGTGCTGGTGTTCCTGCTGCTGCTCATTTTCGCCATCCGGGGAATGTCCCTCGCCGTCAACCGCCTGTTTTCCGAGCCGCCCGCCGCCCCCAAACCGGCGCCGGCCGCCGTCGCGCCCGCCGACGATTTCGCCCGCCTGAAGCCGGCGATTGTCGCCGCCATTCACCACCATCGCCGTCTTCACCCTTAATTCACGGAGGAATTCATGACCGTTGCCATTACCGATGTCGTCCTGCGCGACGCCCACCAGTCCCTGTTCGCCACCCGTCTGCGCCTTGACGATATGCTCCCCGTCGCCGCTCAGCTGGACGACGTCGGCTACCGCTCGCTGGAGTGCTGGGGCGGCGCCACCTTTGACGCCTGCATCCGCTTTCTCGGCGAGGACCCGTGGGTCCGCCTGCGCGAGCTGAAAAAGGCGATGCCGAAGACCCCGCTGCAGATGCTGCTCCGCGGCCAGAACCTGCTCGGCTACCGCCACTACGCCGACGACGTGGTGGAGCGCTTCGTGGAGCGCGCCGTCAAAAACGGCATGGACGTCTTCCGCGTCTTTGATGCCATGAACGACCCGCGCAACATGCAGGCCGCCCTGCAGGCGGTCCGCCGCCACGGCGCCCACGCCCAGGGCACCCTCAGCTATACCACCAGCCCGGCCCACACCCTGCAGACCTGGCTCGACCTCACCGAACAGCTGCTGGAGACCGGCGTTGACTCCGTCGCCATCAAGGACATGTCCGGCATCCTCACCCCGCATGCCGCCTTTGAGCTGGTCAGTGAAATCAAGAAGCGCTACGACGTCACCCTGCACCTGCACTGCCATGCCACCACCGGGATGGCGGAGATGGCGCTGCTGAAGGCCATTGAAGCCGGCGTCGACGGCGTCGACACCGCCATCTCCTCGATGAGCGCCACCTATGGCCACCCGGCCACCGAAGCGCTGGTGGCCACCCTCGCCGGCACACCGTACGACACCGGCCTCGATATCCACAGGCTGGAGAGCATCGCCGCGTACTTCCGCGAGGTGCGCAAAAAATACCACGCCTTCGAAGGCCAGCTGAAAGGCACCGACAGCCGTATCCTCGTCGCCCAGGTGCCGGGCGGGATGCTCACCAACCTTGAAGGCCAGCTGAAGCAGCAGAGCGCCGCCCACCGTCTGGATGAGGTGCTGGCGGAAATCCCCCGCGTGCGCGAGGACCTCGGCTTCATCCCGCTGGTGACCCCGACCTCGCAGATTGTCGGCACCCAGGCGGTGCTCAACGTGCTGGGCGGCGAGCGCTACAAAACCATTGCGAAGGAGACTGCCGGTATCCTGAAAGGCGAATACGGCCACACCCCGGCGCCGGTTAACGCCGCCCTGCAGGCGCGGGTGCTCGACGGCGCCGACGCCGTCACCTGCCGCCCGGCGGATTTACTCAAGCCGGAGCTGGCCGCGCTGGAAGCGGATGTGAAACGCCAGGCGCAGGAGAAGGGCATCACGCTTGCCGAAAACGCCATCGACGACGTGCTCACCGTGGCGCTGTTCCCGCAGCCCGGCCTGAAGTTCCTCGAAAACCGCCACAACCCGGCGGCCTTTGAGCCGGTGCCGCAGGTGGAAGAAGCAAAATCTGCCGCGCCGGCAAAAGCCGCCGCCTCCGGCGTCTACACCGTGGAAGTGGAAGGCAAAGCCTTCGTGGTCAAAGTCAGCGACGGCGGCGACGTCAGCCAGCTCAGCGCCACTGCGCCGGTAGCCAGCGCGCCCGCTGCCGCCCCGGCCCCGGCCGGCGCCGGTACCCCGGTGACCGCCCCGCTGGCGGGCACTATCTGGAAGGTGCTGGCCGCGGAGGGCCAGGCGGTCGCCGAAGGCGAGGTGCTGCTGATTCTGGAAGCCATGAAGATGGAAACCGAAATCCGTGCCGCGCAGGCCGGGACCGTGCGCGGTATCGCGGTGAAAGCCGGCGACGCGGTGGCGGTCGGCGATACCCTGATGACTCTGGCGTAAGGACGAGGAGCGGAAATGGAAAGTCTGAACGCCCTGATTCAGGGCATGGGGCTGATGCACCTCGGCGCCGGCCAGGCCGCGATGCTGCTGGTCAGCCTGCTGCTGCTCTGGCTGGCCATCGCGAAGAAGTTCGAGCCGTTACTGCTGCTGCCGATTGGCTTCGGCGGCCTGCTCTCCAATATCCCGGAGGCCGGGCTGGCGCTCACCGCCCTGGAGAGCCTGCTGGCTCACCACGACCCGGCGCAGCTGGCGGTGATTGCCGCGAAGCTCCACTGCGCGCCGGACGTCCACGCCATCAAAGAGGCACTGGCGCTGGCCCTGCCGTCGGTGCAGGGGCAGATGGAGAGCCTCGCGGTGGACATGGGCTACTCCGCCGGGGTGCTGGCCATCTTCTATAAGGTGGCGATTGGCTCGGGCATCGCGCCGCTGGTCATCTTTATGGGCGTCGGAGCGATGACCGATTTCGGCCCGCTGCTGGCCAACCCGCGCACCCTGCTGCTGGGGGCGGCGGCGCAGTTCGGGATCTTCGCCACCGTGCTCGGGGCGCTGACGCTGAACTACTTCGGCATCATCAGCTTCACCCTGCCGCAGGCGGCGGCCATCGGCATCATCGGCGGCGCCGACGGCCCGACGGCGATTTACCTGTCGGGCAAGCTGGCGCCGGAGCTGCTGGGGGCCATCGCGGTGGCGGCGTACTCCTATATGGCGCTGGTGCCGCTGATCCAGCCGCCGATCATGAAGGCGCTGACCACGGATAAGGAGCGGAAGATCCGCATGGTGCAGCTGCGCACGGTAAGCAAGCGGGAGAAGATCCTGTTCCCGGCAGTGCTGTTGCTGCTGGTGGCGCTCCTGCTGCCGGACGCCGCGCCGCTGCTGGGTATGTTCTGCTTCGGCAACCTGATGCGCGAGAGCGGGGTGGTGGAGCGGCTGAGCGATACGGTGCAGAACGCGCTGATCAACATCGTCACCATCTTCCTCGGGCTGTCGGTGGGGGCCAAGCTGGTGGCGGACAAGTTCCTGCAGCCGCAGACGCTGGGGATCCTGGTGCTGGGGGTGATCGCCTTCTGCGTGGGGACCGCCGCCGGGGTGCTGATGGCGAAGCTGATGAACGTGTTCAGCCGGCACAAAATCAACCCGCTGATTGGTTCCGCGGGGGTGTCGGCGGTGCCGATGGCGGCGCGGGTGTCGAACAAGGTGGGTCTGGAAGCGGACGGGCAGAACTTCCTGCTGATGCACGCCATGGGCCCGAACGTGGCGGGGGTGATCGGCTCGGCGATCGCCGCCGGGGTGATGCTCAAGTACGTGCTGGCGATGTAGGCCGGCATCCTTCCCGGAGGTGTGGCTGTCGCCCCACCTCCGGGCTGATTTGATACCCACTCCTGGCATGACGGGGCCGGGCACATGTCTGAAATTTTCTGTTCTGTGCTCCACCTGTCGGCGCCGGGGGCGCAAAACGGGGAGAATAACAATTTAATGTCTATCTACCCAATGTATACCCGAAAAATCACCCACTGGTTTGCCAGGCGATCGTTTCAGAATCGCATCTTCCTGCTGATCTTATTCACTTCGACGATCGTCATGCTGGCGATGTCATGGTATCTGACAGACATTACCGAGGAGCGTCTGCATTATCAGGTCGGGCAACGGGCGCTGATTCAGGCGATGCAGATTTCGGCGATGCCGGAGCTGGTGGAGGCAGTGCAGAAACGCGATCTCGCCAGAATCAAAGCCCTTATCGACCCCATGCGTTCGTTCTCCGACGCCACCTACATCACCGTCGGTGATGCCAGCGGCCAGCGCCTCTATCACGTCAATCCTGATGAAATCGGCAAATCGATGGAAGGCGGCGATAGCGATGAGGCGTTGATAAACGCCAAAAGCTACGTGTCAGTGCGCAAAGGCTCGCTGGGATCGTCGCTGCGAGGTAAATCGCCGATTCAGGACGCAACCGGCAAGGTGATCGGCATTGTGTCGGTAGGCTATACCATTGAGCAACTGGAAAACTGGCTCAGCCTGCAGATAAGTTCGCTGCTGATCCCGATGGCCATCATGTTACTGCTTCTGCTCTTTTGCGCCCGCCGCTTCTCACTGCATATCAAAAAACAGATGCTCAATATGGAACCCCAGCAGTTGTCACAGCTGTTGATCCAGCAAAGCGTGCTGTTTGAATCGGTGTTCGAAGGGCTTATCGCCATCGACTCCGATTATAAAATCACTGCGATTAATCAGACTGCGCGTCGCCTGCTCAATTTGAGTCAGCCGGAACCGACGCTTATCGGCAAACGGATCAGCAGCGTTATCTCGCAGGAGGTCTTCTTCTACGATGCGCCACAGACCAATAAAAAAGACGAGATCGTTACCTTCAATCAGATCAAAGTGATCGCCAGCCGGATGGCGGTGATCTTAAACAATGAGCCACAGGGTTGGGTGATCAGCTTTCGCAGCAAAGACGATATCAATACCCTTAGCCTGCAGCTCAGCCAGGTGCAACAGTACGCCGATAACCTGCGCGCCGTGCAGCATGAGCATCGCAATCTGATCTCCACTATCGCCGGTCTGCTGTTTCTTAAACGCTATAACCAAGCGCTGGAACTGATCCAACAGCAGTCGGAAAGTCACCAGAAGGTGATCGATTTTATTGCACGCAATTTCCAGGACAACCACCTGGCCGGGCTGTTGATCGGCAAATATTACCGGGCCAAAGAGCTTGGACTTGAGCTGATTTTCGATCCGGCCTGCTTCGTTGATAGATTACCTACCGCCCTTTCGCACAACGAATGGATCTCGATCGTGGGGAATCTACTTGATAACGCCTACAATGCCAGCCTGCGTCAACCGCAGGGTTCAAAACAGATCGAATGCCTGATCAACAGTGATGGCCAGGAGGTGATCATTGAGATCGCCGACCAGGGATGCGGCATTGACGAGGCGCTGCGCGATCGGATCTTCGAGCGCGGCGTCACCAGCAGCGCCAGCAAAGATCATGGTATCGGACTCTGGCTGGTACGCAGCTACGTGGAACAAGCAGGCGGCAGTATCGTCGTCGAAAATAATATTCCTTTTGGCACCATTTTTACGCTTTATATCCCCCTGACCCGAGATGAACATCATGGATAGCATCACTACTCTTATTGTTGAAGACGAACCTATGCTGGCGGAGATCCTGGTGGATAACATTAAACAGTTTCCCCAGTTCGACGTCATTGGTATTGCGGATAAGCTTGAGAGCGCCAGGAAACAGCTCAGACTGTATCAACCGCAGCTGATCCTGCTGGATAATTTTTTACCCGACGGCAAAGGTATCGATCTGATCCGCCATGCAGTCAGTACACATTACAAGGGAAGGATTATCTTTATTACTGCGGATAATCACATGGAAACCATCAGCGAAGCGCTGCGTCTTGGGGTGTTTGATTACCTGATTAAGCCGGTGCACTATCAGCGCCTGCAGCACACGCTGGAGCGCTTTGCCCGCTATCGTAGCTCGCTGCGCTCCAGTGAACAGGCCAGCCAGCTCCATGTCGACGCGCTGTTTAATATTCAGGCCCGGGAACAAACGGAACCCGCCAGCGCACCACTGCGCGGGATCGATGAAAGCACCTTTCAGCGCGTGCTCCAGCTGTTTGCCGACCCGACGGTGGTGCATACCGCCGACTCGCTGGCCCGTATCCTCGGCAGCAGCAAAACCACCGCTCGCCGTTATCTGGAACAAGGAGTAAAGAACGACTTTCTGGAAGCGGAAATCAGCTACGGCAAGGTTGGCCGACCTGAGCGTATCTATCACGGCAAGCAGACCTATCCTGAGCAGAGATAAAACGCTTACGCCAGGGTGTAGCTGACCACCAGCTGCCCCTTCTTCATCTTAATCTGACTAATGACAATGTCGCCCAGCTCCGCCAGACGGGCGACGTGGGTGCCTCCGCAGGGATAGGCTGGCAGCTCGCCGAATCCCACCTTGCGCATGCCATCAGCGAACGTCACCTGACGCGGTAAGTCCTGCGCCTGCCATGCCTTTACTAACGCCAGTAGCGCACTGGCGTCCGGCAGCGCGGCGCTATTCCTGCTGGTAAAGGTTATCCGCCCTTCGCCGGGCCAGTGGTGCGCTTTCACCGGTTGCCAGCCAAGCTGTTCGCCCGCCAGGCCAAGCAGGTGGCCGGCAGAATGCAGACGAGCATGCAGCTGTCTCGCGGAGGCATCAATTTTCATCTCCACTTCACCGAGGGGAAGGGGTTGCGACAGAATATGCAGCACCCTTTCGCCGCGCACAGCCACCGTCTCAACCACCTGCCCGGCAATCCATCCACGGTCCGCCGGTTGACCGCCCCCTTGCGGGTGAAACAGCGTCCGATCCAGTTCGATGGCGTAACGGCCATCCGCTTCTGCAGTGCAGGCGATGATCTGGGCGCGCCCGTCGGTAGCATCGCTGGTGTAATAAACCCGTTCAGTCATAGTGATTCTCCTCTCTGTCCGGCCAGTATATTATTAATGCCGACAGCGATAATCCCACCACCAGCCAATGCACTCTTGCTCCGGGAGCACAAATGAATCTGAACCTCCTGCCCGACCTCGCTCTTTTCGTTCAGATAGTCGACCAGGGCAGCTTCTCCGCCGTCGCCCGCCAGAACGGCATTACCCCTTCAGCCGTTAGCCGCAGCGTGTCACGGCTGGAGCGAGAGATGGGCTGCAAACTGCTGCAGCGTACCACCCGCAAGCTGCGTCTTAGCGATGCCGGGGAAACGATATATCAGCATGCCCAGCAGATGCTGGAAGCGGCGCGACAGGCAATGGATTCCGCAGGCAGTCGCCAAACGGTCGCCCAGGGAAAGCTGACGCTCAGCGTCCCGAAAGCCGTCGGCCGCTTTGTGATCCACCCGCTGATGATGGCGTTTTTCCACCGCTACCCGCAGGTGGACGTCTGCCTGCGGCTGGAAGATCGCCCTCTCGATTTTATCGATGACGGTATTGATCTGGCGCTACGCATCACCGATACCCCCTCCCCCGGCCTGCATGGCAAACCGCTGATGCCAATCAGGCACGTTATCTGCGCCACTGAGGCCTATTTACAGCAGCACGGTACGCCGTACACGCCGCAGGATCTGCGCGCGCATAGCTGCGAAACGCCCGCCGATGCGCGCTGGAAGTTCCGTCGGGAAGGCAAAACAGAAACGGTGCAAACCTACGGGCGGTACGCCGCCAACCATACCGCCGTACGCCTCGACGCGGTCAGACAGCATTTAGGGATCGGCAGCCTGCCGCTGTTCACCGCCCGTGAGGCGCTGGCGAACGGCGACATCGTGCAGGTGCTGCCCGAGTGGGAATTTATCAGCAGCTACTCCGGCGATCTGTGGCTGCTGTGGGCGGGAGATAAGCATATGCCCGCCAGGATGCGGGCGATGATCGATTATCTCAGCGAGACGGTGCCGGCGCTGAGCGCAGGCAGCACAGAGCCAGCGAAATAATTGCAAACCACGGAATGATAACCCCCAACACAAACCAGATCCCGGAGCGGCCGATATCATGCATCCGCCGGCAGCCTACAGCCAGCAGGGGGATCGCCATCAACAGCAGCCAGAGAGCGGCAAAGGGAATGACAACAAAACTGAGGATGCCGTATTGAGGGTTAACGCTGGTTGCCAGACACCAGGCCGCCAGCGGCGCGGTGGCGATCAATACATTGGTGAGAAAAAACGTCCAGAACTGCCGTCGACTGGCGCGTCCGCTAAAGTTAAAGGTCTCTTTCCAGCCGCTCAAATACGCCTGTCCATAGGTCATTGCTTCTCTCCTTGAAAATCGAGTGATATATCACGGCGCCAGGGCAATCACCTCCGCCGCCCAGCGCTGAAACCCTTCGACGTCGATATCCAGCGCCACCTGGGCGTTCGCCGGCTGGCCCAGTCGTCCTTCGATATCCACCACCGTGGTGCCGGCGGTCCAGGTCCCCTGCGTCTCCACCGCCACAAAGCACGGCTGGAGAGTGAACAGTTCCGGGCGGGCCAGCCACGCAATAGCGCACAAGTCGTGCATGCGCAGACCACTGCTCATGCTGCCGCTGCGATAGTGGCTAAACAGCGCATGGAGCATTTTACCGGTCTGGTTCAGCGTCGGCAGCGTCGCCAGATAATCCGCCGCCAGCAGCGCCCGGTTGGTGACGTCCAGCCCGCACATCACAATCTCCAGCCCACTATGGAACACTTTCGCGGCGGCTTCCGGGTCGATAGCGATATTGAATTCCGCATTCGGCGTGAAGTTGCCGCGGCCCGCCGAGCCGCCCATGATCACCAGCCGGCGAATATTAAACACGCATTCCGGGTACTGGGTCAGCAGCAGCGCTATATTGGTCAGCGGGCCAATCGCCACCAGGGTGATCGGCTCGGCAGCATGCATAAGCGCATCACGGATCGCCTGGAAGGCCGGCTTCGCCAGCGGTTGACGTTGATGCTCAACAAAGTCATACCCCTCCATGCCGGATTCGCCATGCACCGAGGCGGCGTCGCGCAACGGACGCACCAGCGGCATCGACGCCCCCTGCGCCAGCGGTACATCGGCATTCCAGAAATGCAGCAATTGCAGCGCGTTACGGGTCGTCTTCTCCACCGAGACATTGCCCGCTACGGTGGTCATCAACTGCAGATCCAGCTCAGGCGCGAACAGCGCCGCGGCAATGGCGGCGGCATCGTCGATGCCCGGATCGGTATCAAGAATGATTGGTAAGCGCATGGTTTCTCCCTAAAAAAATGCCAGACGTTAAGTCTGGCATCTTCTCATACTGCTGGAGGAAAGAACTTACTCTACTTCACGGACATCCACACGCAGCTCTTTCGGCACTTCAAAGACGATATTCTCTTCCCGGCCTTCCAGCGGCACGGCTTCGCCGCCGCCCAGCTCCTGCAGGCGGGTAATGACGTTCTGCACCAGAATATCCGGCGCCGACGCGCCCGCCGTCACGCCGACGCAGGCCGCATCCTTGACCCACGCTTCCTGGATATCGGAGGCGTCGTCAATCAGGTAAGCCGCCTTACCCATCCGCTGCGCCAGCTCGGCGAGGCGGTTAGAGTTGGAGGAGTTTTTCGACCCGACCACCAGCACTACGTCAGCCTGCTCCGCCAGCGCGCGCACGGCTTCCTGACGGTTAGTGGTGGCATAGCAAATGTCGTCTTTGCGCGGGCCGACGATTTTCGGAAAACGCGCGCGCAGGGCGTCAATCACATCCGAGGTATCGTCGACGGAGAGCGTGGTCTGGGTCATAAACGACAGCCGGGCGTCATTTTTCACTTCCAGCTTCAGCACGTCTTCCGGCGACTCGACCAGGTACATCCCCCCTTGCGGGTTGTTGTACTGTCCCATGGTGCCTTCGACTTCCGGATGGCCGGCATGGCCAATCAGAATCGACTCTTCGCCGCGGCGGCTGGCGCGGGCGACTTCCATATGGACTTTGGTCACCAGCGGACAGGTGGCATCGAACACCGTCAGGTCGCGGCTCTTCGCTTCGTTGCGTACCGCCTGCGACACGCCGTGGGCGGAGAAAATCAGGATCGCGCCGTCCGGCACTTCGCTGATCTGTTCGATAAAAATGGCGCCACGCTTGCGCAGGCTATCCACCACATAGCGGTTGTGCACCACTTCATGACGAACATAGATCGGTGCGCCATACAGCGTCAGCGCGTTTTCTACAATGCTGATAGCGCGGTCAACGCCAGCGCAAAAACCGCGCGGGTTAGCCAACAGGATCTGCATGTTACTCCTCCAGCGCCGGATCGATCTCCAGCACTTCAATATCAAAATGAACAGTGCGCCCGGCCAGCGGATGGTTGAAGTCAACGGTGATGGAATCGCCGTTCACTTCGCGGATCACGCCAGGCATTTCGCTGCCATCCATTGCGGTAAAGAGCATAATCGCGCCGATCTCCGGCTCGCCAGCGTCGATAAACTCGCGGCGAGAGAAATACTGAATCAGGTCCGGGCTGGGTACGCCAAAGGCGGCGTCAGGCTCCAGCGAAAAGGCCTTTTTCTCCCCCTCTTTCAAACCGAGAAGCTGTTGCTCCAGCCCTTCAGACAAAGAGGTGTCGCCGAGGCGAAACAGCGCCGGTTTGCCGTTGCTGCGGGTGGACTCGGCAGTGGAGCCGTCGTCCAGTTTCAGAGTGAAGTGCACCAGTACCGCGCTGTTGCTCTGTACGGATTTAGACATGCAAATTGCTCGCTTGTTTAGGTCACCCGGTGCCCGGCGGCATTACGCTTACCGGGCCTACGGGGGCCAAAAATTCTGTAGGCCGGGTAAGCGTCACGTCACCCGGCATTGAGATTTACGCCTGCTCTTTCACAGTCGGTTTCGGCAGGAAGCCTTCCAGCACAATCAGCGCTGCGCCGATGCAGATCGCGCTATCGGCGAGGTTGAAGGTGGCAAAATGCCAGTCGCCGACGTAGAAGTCGATCATATCGACCACAAAGCCATGCCACAGGCGATCGAACAAGTTGCCCAGCGCGCCGCCGATAATCAGCGCGTAGGCAATATTGTTCAGCTTTTGCGTCGCCTTCGAACGGTACATCAGCACCGTCAGCACTACGCAAATGCCGATCGCGATCCCGGAAAAGAACCAGCGCTGCCAGCCGCCGCTGTCGGCGAGAAAGCTAAAGGCCGCGCCATAGTTGCGGGCATAATGCAGATTAAGCGACGGGAACAGCGGAACCGTCTCCCCCAGAGCGAAGTTCTGGAGGATCAGGAATTTGCTGCCCAGATCGATAATCAGCACGGCTACGACCACCCACAGCCAGCGTAGCCCCGTTGAACAGATCGATTTACTCATCAGGCGAATTTACGTTGCTCGCCGTCACCGGCGACGTTGCTCACACAGCGTCCGCAGATTTCCGCGTGTTCCGCCACCTTGCCGATATCGGTGGTGTAATGCCAGCAGCGCGGGCATTTCTCACCTTCAGCTTTACTCAATGCGACTTTCAACCCTTTGAGCAGTTCGCTTTGCTGCGCATCAGCGGACGCGCTCGCATAGTCTGCGACGTTCGCCCCGGAGGTCAACAGGACAAATCGCAATTCATCGCCCAGCGCATTGAGCTTAGCCGCCAGATCGGCATCAGCATACAGCGTGACTGCCGCTTCCAGCGAGCCGCCGACTTTCTTATCCGCACGCGCCTGCTCGATCACCTTGTTGACTTCGCCACGCACCTTCAGCAGCTCGTCCCAGAAATCGTCGTTCATCGCTTCGTCGTCGGCCAGGCCGAACAGACCTTCATACCACTCGCCGGTGAAGACATATTTCTCACGCTCGCCCGGCAGATAGCCCCAGATTTCATCTGCGGTGAAGGACATGATCGGCGCCATCCAGCGCACCAGCGCTTCCACGATATGGAACAGCGCGGTCTGGCAGCTGCGACGCGCCACGCTGTCCGCCTTGGCGGTGTACTGGCGGTCTTTGATGATGTCGAGGTAGAACGAGCCCATCTCGATGGAGCAGAAGCGCATCAGGCGCTGCACCACTTCATGGAAGTCGTAGGATTCGTAGGCTTTCAGGATATCTTCCTGTGCCGCCTGCGCGCAGCCGACCGCCCAGCGGTCCAGCACCACCATCTCTTCCGGTTTAACCATGTCTTTCGCCGGATCGAAACCGTTAAGGTTCGCCAGCAGGAAGCGCGCGGTATTACGGATACGACGATAGCTGTCGGCGGCGCGTTTGAGGATCTCGTCAGAGACCGCCATTTCGCCGGTGTAGTCGGTGGAAGCCACCCACAGGCGCAGGATATCGGCGCCGAGCTTGTTCATCACGTCCTGCGGGCTAACGGTGTTGCCGATAGACTTGGACATTTTGCGGCCCTGACCGTCGACGGTGAAGCCGTGGGTCAGTACCTGACGATATGGCGCTTTGCCTTTCATCGCCGTGGAAATCATCAGCGAGGACATGAACCAGCCGCGATGCTGGTCAGAACCTTCCAGATACATATCGGCGGCGTGACCGGCGAATTCCGGACGCACGTCAACCACGGAAGAGTGGGTCGACCCGGAGTCAAACCAGACGTCGAGGGTATCCGGCACTTTCTCATAGCTGTCGGCGTCATCGCCAAGAATGTCGCGGGAATCGAGATCCCACCACGCCTGGATGCCGTCAACTTCAACGCGTTTTGCCACTTCTTCCATCAGCTCAAGGGTACGCGGGTGCAGTTCATGGGTTTCTTTATGCACGAACAGCGACATCGGCACGCCCCAGGTGCGCTGACGGGAGATACACCAGTCAGGGCGGTTAGCGACCATCGATTCGATACGCGCCTGGCCCCAGTCCGGGATCCACTGCACGCCTTTGATCTCTTTCAGCGACTGCGCGCGCAGGCCTTTCTGATCCATGCTCACGAACCACTGCGGAGTGGCGCGGAAGATGATCGGCGACTTGTGGCGCCAGCAGCATGGATAGCTGTGCTGCAGTTTCTCAACGTGTAACAGCGCGCCACGCTCACGCAGCATCTCAACGATGATGTCATTGGCTTTGAAAACATTAATGCCGTCCAGGGACGGCCAGGTACCTGGCAGGTAAGCGCCGTCCGGGCCAACCGGGTTGGCGATTTCCAGACCGTATTTCTGGCTGATGGTGTAGTCGTCCGGACCGTGGCCGCCAGCGGTATGCACCGCACCGGTACCGGCATCCAGCGTCACGTGGTCGCCAAGGATCGCCGGCACGTCGAAATCGAGGAACGGATGCTTAAAGCGCATCAGCTCAAGCTCAGAACCTTGTACCGCCGCCAGAATAGTGTAGTCCGTCGCGCCAACGCGCTTCATTACGCTCTCAACCAGGTCTTTCGCCAGGATCAGCGCCTGGCCGTCAACCTGCACCAACGCATAGTCGAACTCAGGAGACAGAGAGATAGCGCGGTTGGCCGGCAGGGTCCACGGCGTGGTGGTCCAGATAACCAGCGACACCGGACCGTTGACGTCGGCTACGCCGAATTTCGCCAGTACCGCGGCTTTGTCTACCGCGTGGAACGCGACATCGATAGACGGAGAGGTTTTGTCGTAATACTCCACTTCCGCTTCCGCCAGCGCGGAACGGCAGTCTACGCACCAGTGCACCGGTTTGGCGCCTTTATGCAGGTGGCCATTACCGATGATTTTGCCCAGCGCGCGGATGATGTTGGCTTCGGTTTTGAAGTCCATGGTCAGGTACGGATGCGACCAGTCGCCCAGCACGCCGAGACGGATAAAGTCTTTACGCTGGCCATCGATCTGCTCGGCGGCATATTCGCGGCACTTAGCGCGGAATTCGGCAGCGGTAAATTTCTCACCCGGCTTGCCGTATTCCTGCTCCACTTTCAGCTCGATCGGCAGACCGTGGCAGTCCCAGCCCGGAACGTAAGGCGAGTCATAGCCCGTCAGTCCTTTGGACTTAACGATAATGTCTTTCAGAATCTTGTTTACCGAGTGACCAATATGAATGCTGCCATTCGCATAAGGAGGGCCATCATGCAGAATGAAGGTTTTTTTGCCTTTTTTGGCTGCACGAATGATGCCGTACAGGTCATCATCGGTCCAACGCGCCAGCATTCCCGGTTCGCGTTTGGCGAGGTCGCCACGCATAGGGAACCCTGTTTCCGGCAAATTCAGGGTCGATTTATAGTCACTCATCAGATTCTCGGTTCCGTATTTCGGTTTGATAAACACCAGTGGCTCAGGCCTGGCTGGTCAGCCCAAATAATTCGCGGGCCGTTAACTCATCACGTGCGATTTGCGCCTTCAGCTCGTCCAGCGACGCAAACCGCTGCTCGTTACGTATCTTTTTACGCAGTATTACATTGATATGGCGACCGTAGAGGTCCATTACAACGTCCAACAGATGTACTTCGAGCTGCTGACGCACGCCCGCAACCGTTGGACGGGTGCCAATATTGGCGACGCCCGCTATCGGTTTGTCGCCCAGCCCTGTCACTTCTACCGCATAGACCCCTTTAACCGGGGAAACCTGACGACGCAGCGGTAAGTTCGCCGTCGGAAAACCTATGGTTCGGCCTAGTTCATCACCATGCACGACGCGTCCGGAGATGCTAAACGGATGGCCGAGCAGCGTCTCCGCCAGCAGGAGATCGTCATCGGCCAGCGCCTGGCGTACCGCCGTGCTGCTGATTCGCACCCCGCCTTCGCAGAAGGTTTGGGTGCTGGTGACGTCGAAGCCATATTCCGCCCCCGCCTTTTGTAATAACAAGAAATCCCCCTGGCGACCAGCGCCAAAGCGGAAATCGTCACCAACGGCGAGGAACTGCACGCCCAGGCGACGCACCAGCAGTTCACTGATAAAATCCTGCGCGGTTAGCGCGGCGAACCGGCGGTCAAAGCGAACGCACAATACATAGTCAACCCCGCTTTCAGCCAGATAGCCCAGCTTTTCACGCAGGCGGGTCAATCGCGCCGGGGCTTTATCAGCGGCAAAGAGCTCCAGCGGCTGGGGTTCAAAAATCATCACCACGACCGGTAAACCGCGCTGGCGGCCCTCTTCGCGCAACCGCTGCAGCAGCGCCTGATGCCCACGATGCACGCCGTCGAAATTACCAATGGTCAGCACGCACCCGTGCGGGGCCTGACTGAGATTATGTATGCCGCGTATCAGCTTCATGTCTGGCTCAAAACAGTGAAAATCGTCCGAGTATACCTTGTACAACTGTCAACGTTAACCAGCGATTGCACCTCGGCAACGAAAGTTCTCAGGAATTCATTCACTCAGCGCGAGAAAGCGGGAAAACTGGCCGCGCCCGGCGATTTTTATGGTGGAAAAGCTGTATTCGCCTGCAACAAGCTGGTAGAATCTTGCGCCATCACTACGTAATGAAGCGCTGTGGTGTTAAACGGCGCTTATTTGCACAAATCCATTGACAAAAGAAGGCTAAACGGGCATATTCCTCGGCCTTTGAATTGTCCATATAGAACACATTTGGGAGTTGGACCTTGGCTAATATCAAATCAGCTAAGAAGCGCGCCGTTCAGTCTGAAAAGGCTCGCAAGCACAACGCAAGCCGTCGCTCTATGATGCGTACTTTCATCAAGAAAGTATACGCAGCTATCGAAGCTGGCGACAAAGCTGCTGCACAGAAAGCATTTAACGAAATGCAACCGATCGTGGACCGTCAGGCTGCTAAAGGTCTGATCCACAAAAACAAAGCTGCGCGTCATAAAGCAAACCTGACTGCACAGATCAACAAACTGGCTTAATCGCCTGCTTGCTGAACTTTGTTAAAGAAACCCGCGAAAGCGGGTTTTTTTATGCCTATCATCTTCCCCCGGTAGCGCACGCTGGCGCGATCTGAGCCACGCCAGCCCACGCCTTCCGGCTATCGGGGTTCGGTGAACAGCGACGAATAATCGCGATTACAGATACGCTGTACCGCCGGGTGCTGAATCATTCGTTCAGCGAAAATAGCGTGATATTCCTCCATCACGCTATCCATACGGCCAATTTCGACAATCGATTCATCATGGTAGAAATCATGCGCGTAGAGCGTCGGCGCGACAAATATCGCATTATGTGCGGCGCCGAAGGCTTTCATGAGCGCCGCGTCGTCAAACTCGCCGAGGATCTCCACCTTCAGGCCCTGCACGTTAATCCAGTTCAGCAGCTTACGTCCCAGCATCGATCGCCGGCCGGGGATCAGCAGCCGCCGCTCTTCGAGGCAGGCCGGGAACGGCTTCGTCGGCGCCGGATTCATGCACCAGAAGCTGACGCTGCACTCGCCGATCTTCACCGAAAATAGCCCTTCCTGCTGCGTCGAGTCGATCGGGCAGTCAGAGATAATCATGTCGAGCTTATGCTGGCTCAGCTGCTCCAGCAGCAGCTCATGAGTGGATTCAAAACAGCGCATATGAATCTGCTCGCTCTCAACGACAGCGGCATCCAGCACGCCGCTGACCAGCCGTTTCGAGAGCGCATCGGCCACGCCGACGTCAAACAGCAGGTTCGACTCTTTGCGATAGTTGACGATGTCGAGCATCTCCTGGCTGAGGGTAAACATCCTGTCGGCATAGCGAAAAACCAGCTCCCCCAGCTCGCTCGGCTCAAGCCCCCTTCCCTTTCGCTTAAATAATTTCCCCTGCAGGCGCTCCTCCAGGGCTTTGATCTGCCCGGTAATGGTCTGCGGCGTCAGAAACAGCGCCTCCGCCGCGCCCACGACGGACCCTTCTTTATACACGTGCCAGAAGTAGTACAGATGATTGTAGTTAATATGTGACATGCTTCTCTCCCTGATAATGTCCAGGAGAGCCTGTCGGGCTCTCCTGCAGAAAGGTTATACCGCGAGGCGAGTATCCGTCACGCGCTGACGCAGTATGAGGTAGCCGACGACCGCTGATAGCACTGAGCCGATCAGAATGCCAAGCTTGGCCCAGTTGATCAACGCGGGATCCACGCTGCCAAAGGCCAGGGTGGCGATGAAAATCGACATCGTAAAGCCAATCCCGCACAGGATCCCCACCGCCATAATTTGCTTGCAGGTGGTTCCCTCCGGCAGCGAAGCCCACTTCAGCTTCAGGGCCAGCCAGCAGAACAGGCTAATCCCCAGCGGCTTACCGATAAACAGGCCAGCCATAATGCCCAGCGGCAGGAGCGACGTCAGCCCGGCAAGGGTGACCCCCTGCAGTGAGACCCCCGCGTTCGCGAAGGCAAACAGCGGCAGGATCATAAACGCCACCCACGGGTGCAGGACATGCTCAAGCGCTTTGGCCGGCGACATGCCATGCTTTTCCTCGAGCGGGATCATAAAGCCGACAATCACCCCGGCAAGGGTCGCGTGAACGCCAGACTTCAGCACCGCCGTCCACAGCACCGCGCCAACCAGAATATAGATCCCGGTACGCCGCACGCCGCTCAGATTCAGGGCCACCAGCACCGCAATCGCCGCCGCCGCCACGCCCAGCGAGAGCATGGACAGGTCGTGGGTATAAAACAGCGCGATAATCACGATAGCCCCGAGGTCATCAATAATCGCCAGCGCCATCAGGAAAATCTTCAGCGCCGTCGGGACCCGGCTACCTAACAGCGCCAGCACGCCGAGGGCAAAGGCAATATCCGTCGCCGCCGGGATCGCCCACCCTTCTCTGGCGACAGGATCCTGGGCGTTAAAGGCCAGGTAGACCAGGGCCGGGACGATCATCCCGCCCAGCGCGGCTATCACCGGGAAGACCGCCTGACGGCGGCTCGCCAGCGACCCTTGAATCAGCTCACGCTTGACCTCCAGGCCAATCAGCAAAAAGAACACCGCCATCAGGGCATCATTGATCCATAACAGCATGTTCTTGTTGATCTCCAGCGCGCCCACACGCAGCTGTACTGGCGTCTCAAGGAAGGAGTGATACAGACCACTGGTCACGCTGGTATTGGCCATCACCATCGCCAGCGCGGCGGCGATAATTAAGACAATGCCGCCGGAAGCATCGCTACTAAAGAATCGTTGCAGATGTTTCACTTTTACTTTCATCCTGTTGGTGAATAACTCGATAAAAGCATAATACACATACTGATAACTCGAAAAAATCAGATTTAAGTTGCGCTAATATTCGCTTTTTACGAGCTAAAGGGGAGTTCTCAGGCGAAAAAAAGCCCGGGCAGCAAAGGCCCGGGCCGGATATCAACAAAGGCGGAATTAGCGGGTCAGGTCGTCGAAGAACTTCTTCACGCCGTCAAAGAAGCTTTTCGAACGCGGGCTGTTGTTTTCCCCGGTCGGACCGCCGAAGCTCTCCTGCAGCTCTTTCAGCAGCTGCTTCTGCTTCTCATTCAGCCCCACCGGCGTTTCCACCACCACGCGGCACAGCAGATCGCCCTGCGCGCCGCCGCGAACGGATTTCACGCCTTTTCCACGCATGCGGAACAGCTTGCCGGTCTGGGTTTCACCTGGAATTTTCAGGTTCACGCGGCCGTCGAGCGTTGGGACCTCGATCTCACCGCCCAGCGCCGCCATGGTGAAGTTGATCGGAACTTCGCAGTACAGGTTATTGCCTTCACGCTCAAAGATAGCGTGCTGCTTCACCTGAACCTGAACGTACAGATCGCCTGCCGGCGCGCCATGTTCGCCGGCCTCGCCTTCGCCCGCCAGACGGATCCGGTCACCGGTATCCACGCCCGCCGGAATTTTAACCGACAGGGTTTTGGTCTTTTCTACGCGGCCATGGCCATGACATTTATTGCACGGATCTTTAATCAGCGTACCGCGTCCCTGGCAGTGCGGACAGGTCTGCTGTACCGCAAAAAAGCCCTGGCGCATCTGCACCTGGCCTGCGCCATGACAGGTCGGACAGGTCTGCGGTTTGCTGCCGGCCTTGGCGCCGCTGCCGTGGCAGACGTCGCACTCTTCCAGCGTCGGAATACGGATCTCTTTAGTGACGCCGCGCACCGCTTCTTCCAGCGTCAGCTCCATGTTGTAACGGAGATCGGCGCCGCGTGCCGCGCGCTGACGACCACGCCCGCCGCCAAAGATATCGCCGAAAACATCGCCAAAGATATCGCTGAAGTCCGCACCGCCGCCAAAACCGCCGCCGCCGCCCATGCCGCCCTGTTCGAAGGCCGCGTGGCCGTACTGATCGTAGGCCGCACGCTTCTGGGCATCAGTCAGGATTTCATACGCTTCTTTGATTTCTTTAAATTTGGCTTCAGCCTCTTTATCACCCTGGTTGCGGTCCGGGTGATATTTCATGGCCAGGCGCTTATAAGCCTTTTTGATTTCACGCTCTTCCGCTGTTTTGGAAACGCCTAAAATCTCGTAGTAATCTTGCTTTGCCATCGGTGTTTTTCAGCCCCTTAACATGCGTGCACGGGCGGAGAGGAAACCTCTTCGCCCGTGCCAGTGTTTTACCCGTTCAAAGGGCGATTATTTTTTATCTTTCACTTCTTCGAACTCAGCGTCGACAACATCGTCGTCTTTCGCGTTGCTCGCCTGAGCGTCAGCGGAACCCGCCTGCTGCTGAGCGTGCTGCTGCTGAGCAATTTCCATCAGCTTCTGAGAAGCCTGCGCCAGCGCCTGCATTTTCGCTTCGATATCCGCTTTGTCTTCGCCTTTCAGAGAAGATTCCAGCGCGGTCAGCGCAGACTCAATGGCAGTTTTGTCGTCAGCCGGCAGTTTATCGCCTGCTTCTTCAACCTGCTTACGAGTGCTGTGCAGCAGATGGTCGCCCTGGTTGCGGGTCTGTACCAGCTCTTCGAACTTACGGTCAGATTCGGCGTTAGCTTCTGCTTCGCGAACCATTTTCTGAATTTCTTCTTCATTCAGACCGGAAGACGCTTTGATGGTGATCTTCTGCTCTTTACCGCTGTTTTTGTCTTTCGCGGAGACGTGCAGGATACCGTCAGCATCGATGTCGAAGGTCACTTCGATCTGCGGCATGCCGCGCGGCGCCGGGTTAATACCATCCAGGTTGAACTGACCCAGAGATTTGTTATCAGACGCGCGTTTACGCTCACCCTGCAGCACATGGATGGTTACCGCAGACTGGTTGTCTTCAGCGGTAGAGAACACCTGGCTGTGCTTGGTCGGGATGGTGGTGTTTTTGCTGATAAGCGCAGTCATCACGCCGCCCATGGTTTCGATACCCAGCGACAGCGGGGTTACGTCGAGCAGCAGAACGTCTTTCACATCGCCAGTCAGTACACCGCCCTGAACGGCAGCACCGATCGCCACGGCTTCATCCGGGTTAACGTCTTTACGCGGTTCTTTACCAAAGAACTCGGCCACTTTCTTCTGCACCATCGGCATACGAGTCTGACCACCAACGAGGATCACGTCGTTGATATCGGAAACGGACAGACCGGCATCCTGCAGAGCGACTTTCAGCGGCTCGATGGAACGGTTAACCAGGTCTTCTACCAGGCTTTCCAGTTTCGCGCGAGTCACTTTGATGTTCATGTGTTTCGGACCGGTCGCGTCTGCAGTGATGTACGGCAGGTTAACGTCGGTCTGCTGAGCAGAAGACAGTTCAATCTTCGCTTTCTCAGCGGCTTCTTTCAGGCGCTGCATGGCCAGCGGGTCGTTGCGCAGGTCAATGCCCTGATCTTTCTTGAACTCATCAACGAGGTAGTTGATCAGACGAGTATCGAAGTCTTCGCCGCCCAGGTGGGTATCACCGTTGGTCGCCAGAACTTCAAAGGTTTTTTCGCCATCAACTTCGTCGATTTCGATAATCGAGATATCGAAAGTACCACCACCGAGGTCGTAAACCGCGATAGTACGGTTGCCCACTTCTTTATCCAGACCGTAAGCCAGCGCGGCCGCGGTTGGTTCGTTGATGATACGTTTGACTTCCAGACCGGCGATACGGCCGGCATCTTTTGTTGCCTGACGCTGCGCATCGTTGAAGTAAGCCGGTACGGTGATAACCGCTTCAGTTACCGGTTCACCCAGGTAATCTTCAGCCGTTTTCTTCATTTTCTTCAGCACTTCAGCAGAGATCTGCGGCGGTGCAGTTTTGGTGCCTTTCACATCCAGCCATGCGTCGCCATTGTCTGCGGCAACAATTTTGTATGGCATGATAGAAACGTCACGCTGAACTTCTTCGTCCTGGAAGCGGCGGCCAATCAGGCGTTTAATCGCAAACAGGGTGTTTTGCGGGTTTGTCACTGCCTGACGTTTAGCCGGCTGACCAACCAGAGTTTCACCATCCTGGGTATAGGCAATGATAGAAGGCGTGGTGCGATCGCCTTCGGCGTTCTCCAGCACGCGTGCAGTAGTGCCATCCATAATCGCTACACAAGAGTTGGTAGTACCCAGGTCGATACCAATAATTTTACCCATCTAAACGTCTCCACTAAAAATTCGATCAACATGTGGTTGTGAACCTGTAATAAGGGCGAAACGTGCGGTTTCAACTGCCCAGACATCATTTTTTTTCAGGTTCTTCACTGCGGTTGACTACAAGATGGGGTCGCCCACTCCGGCATCAAGGGGCAAGCATAAAAATTTTTTGCCTCGGATTCGCACAGGGTTACGGATGACTTGCCGAACAAGGTTGTTGGATGGCAAAAACGACGGCGAAATATACATACAAAAAACGGATTAAAATAGGAAATACATTCATAATATCATTGACATAACCCGCAATACTTGCGCGCTAAAAGCCCCGTTTTCGCAGTGATAAACTTCCCCGCCATCGCACTTCGCTTATTCAGGGGACAAATTAATGAAATCGCTATACCGGCTTTCCGTAGGGCTTATCCTCGGCGTGTCATTTATCACCTCGGCGGCCGCTAACGACCATAAAATTCTCGGCGTGATAGCTATGCCGCGCAATGAAACCAACGACCTGACGCTGACGCTCCCCGTCTGCCGGGTGGTCAAACGCATTCAGCTCAGCGCCGACCGCGGCGATGTACAACTCTCCGGGGCGACGGTCTACTTTAAGGCCAGCCGCGGCGCCAGCCACACGCTGAACGTCCCCGCCGGGATCAAAGAGGGCAGCACCACCGGCTGGATCAACATCAATAGCGATAACGACAACAAACGTTGCGTGAAGAAAATCGCCTTCTCCGGCCACACGGTGCACTCCTCAGATATGGCATCACTGAAAATTATCGGCGATGACTAACGTCGCCCCTGCCCGAGAGAAAACGTTATGCATATTAATTACCTGGAGGATGACGATCTCGCCTTTCTGCCTGAGTGCAGCGAGGCGCATCTGGAAGCCTTTACCCGCATTCTGACCCACGGGGAAAATGGCAAACCCCGTCTCTCCAGCACGCTCCTGCGCAACGAGACATTTTTAGCGATGGAGGGGCACCCGGAGCGTTATCGCCGCAACTGGCAGCTAATCGCCGGTGAGCTACAGCATTTTGGCGGCGATAGCATCGCCAACACGCTGCGCCGCCATGGCAAATTTTATCGCGCGATCCTGCTGGATGTATGTAAACGACTGAAAGCGAAGGTCGACAAACAGCTGTCGACGCCGCAGATCGAGCAGCAGTTGCTGGCGCATTTTCTGCAGCACAGCTGGAATAAACTGAACGCGGAGCAAAAAGCGCAGTTTCTCGCCGCGGTGGAGTGCCGGAGCCATGAGCTGGACAGCCTGATGGCTCATCTGCTGAGGCATCGCAAGCTAAGCGAAGGCGTCACTTTGTTGCTGGACGAACGCTTAACCGCCATCCTGCGCACGCATGCCGCGGTGAGCGTCATCGGTCATGGCCTGGTGCGCGGCGCCGGGCTGGGCGGACCGCTCGGCGCCGCGCTGAACAGCGTAAAAGCGGTGAGCGGCAGCGCCTACCGGGTCACCATCCCCGCGGTCCTGCATATTGCCTGTTTACGGCAAATGCTCCAGCCGCCGTCAGACACCGCGGAAATTGGTGAAAAATACCCCGCCAGATCATAGACAGCCCTTCAGCGCCTCATTATTATGCCGCGCCCCGCCGCCAAGTCGCGGGGTAATGCTTCCCTTTTAATGATAATTTTGAGGAATTATGGGCAACACTAAGTTGGCTAATCCGGCACCGCTGGGCCTTATGGGCTTCGGCATGACCACTATTCTGCTTAACCTGGCGAATAGCGGCCTGTTCGCATTCGATGTAGCTATCCTGGCGATGGGCATTTTTTACGGCGGCATTGCGCAAATTTTTGCCGGCCTGCTGGAATACAAAAAAGGCAACACTTTTGGCTTAACCGCTTTTACCTCCTACGGCAGCTTCTGGCTGACGCTGGTGGCGATTCTTCTGATGCCGAAAATGGGCCTGGCAGACGCGCCAAACGCGCACTTCCTCGGTATGTACCTCGGCCTGTGGGGCGTCTTTACCCTGTTTATGTTCTTTGGCACCCTGAAGGCAGCCCGCATGCTGCAGTTTGTCTTCCTGAGCCTGACCGTACTGTTCGCGCTGCTGGCGATTGGCCATTTGGCCGATAACGAAGGCATTGTGAAGGTAGCCGGCTGGGTCGGCCTGGTTTGTGGCGCCAGCGCTATTTACCTGGCGATGGGTGAAGTGCTGAACGAACAGTTCGGCCGCACCGTGCTGCCGATCGGCGAACCGCGCTAATCTTCCGCCGCCGTCCGGTCACAGGGCGGCGGCAGGTCATTATCAGCATCAGCTAGCCATCGTTAACGCTGCAGCTCCCCTTCCGGCATCCCCGTCGGCGCCGTCAGCTCCTGACGCAGCCAGATACCTAATCCTAGCCCCATCAGCGACAGGGCCAGCACATACCAGGCCGGCGCCATCGGCGACACCCCCATCAGCATGGTGACCGCAATCGGCGTCAGGCCGCCAAAGATCGCGTACGACAGGTTGTAGGAGAAAGAGATGCCGGTGAAGCGTACTTCCGCCGGGAAGGCCCGCACCATCACATAGGGCACCGCCCCCACCACGCCGACGCAAAGCCCCACCGTACCGTAGAGCAGAAACAGCCGCTGCGGGCTGGCGCCGGCAAGATGGTAAAATGCCCAGCTGGCAACCGCCAGCAGCAGGCTGCCGACGATAAAAGTGCGGCTGGCGCCGAAGCGGTCCGCCGCCAGCCCGGCGAGCAGACAGCCGATGCACAACATAATGGTGGCGATGCTGTTGGCCTGCAGGGTAATGGCCGGCGCAAAACCATAGTGCTTCTGCAGCCAGACCGGCGACATCAGGATCACCACCACCACGCCAGCCGACAGCAGCCAGGTCAGCAGCATAGAGATCACCACCGCCTTCTGGTGCTTGAGCGCCACCGCTTTTACCGGCAGCTCCTGCGCCAGCGCTTTGCGCTGCTGCATCTCAAGAAAAATCGGCGTCTCCTGCAGCCAGCGGCGCAGATACATCGCTATCAGACCAAATACGCCGCCCAGCAGGAAGGGGATCCGCCAGCCGCCGTCGTGGATCCCCTGCGGCGTCAGACTGGTATTGATAAGCGTGGCCACCACCGACCCCAGCAGAATGCCAACCGTCAGGCCGGCCGTCAGCGTGCCGCAGGCGATACCAATGCGTTTTTCCGGGACATGCTCAGCGACAAACACCCAGGCGCCTGGAACTTCACCGCCGATCGCCGCTCCCTGCAGAATACGCATCAGCAGCAATAGCAGCGGGGCGATGATACCTACCGAGCTATAGGTCGGTAACAGACCGATCGCCAGGGTTGGCAGCGCCATCAGCAGGATGCTGAGGGTGAACATTTTCTTGCGCCCCACCAGATCGCCAAAGTGGGCCATGATGATGCCCCCCAGCGGACGCGCCAGGTAACCGGCGGCGAAAATGCCAAAAGTTTGCACCTGGCGCAGCCATTCGGGAATATCCGCAGGGAAGAAGAGCTCGCCGACGACGGCGGCGAAGAAAACGAAAATGATAAAGTCATAAAACTCCAGCGCGCCGCCCAGGGCGGCCAGCGTCAGCGTTTTATAATCCTGGCGGTTGAGCGGTCGGTTTGCATATGACATAACGCAATTTCATCCTGAGGTGTGCAGCGTGTTTTATAGTGTGTAAAGTAAAAATCACTATATCGTAAATAAAACGGCACACCATTAGCGATGCAGGTTATATCAAAAATGCATCAAATTCAGGATAAAGTTTCGCGTCTGGCGCTCTTGGGACGAAAAGCTTCTACTACACGGCCATCGGTTTCCACATAAGGCCCTTCAAGCAACTGTACACAATAAGGTACACTTGCGAAAATACCGTGTACCAGCACGTTGCCGTCAGCATCTTTCACCCCTTCCAGAGTCTCCTGAATTGCTTTCGGTTGCCCGGGAAGGTTGAGGATCAGCGCCTGCTTGCGGATCACACCGACCTGCCGGGAAAGGATAGCCGTCGGCACAAAGTGTAGGCTAACCTGGCGCATTTGCTCGCCGAAGCCCGGCATCTCGCGATCGGCGATCGCCAGCGTTGCGTCGGGCGTCACATCGCGACGCGCAGGGCCGGTTCCGCCGGTGGTCAGCACCAGATGGCACCCCATTTCGTCAACCAGTTCGCACAGCGTTTGCTCAATGATGGCCTGCTCATCCGGAATCAGACGGGTTTGCAGCTCGAAAGGGGTGGTCAGGGCACGTGCCAGCCACTCTTCCAGTGCCGGGATGCCTTTGTCCTGATAGACGCCGCTGGAGGCGCGATCGGAAATGGAAACTAAGCCGATTCGTAAGGTATTCATGGTTATTCCGTTCAAACTGTGGCGTTAAACGAAATGATACACTGCCGGAGGCGGGACAGACAGTGTAATGTGGCCGACGGGCGTCGGCCACCTGCGCGATTACAGCAGTTCGTCGATCATTTTTTCCAGTTTTTCCTGGTCGATCGCAAACTTACGGATACCTTCCGCCAGTTTGTCTACCGCCATCGGATCCTGGTTATGCTGCCACAGGAACTCAGATTCGGTAATACGCTCCGGACGCGCTTTCACTTCACCGGTATATACCAGCTTACGCTCAACGGCGCCTTCGCTTTCGGACAGCTCTTTCAGCAGCGCCGGGGCGATGGTCAGGCGGTCACAGCCAGCCAGTTCCAGAATTTCGCCAACGTTACGGAAGCTTGCGCCCATCACGACGGTTTCATAGCCGTGCTGCTTGTAATACTCGTAGATTTCGCTGACGGAAACCACGCCCGGATCTTCTGCCGGTGCGTACTCTTTCTTGTCGGTGTTGGCTTTGTACCAGTCGAGGATACGGCCAACGAACGGCGAAATCAGGAAGACGCCCGCTTCGGCGCAAGCGCGAGCCTGAGCGAAGGAGAACAGCAGCGTCAGGTTACAGTTAATGCCTTCTTTTTCCAGCTGTTCAGCGGCGCGAATGCCCTGCCAGGTGGAGGCCAGTTTGATCAGAATGCGATCGTTGCTAATGCCCGCGTCGTTGTACAGCTTGATGATGCGCTTGGCTTTCGCGATAGACGCTTCGGTGTCATAGGAGAGACGTGCGTCCACTTCGGTAGAGATACGGCCCGGGATCAGTTTCAGAATTTCGAGACCGATGTTCACCGCCAGCTTATCGGAAGCATCGAGGATCTGCTGCGCGCGATCGCTGCTCTGGCTACGAGCCCAGGCGACAGCGTCGTCAATCAGCTTACGGTACTCAGGGATCTGAGCCGCGCCGAGAATCAGGGAAGGGTTAGTGGTGGCATCCTGAGGCTGATACAGCTTCATTGCCGCAATATCTCCGGTGTCAGCGACGACAGTGGTGTACTGACGCAGAGAAGTTAATTTATCCGTCATGATATATTTCTCTTAAACAGCAGTTAAGGGGATGTAACCGGTCTGCCCAGATGATAACACGCTGCCGGGTCAGCGCAACCGCCGACGAGAGAAGAGCGCAGAGTGTGATAAACTATGCAGATTAATTTGCTGAAAGCGAAAGGATTGTCACTTAATTGGTAACGCTTACACTGGCGTACCGGCATGGACAAGAGGATGTTTAATGCCTGATTTTCTCTCATTTATCAATGAAATACTCTGGGGCTCAGTGATGATTTATCTGCTACTGGGCGCCGGTATCTGGTTTAGCTGGCAAACCCGGGGTATTCAGTTTCGTTACGTGCGCAAATTCGGCCGCAGTCTAAAAAAAAGCCTGCACCCGCAGCCGGGTGGTTTAACGTCCTTTCAGGCGCTCTGTACCAGCCTTGCCGCCCGGGTCGGCAGCGGCAATCTTGCCGGGGTGACGCTGGCGATCGCCGCCGGTGGGCCCGGCGCCGTATTCTGGATGTGGGTTTCCGCCCTGCTCGGCATGGCCAGCAGCTTTGCTGAATGTTCCCTTGCTCAGCTGTATAAAGAACGCGATAGCCGCGGACAGTTTCGCGGCGGCCCGGCCTGGTACATGGCGCGCGGGCTCGGCATGCGTTGGATGGGCGTCCTGTTTTCGATCCTCCTCCTGCTGGCCTATGGTTTTATCTTCAATACCGTGCAGGCTAACTCCGTGGCCCATGCCTTGCGCTATGCGTTCGATCTGCCGGCGGCGGTCAGCGGCGGCGTGCTGGCCGTTGTCGTTTTGCTGGCGATCCTCCGTGGTTTACGCGGCGTGGCGCGTCTGATGCAATGGATCGTTCCCTTTATGGCGCTGTTGTGGATCGCCACCAGCCTGCTCATCGGCCTGTGGCACATCACCGCCCTGCCGACGATTTTCGCTACCATCTTTCGCTGCGCCTTCGGCTGGCAGGAGGCCGCCGCCGGCGCGGTGGGCTACACCATCAGCCAGGCGCTGACCAGCGGCTTCCAGCGCGGCATGTTCTCCAATGAAGCAGGGATGGGCTCTTCGCCTAACGCCGCCGCGGCCGCCGCATCCTGGCCGCCGCACCCGGCGGCGCAAGGGATCGTGCAGATGATTGGCGTGTTTATCGATACTATCGTGATCTGTACCGCAAGCGCGATTATCGTCATGCTGGCGCCGCGGCCCGACAATGAATATACGCTCAACGGTATTCAGGACTTGCAACACGCGATGAGCGTGCTGGTCGGCGGCTGGGGAGCGGGTTTTATCGCCCTCATCGTGCTGCTGTTCGCCTTTAGCTCTATCGTAGCCAACTACGTGTACGCGGAAAATAATCTGGTCTTCCTGCGCCTGGATAAGCCACGCTATATCTGGGGGCTGCGAATACTCACCATCCTGATGGTGCTGTTGGGGACCATGGTTAGCCTGCCTGTCGTCTGGCAGAGCGCGGATATCATCATGGCGCTGATGGCGATGACCAACCTGACGGCCATTCTGTTGCTCTCCCCGACGGTGCGGATTATCGCCAGCGATTATCTGCGTCAGCGGCGGCTGGGTATCCAGCCGACTTTCGATGCCACTCGTTACCCGGATATTGACCAACAGCTGGCCCCCGGCGCCTGGAATGAATTGCCGCGCGAATAGCGCGGCAATTGCAGCTATCGATCCCACCATGCACTTTTTTTGTTAAAATTCGTCGAAATTACCTGCAAGGACTGGATATGCTGATTCTGATTTCACCTGCTAAAACGCTCGATTATCAAAGCCCGCTGGCAACGACTCGCTATACCCAGCCCGAACTCCTCGAGTATTCTCAGCAGCTTATCGGCATCGCCCGTAAGCTGAGCGCGCCGCAAATCGGCAAGCTGATGAGCATTAGCGACAAGCTGGCGGATCTAAACGCCACCCGCTTCCACGACTGGCACCCTGACTTTACGCCGCAAAATGCCCGCCAGGCGATCCTCGCCTTTAAAGGCGATGTCTACACCGGCCTGCAGGCAGAGACGCTCACCGAGGACGACTTTGACTTCGCCCAGCGACACCTGCGCATGCTCTCCGGGCTGTATGGCGTGCTGCGCCCGTTAGACCTGATGCAGCCCTACCGCCTGGAGATGGGGATCCGTCTGGAAAATCCGCGCGGCAAAGATCTGTACCAGTTCTGGGGGGATACCATTACCGAGAAGCTGAATCAGGCGCTGCGCGACCAGGGCGACGATATCGTCATCAACCTGGCTTCCGATGAATATTTTAAATCGGTGAAAACGCCAAAATTGCAGGGTCAGCTGATCAAGCCGGTATTCCTCGATGAGAAGAACGGCAAATTCAAAGTGATCAGTTTTTATGCGAAGAAAGCCCGCGGCCTGATGAGCCGCTACATTATTGAAAACCGCTTAACCCAGCCGGAGCAGCTCAAAGCTTTTAATAGCGAAGGCTATTTCTTTGATGCGGATGCCTCAGAGAAAGGCGAACTGGTGTTTAAACGCCACGAGCAGTAACACGTTACGGTAATAAAAAAGGGGAGTCATTCCCCTTTTCAATATAATTAAGCAGATTATTACTTATTTTAACGCACCCAGTTTTCCACCACGCCTTTTTCATCGAAGAAAATCATCAGCGAGTTCGAATCTTTTTGGCTGGACTTATCGACCGCATCGGCAGCTTGCGATGCCCCGGTTACCGGGATCATGGAACCCGCGAGGCTGACCAGGTTGATCCCTTTATCTACTGAATAATACCAGCTCTCTTTACCCGACGCCGTCACCGTCGTATGACCAGAATCCGGGGCACCAAAATACTGACGAACCTCGGCCTTAGTGGTTTTTCCGACAATGAGATGTTGTTTCAGATAGGCTGGCGTTAATTTATCTTCATTACCGCCAATCGTTGTCCCGGAGCAGCCTGTTAAAACGAACATCACCAAAAAAAGAGATAAAATACGCATGTTTCCTCCTTGAAAACCTTGTGCATTAACAATGCATCTATAACAAATGATATCTATAGCTGCTTCATAATAAAATCAGCAGCATAAATATAAGTATCATGAAATAATAAATAAAAAAGATAATCCAGTGGAATTATCCGGCAAAGATGACAATCTGTAAAAGAGTTTGCAATAAAAGCAGTGCGCTGACAATAAAATAGTGTGGGGAATTTTATGGAGAGAAATTTTACTGATATGGAAAAGTGCGTTAAATATAAAAACCGGGCAATAGCTGCCCGGTTTGGTCGATCATGTTGCCGATATTATTGCCTGGCTTAGCCCATCATCAGCTTACGCAGCGCGGCGAAATCCGCCGGCAGGTTGTGAGACAGCAGCGGCAGGTCGGCGCGGTCGGCCAGCTCCTTCGGCAGCGGCAGAGTCTCCTGCAGGATCTCCTCCACGCTCTCTTTGAACTTCGCCGGATGGGCGGTGCCGAGGAACAGGCCGTACTCTCCCGGCTGCAGCTGATCGCGCAGCGCGCGCCAGGCAATCGCCGCATGCGGTTCAGAGATGTAGCCGATGGCCTTCAGCTCGCGCATCGCTGCTTTGGTGGTCTCATCATCGACCGCGGCATAGCCCAGCTCGCTGAGACGCCAGATTTTACGGCGGAACAGCTCTTCAACGCGCGGCCAGTTGTTCGGCTGGCTGACGTCCATGGCGTTGGACAGCGTCGCCTGGGTGGCTTTTGGCGCCCACTCGCCGCCCTGCAGATAGCGCGGAACGGTGTCGTTGGCGTTGGTGGCGGCGATAAAGCGCTTGATCGGCAGCCCCAGCGACTTGGCCAGCAGACCGGCGGTCAGATCGCCGAAGTTGCCGCTCGGCACGGAAATCACCAGCTGATTGCGGGCTTCCTGCGGCAGCTGCGCCGCCGCTTCGAAGTAGTAACAGATCTGCGCCAGCAGGCGGCTGATGTTGATGGAGTTAGCCGAGTTGAGACCCAGCGTCGCCTTCAGCTCTTCATCGTCAAACGCCTGCTTCACCAGCGCCTGGCAGGCATCAAAGTCGCCATCAATCGCCACGGTTTCAATATTGCCGCCGAGGGTACAGAACAGCTTCTCCTGCAGCGGACTGATCTTGCCGCGCGGATAGAGGATCACTACCTTGACGTTCGGCAGGCCGTAGAAAGCATGCGCCACCGCCGCCCCGGTGTCGCCAGAGGTCGCGGTGAGGATGGTGACCGGCTTATCGCCTGCGATGTGGGTCAGCATCTGCGCCATAAAGCGGCCGCCGAAATCCTTGAACGCCAGCGTAGGGCCATGGAACAGCTCCAGACAGCCGACATCTTCCTGAACCTTGCTTACCGGCGCCGGAAACGCAAACGCCGCGCGCACCCGCTGCTGCAGGACATCCTGCGGGATCTCATCGCCGATAAAGGCGGATAAAATTTTGGCGCTACGGGTGACAAAGTCCTGCGCCAGCATGTCGTCGATTTCAGTCAGGCTGAATTCCGGCAGATCGTGCGGAAAGAACAGGCCCTGATGCTTGCCAAGTCCCTGGGTGACGGCCTGCGCAAAGCTGACCTGCTCGTTATGATCTTTTAAGTTATACAGTTTCATTGGTTATCCCACTACGCGTGCGCCCGCCGTGTCCAGCCGGCAAATATGAACAAAGCCTTCCTGATTCTGCAGATAGTGCGCGCCAAGCCAGTCGGCGACGCGCTGTGCGGTATCCGGTTTATCACACAACGCGAACAGCGTTGGGCCAGAGCCGGAGATGCCGCAAGCCTGGGCGCCCATCTCCATGGCCGCCTGACGCGCTTCGCTAAAGCCCGGCAGCAGTTTGGTTCGGTACGGTTCGGCAATCACATCTTTCATCAATTTTGCCGCCAGCTGCGGCTGGCGGGTGTAGCAGGCGTGAATAAAGCCCGCGAGGTGGCGACCATGGGCGATACAATCCTGGCGGCGATACTGCGCCGGCAGAATCGCCCGCGCTTCAGCAGTAGAGACTTTAATCCCCGGATAGGCCAGCACCCACAGCCACTCATCAAACCCGGGCACCTGCTGACTGATAATCCCATTCTCTTCGATCATCAACTGCATGCCGCCAAGATAGCACGGCGCCACGTTGTCGTAGTGAATGCTGCCGGAGATACGCCCTTCCATCTCTCCCATCAGCGCCAGCATGCGCGTCTCGTTCAGCGGCTTGCCGCAGAACTCGTTCATGGCCACCAGCGCAGCGACCACCGAGCAGGCGCTGGAACCCAGCCCGGAGCCAATAGGCATGTTTTTTTCCAGCGTCATCGCCACCGGCACCGTCTTGCCGATCTCCCGGCAAAAGCTTTCCCAGCACTGGTAAACAATGTTCTCCTGCGGCGCCGTCGGCAGTTTGCTGGCGAAGCGTCCAAGATTCTGCAGGCTAAATTGCTCCGCCGCTTCGACAGTGACGTTGTCGCCAAGCAGCGTGCCATCGACCGGCGTGACCGCCGCGCCCAACACATCAAACCCGACGCTCATATTGGCACTGGAAGCCGGGGCATATACTTTGACCATCTTAAACTCCTAACTTCCAGGACAGGGTGCGCAGCAGGTCGGCGAATACGCCGGCCGCCGTGACGTCGTTCCCGGCGCCATAGCCGCGCAGCACCAGCGGCAATGGCTGATAATAATGGCTATAAAAAGCCAGCGCGTTCTCACCATTCTTAACTTTGAACAGCGGATCGTTGCCGTCAACCGCGGCTATTTTTACCCGGCAGGTACCATCCTCTTCGATGTTACCGACGTAGCGCAAGACTTTACCTTCATCGCGCGCCTTAGCAACCCGCGAGGCAAAACCATCGTCCAGCGACGGCAGGCGGGCCATAAAGGTCTCGACATCGCCGCTGGCGTCGAAGTCCGGCGGCAGCGCCGACTCGACGATAATGTCCGCCAGCTCCAGTTCACGCCCGGTCTCGCGGGCCAGAATCAGCAGTTTACGCGCCACATCCACCCCGGATAAATCGTCGCGCGGATCCGGCTCGGTATACCCCATCTCACGGGCCATCGCCGTCGCCGCGGAGAAACTCACCCCCTCGTCCAGCTTGCCGAAGATAAACGACAGGGAGCCGGACAGGATCCCGGAGAAATGGCGCAGCTCATCGCCGGCGTTGAGCAGGTTCTGCAGGTTCTCAATCACCGGCAGGCCCGCGCCAACGTTAGTGTCATAGAGGAACTTACGCCGCGAGCTGCTGGCCGCATGGCGCAGCTGGTGATAGTAATCCAGCGAAGAGGTATTGGCCTTTTTGTTCGGCGTCACCACATGGAAACCTTCGCGCAGGAAGTCGGCATACTGATCGGCGACCGCCTGGCTGGAGGTACAGTCGACGATCACCGGATTGAGCAGGTGGTACTCTTTCACCAGGCGGATCAGGCGGCCAAGATTAAACGGCTCTTTCGCCTCCGCCAGTTCCGCACTCCAGTTTTCCAGATTCAGGCCATGCACGCTGGTCAGCAGCGCCTGAGAATTGGCTACACCGCAGACGCGCAGATCGATATGTTTGTTCTTCAGCCACCCCTGCTGGCGCTTGATCTGCTCTAGCAGCGCGCCGCCGACGCCGCCGACGCCGATGACAAACACTTCAATCACCTGGTCGGTGTTGAACAGCATCTGATGGGTCACGCGCACGCCGGTGGTGGCGTCGTCATTGCTGACCACTACCGAAATTGAGCGCTCGGAAGAGCCCTGGGCAATCGCCACGATATTGATATTGGCGCGGGCCAGCGCCGCAAAGAATTTCGCCGAGATACCGCGCAGGGTACGCATTCCGTCGCCCACCACGGAGATGATCGCCAGACGCTCCATAATCGCCAGCGGCTCCAGCAGCCCCTCTTTCAGCTCCAGATAAAACTCATCTTCCATCGCCCGTTTGGCACGTGCGCAGTCGCTCTGCGGCACGCAGAAACTGATGCTGTACTCCGAAGAAGATTGAGTGATCAACACCACCGAGATGCCGGCGCGGGACATGGTGGCGAAGACGCGGGCCGCCATGCCGACCATCCCTTTCATCCCCGGCCCGGAGACGTTGAACATCGCCATGTTGTTGAGGTTAGAGATGCCTTTCACCGGCAAATCGTCCTCGTCGCGGCTGGCGCCGATAAGCGTTCCCGGCGCCTGTGGGTTGCCGGTATTTTTAATCAGGCATGGGATTTGGAACTGGGCGATAGGGGCGATGGTGCGCGGGTGCAGCACTTTCGCGCCAAAGTAGGAGAGCTCCATCGCCTCCTGATAAGACATCGATTTCAGCAGGCGCGCATCCGGCACCTGACGCGGATCGCAGGTGTACACTCCGTCGACATCGGTCCAGATTTCGCAGCAGTCAGCGCGCAGGCAGGCGGCCAGTACCGCAGCCGAGTAGTCGGAGCCGTTACGCCCCAGCACCACCAGCTCGCCTTTCTCATTGCCGGCGGTAAACCCGGCCATCAGGATCATATGGTCTGTCGGGATCTGGCTGGCGGCAATGCGGCGGGTGGATTCGGCGATATCGACGGTGGATTCCAGATAGTGGCCCACGGCGAGCAGTTTTTCGACCGGGTTAATGACACTGACTTTATGTCCACGGGCTTCCAGCAGACCCGCCATGATGGCGATGGAGAGCTTTTCGCCGCGGCAGATCAGCGCGGCATTGACGCTGTCCGGGCACTGACCCAGCAGGCTGATGCCGTGCAGAACATGCTTAATCTGAGCAAATTCCTGCTCCACGAAGGCTTTTAACTGGGCAAGCGGGAAAGCGGGCTGGGCGTCGGCAAGGCCCTGAAGAAGTTCGGCAAAAATGCGTTCGGCGTCGGCAATATTGGGGAGGGCATCCTGGCCGCCAATGGTCTTTTCAATCATCGCTACCAGGTGGTTAGTGATCTTCGCCGGGGCAGACAGGACCGTCGCTACCTGCCCCTGCCTGGCATTACTCTCCAGAATATCGGCAACCCGCAGAAACCGTTCCGCATTTGCCACTGATGTACCGCCGAACTTCAACACTCGCATGGTTCTTACCCCTTGATCTCTTGTCAAAAAAAAAGCCCGCACTGTTCAGGTGCGGGCTTTTTTCTGTGTTTCCTGTACGCGTCAGCCCGCACCGTTACCTGTGGTAATGGTGGTGGTGATAATGGTGGTAATCATGCCGATGCGATTCATGGATGTTGTGTACTCTGTATTTTTATCTGTCTGTATGTCCTGCCTATATTGGTTAAAGTATCTGCCGTCTTAAGTCAATGAATTTCTCAATTTGCCCCATTTCAGCAGGCTTACGTATTTTCCCGCTGCCGTGAGAAAAAACATCCAGATCGGCGGAAAACCAGCTCATAGAACAGCATACACATCCATAAATAAAAAATATGACAGAGTTTTATTCTGGCAGGTTTTTTTCAATATCATGCAGCAAACGATGCAACATTGCCGTGTCGCGCTGCTGCAGCAGGCCCAGCCGTTGCGACAACCAGTCGGCCAGTTTGGCATCATCCTCCACGCCCAAACGCGAAAGTAACGCCAGGGTACGAGTACGTAAGGCCTGCAGCTGATGATGGTCTGCCGCAGCGGCGGCGGGCGCCGTTTGTTGCATTAGCGATGCTAATTGATAACAGTAGACCATCACCGACTGGCCGAGATTCAGCGACGGATAATCCGCAGCCATCGGCACACCGGTCAACACATCAGCCAGCGCCAGCTCCTCATTGGTCAATCCGGCGTCCTCACGACCAAATACCAGGGCAGTATGGTTCATCCACTGCGCCTTCTCCTCCAGCAGCGGCAACAGCTGCTGCGGCGTGGCGTAATAGTGAAAACGCGCGCGGCTGCGGGCGGTGGTGGCGACGGTAAAATCAACGTCATGCAGCGCCTCGGCAAGGGTGGGATAGGTGGTGATACCATCGAGGATGTCGCCTGAGCCATGCGCCACCCAGCGTGCCGGCGGCGCCAGGTGGGCTTCGCTATCGACGATCCGTAGTTCGCGAAATCCCATGGTTTTCATCGCCCTGGCGGCAGCGCCGACGTTCTCGGCCCGGGCAGGACCGACTAAAATAATCGTTAAACGCATTGCGGTTTCTTTCTCTCTCTCAGGCGTTATCGAGGCGCAGCGCCCCCCATTTTACGCGGTGAAAATTTACAAATTTGCAACAAAAATCACTAAAATTGCGTTTTCTTACCCATAAAAAAATCTAAACTGTTCTCAGGAGGCCGTGACAAGGAGTATGTTAACAGAACCCATTTATCCATATGATGGGCAATGCAATTTCATCTGATGCATCGTTTCAGGCTTTGGATTCACTGTATTTATTAATTTATCCACGCAACTAGTTGAGCCTGGTAAAGATTGTGACTATAAAGAGCATGGCGATGCAATGATTTCACAAGACTGTTAACGTGCTACAATTGAACTTGATATATGTCAACGAAGCGTAGTTTTATTGGGTGTTCGGCCTCTCTTAGCCTGTTATGTTGCTGTTAAAATGGTTAGGATGTCAGCCGTTTTTGACACCGTCGGGTCCAGAGGGAAAGTACCCACGACCAAGCTAATGATGTTGTTGACGTTGATGGAAAGTGCATCAAGAACGCAATTACGTACTTTAGTCATGTTACGCCGCGCATGTTAATTTGCGACATGCAGCAGGCAGGTCAGGGACTTTGGTACTTCCTGTTTCGATTTAGTTGGCAATTTAGGTAGCAAACATGCAGACCCCGCACATTCTTATCGTTGAAGACGAGTTGGTAACACGCAACACGTTAAAAAGTATTTTCGAAGCAGAAGGTTACGATGTATTCGAAGCGACCGATGGCGCGGAAATGCATCAGATCCTGTCTGAAAATGATATCAACCTGGTGATCATGGATATCAACCTGCCGGGTAAAAATGGTCTTCTGCTGGCGCGCGAGCTGCGCGAGCAGGCTGACGTCGCGCTGATGTTCTTAACCGGCCGCGACAACGAAGTGGATAAGATCCTTGGCCTCGAAATCGGCGCTGACGACTATATCACTAAACCGTTTAACCCGCGTGAACTGACTATCCGCGCGCGCAACCTGCTCTCCCGTACCATGAACCTCGGTACCGTGAGCGAAGAGCGTCGCAGCGTGGAAAGCTACAAGTTCAACGGCTGGGAACTCGATATCAACAGCCGTTCCCTGGTTAGCCCGAACGGCGAACAGTACAAGCTGCCGCGCAGTGAATTCCGCGCGATGCTGCACTTCTGCGAAAACCCGGGCAAAATTCAGTCTCGTGCCGAGCTGCTGAAGAAAATGACCGGTCGCGAGCTGAAGCCGCATGACCGTACCGTTGACGTGACCATTCGTCGGATTCGTAAACACTTCGAATCCACTCCGGATACCCCGGAAATCATCGCTACCATTCACGGTGAAGGCTACCGTTTCTGTGGCGATCTGCAGGAATAATACGATTTATTCCGCAGCCATGATGCGAAAACGGCGCCCCAGGGGCGCCGTTTTTTATGCCGTCACTCTTTCCAGAGACGCAGCTTATCGTCATCGGCAGCCGGTGTCGGAGGCACTGTGCCTTTCGGCAGCGATAACGCATACCAGTCCACGCGACGGGTCAAAAACATCAGGACGCTCAGCGCCAGCGCCAGCACCCCGGTACCCAGCAGCAGCGCGCTATCCTCAGAATGCAACAGAAACCACATCACGCCATCCAGCAGCAGTAGCGCGGCGACAAACAGCAGGCTGTTACGCCATCCTCTGAGCACTGCCTGAAGGTAGATCCCATTCATCACCGCGCCAGACAGGCTGGCCGCCAGCCAGGCGGCGGTAAAACCAATGTGCTCTGAGAGCGCCAGCAGCACCAGGTAAAACAGCACCAGCGATAAGCCCACCAGCAGATATTGCATCGGATGCAGGGGACGACGGGTCAGGCTCTCGAACACGAAAAAAGCCATAAAGGTCAGCCCGATTAACAGGATGGCATATTTTGTCGCCCGATCGGTTAGCTGGTACTGGTCGGCAAGGGACATCACATCGGCACTGAACGCCGGCAGTCGCGACCACGGGATCTCCATATCATCCTTGAAATAGCTCCCCATATCGTTGGCGAACCAGCTGCTTTGCCAGTGGGCGCGATAGCCGGCAGCACTCACTTCCCGTTGCGTTGGCAGGAAGCTGCCGAGAAAACCGGGATGCGGCCAGTTACTGGTCAGCTGCAGCTCGCTGTTACGCCCGAGCGGCACCAGTGAAAACTCTCCCGTCCCGTTCAGATCGAGTGAAAAGGCAATCTCAAGCGGCTTGTTGTCCTCCGCCAGCGCAGGCATTGGCATATGAATACCTGCGCCATCGCCGCTTATCCCCAGCCCCGGCTCCACGCTTAATACGTTACCGTTGACCTCCGGGGCATGGATGGCGCCAATGCCGCGGGCATCGCCGACGCTCACCACCAGCCGCGGCTGGCCTAAGACGATATTCGTTTTTCTCAGCGCCGCCAGACGCAGCGGATCAAACGAGGCCTTAATCTGCAAGGCGTTATGCCAGACCTGGCCGCTGTAGATGCCCACCCTCCTCGACTCCACGGTCTGTTTGCCGGTGACCGCCAGCGACTCCGGCAGCCAGTAATACACCCAGCTCCGCTGATAGTTGACCTCTTTTTGGTTCTCCATGCGGGTCAGGGTCTCGGTTATCGGAATAGCGATCAGCGGTCCGGCGAGTTTTTGCGAGCCGCTGGTGCTTTGCTCAATGGCGTCCACCACTTCGCTACGATAATCCGCTCGCTCATTAATAAGCTCCCTGACCATCATTAACGGCAAAGATAGCAGCACAATACAGCCTATTAACGTGGTGATTTTCCAGAATAACGGTGATTTCAACATAGCCTTTCTCCCTATCGTGATGGCCTCACAATAGGACGGCTGTGTGGGGAGAATTTGAAGCTATGTGAAGGGACGGTGAAGTCGCAGCGTGGCGACCACGCCGCCTTCGGGCCGATTGTGCAGATTGATATCGCCGTGATGCAGGCGCGCGACTTCACGAACGAACGCCAGCCCAAGGCCGCTGCTCTTATGGCCGTCTTCGCGCGGCAGCGAATAGAATCGCTCAAAGATTCGTTCCAGGGCATAGTCCGGAATACCGCACCCGTTGTCGATAACGCTCAATTGCACCTCTTCATTTCGCTTCTCCGCAGCCAGGGCGATCTCACCGCCCTGGGGGGTAAAGTCAATCGCGTTGTCGAGCAGATTACCCAGCGCCTGGGCCAGCAGCTCGCCATCGCCATTGACCAGCATCCCACTCTCCCGCCAGCGCAGAGTGATAGCTTTCGCCGCCAGAGCGATGTTGCGCTCCTCCGTCAGCCGTTGGTATAGCGCATCTATCGACACCGGCTGCTGCTTTATCTCCAGCCGGCTTTCCAGTCGCGCCTGCTGGAGCAGCCGCTCCACCAGCAGTTGCATCCGGGTGTTTTGCGCGAGGATATTATCAGTAAACCGCGCCGCCACCTCAGGCGGCGGCCCTTCGCGCAGGATCTCCGCCGCGCCGCGGATGGCCGCCAGCGGGCTTTTCAGTTCATGGGTCAGGTCATAGACATAGTTTTCGATGGCATTCTTACCTTCGAGCTTTACCCGCATGCTCTCCAGAGCCTGGGCCAGCTTGCGCAATTCGCTGCTGCCAACCTCCGGCAGCGGCAGCGGGCGCTCAGCGGTCACCGAGTCCGCATAGCGCACCAGCTTGCCGATAGAGAAATTGATCCACCAGACGACGCCGCCGCCAATCAACAGCGCAATGCCCAGCAGGGCGCCGCCGGCCCAGAGGATCCGCCGCTCGCTGCGCTTAATGACCGGCGTCATCGCCAGGTTGGGTTTACCGACGCTCAGCACGCCGATAATCCGCCCCTTATCCATCACCGGCGCGGCGATATACATCACCGAGCTGGCTTCATCATGCGGATCGCTGCGCGTACTGCGCGCGCCGTACTGGCCGCGCAGGGTGAGCCAGACATCGTTCCAGCGCGAATAGTCCTGCCCTGTCGCCTGCCCGCTGGAGTCAAACACCACCTTGCCCCGGGCATCGGTCAGATAGACGCGGTACTCATTACGTACCTTTTTAATTCCGCCAATATTGGCGTTGAGCGGCTGCTGGTTGAGCTGGTGAAAGGCCTGCGCCAGCCTGCCCTGCTGCGGGTTTGCCGCCAGCAGATCCTCACGCGCCAGCGCCGCCAACAGGGTAGCGGTATCATTGAGGGTCCCCTCTGTCGCCCGGCGCACGCCCGGCTTCACTTCCTGGACAAAGATCGACAGCACAAACCACGCGGCGATCGCGACGATAAGAAAATAGCCCAGCAGCAGGCGCATGCCGATGCGCATCAGCCGCGCCCCAGGCTATAGCCCATACCGCGATGGGTATTGATTGGCGCCTTTTCAGGATTCACAGCCCGCAGCTTAGCGCGCAGGGTTTTGATATGGGTATCGACGGTACGGTCGAGGCTTTCCCAGGCATCGATCCACACCAGCTCCATCAGCTGCTGACGGGAGAAGACGCGACCGGGCGCGTGAAGCAGGGTTTTCAACAGCAGAAATTCGTAGCGCGTCAGATTCAGCGGCTGGCCGAACCAGCTGATCGCCGCCGCCTGCTCATCGAGCACAAACTCGCCGACGCGTACCACCGGCGATGGCGCGGCAAACTTCTGCAGCCGCCGCAGCACGGTTCGCACCCGCGCGCAGACTTCGCGTGGTGAAAACGGCTTGGCGATATAATCGTCAGCGCCGATTTCCAGCCCCAGCAGCTTATCGACCTCGTCGCTACGCGCCGTCAAAAACAGCACCGGCAGCGCCGGATAACGCGTCAGCAGACGCCGACAGAGCTCGAAGCCGCTGATATCCGGCAAGCCGACGTCGAGGATGGCGACATCTGGCGCCTGATGCGCCGCCGCCTCCAGCGCGGGCAAACCGCGGCCAAAGACGCTGACCTGGAAGCCCTCCTGCTGCAGCATGTAAACCAGGGTATCAGCGATACTCTGTTCATCCTCAACTAACCAAATCCGTGGCTGCTGCATGCGCGCTCCCGTTTATTTATTCCATGGCATGATCGGCACGGCGCTGATGGCGTTCTTAGGCGAGCCATCAACCACTTTATCCGAGTAGGTCAGATAGACCAGCGCATTGCGCTTCGCATCATAGAAACGCACGACCTGCAGTTTTTTAAACACCAGCGAGGTGCGCTTCTGGAACACCACGTCGCCCTGGCTTTTGCCGTTTTTGATTTTGTCCGTTAGCTCAATCGGCCCGACCTGCTGGCAGGAAATCGCCGCGTCAGAGGTATCTTCCGCCAGCCCCAGCCCGCCTTTGATACCACCGGTTTTCGCCCGGCTGATATAGCAGGTCACGTTCTGTACATCCGGATCGTCAAAGGCTTCGACGACGATTTTGTGATCCGGCCCTAACCATTTGAAGACCGTATCCACGGAACCAATCTGCTCCGCCTGAGCCAGCTGGCTACCGGCCAGCAGGAGCAGCCCCATCGCAAACTTCTTGTATTTCATATTGTTACCATTATTAAAAAATATAGCTGAGTGATTATCACGCACTTAGCAGAAAAGGTTTATAGATCACAGCTTTACAAAATTATCGTTCAAATCCCCTGACCTACCGCATTTAAAAGCAAAAAAAACACTGAATGCTAAAACATCAAAAAATGCTATTATCCGCTACTTTAATATCAGGCACCTGTGTTTAAGGATGGGGACATTTTATGGATCAAGCAGGGATTATTCGCGATCTCCTTAGCTGGCTGGAAGGTCACCTGGATCAGCCGCTTTCTCTGGATAATGTGGCGGCGAAGGCAGGTTATTCCAAGTGGCATTTGCAGCGAATGTTTAAGGATGTCACCGGCCATGCCATCGGTGCCTATATTCGCGCGCGCCGCTTGTCGAAATCTGCTGTCGCATTACGCCTGACCGCCCGTCCAATCCTTGATATTGCGCTGCAGTACCGTTTCGACTCCCAGCAGACCTTCACCCGAGCGTTTAAGAAACAATTCTCGCTGACGCCGGCGCTCTACCGCCGCTCGCCGGACTGGAGCTCGTTCGGTATGCGCCCGCCGCTGCGTCTTGGCGAATTTACCCTGCCGAAACATGAGTTTATCACTCTGCCCCCTACTCAGCTGCTTGGCGTGACCCAGAGCTATACCTGTAAGCTCGAGGAAATCTCCGATTTTCGTAACCAGATGCGGGTCCAGTTCTGGCGAGACTTCCTCGGCAACTCACCGTCAATCCCCCCGGTGCTCTACGGGCTGCATGAGCCGCGTCCGAGCCTGGAAAAAGACGATGAGCAGGAAGTATTCTATACCACCGCGCTGACGCCGGAGATGGCTAACGGCCACCTGCAGCATGCCCATCCAGTGACCCTGGAGGGCGGCGAGTATGTCATGTTTACGTATGAAGGGCTGGGTACCGGTCTGCAGGAATTCATCCTGACCGTCTACGGCACCTGCATGCCGATGCTGAACCTGACGCGTCGCAAGGGGCTGGATATTGAACGCTTCTACCCTGAAGATGAAAGCCGGGATCAGGCCACGCCGATTCAGTTGCGCTGCGAGTATCTGATCCCGATCCGCCGTTAACGCTGCAGCTCGTCCATTGCGGGGGCGTCAAGATGCGAGACGTCGCCCGCCGTTTCCACCACCCAGCCGGAAGCCAGCCACGGGCTTTGCTGATAGTCGACGCGCGAAATAGAGCAGTTGCGCAGCCGCAGACGACGCTCAGCGTACGCCGGCAGCCCTAATATCGTGCTCACCAGGCAGCCCAGCGCGATCCCATGACTCACCAGCAGCGGCCGGCTACCGGCGGGTAATTCCAGACAGGATGCCAGCGCCGCATGCATACGCTCGCTGAGCTCCTGCATCGATTCGCCCTGCGGAATACGACCGTCCGGTGTGCCGTTGACCAGCTGGCGACGCCAGCCTTCTTCTTCTTCGCTGAGCGAGTCGATATGGCGCTTCTCCAGCACCCCCATATCCAGTTCGCGCAGGCGCGCATCGGCGATCACGCTGCAGCCGCAGGCTTCGGCGATAATTTCTGCTGTGCGGCGGGTTCGCCCCAGATCGCTGGTAATGATATGGGTGATCCCCAGCGTTCTGGCGCGCTCGCCCACCTGCCAGGCCTGGCGCTCACCATGGGCGGTCAGCGGGCTGTCGGACTGACCCTGAATACGTCGCTCGGCGTTCCACTGCGTTTCACCGTGGCGAACAAGGTATACTTGTAACATGCTTTTTTTCCGTTCTGGACTCGTTATCAACCGCTTTCGGGCATTACCGCCTGCCCTCGGGGTGATTTAGAGTATACTGCGATGACGTTAGTTTATTCTGAGTTGTTTTGATTATGCACCATGTTGTCTCAGCGACCACTAATCCCGCCAAAATTCAGGCAATTCTGCAGGCTTTTGACGAGATTTTCGGCGAAGGATCTTGCCACATTGAGTCCGTCGCCGTCGAGAGCGGCGTGCCGGAACAGCCCTTCGGCAGCGAGGAAACGCGCGCTGGCGCACGAAATCGCGTCGCCAATGCGCGCCTTGCCCGGCCAAATGCCGATTTCTGGGTAGCTATCGAAGCCGGTATCGACGATGACAGCACCTTTAGCTGGGTGGTCATCGAAAGCGCCAGCCAGCGCGGAGAAGCGCGCTCAGCGACGCTGCCGTTGCCTGACGTTATTCTTGAGCAGGTTCGCGCTGGCGAAGCCCTCGGCCCGGTCATGTCGCAGTATACCGGCATCGATCAGATCGGTCGTAAAGAGGGGGCGATTGGGGTTTTCACCGGCGGCAGATTAACCCGCAGCAGCGTTTACCACCAGGCGGTCGTGCTGGCGCTAAGCCCGTTCCATAACGCTATTTATCGCTAGCCAGCAGCGTCTGCTCCAGCCACTGGCGCAGCTCTACCGGCGCCGATTTCAGGCTGTTCGACCCGCGGGTAATGGTCGCAATTCCGGCGCCGAGCTCATTTTTCAGCTCACGCTGGCTCATCTCGCCGCGCAGCAACTCTTCGATAATGCGCACCCGGGTACCCAGGGCTTCGCGCTCGTCGGGCGTCAGCATCAGCTGCAGCAACGGCAGATGCAGATCCTCAGCATAGGCCTGCTGAAGCAGGGCAACAAAGCGCAGCCACTCCTGATGACGTTGTTCGGCAACGGCCGCGGAATAGGGAGATTGTTGGGTCATATCGCGCCACCATATTGAGACGGGCAGCTTACGCTGCCCGTCGAATGTACTCTTCAACGAGTACAAAGCATAACATACTTCCCGGCGATCAGTAACGCTGGCGCCACTCCGCATCGCTGAGGATCTTATCCTGCTGCCCCATAAAGTAGCGGTAGTAGGCGTCATAGGAGAGGACATTCTTCACGTAGCCGCGGGTTTCCGAAAACGGAATACTCTCGACAAACGCCACGGCGTCGATCCGTCCGGCGCTGTTCCCTTGCCAGCTGCGTACCCGGCCCGGCCCGGCGTTATAGGCCGCTGAGGCGTAGATACGGTTATTGCCGAACTGCTGATAAACGTACTGCAGATAGCTGGTGCCGATATTGATGTTGGTTTCCGGATCCAACAGCTGCGACGGGCCGCTGTAGCCGGGAATGCTGAACATACTGACGGTATGCGTCGCGGTGCCCGGCATAATCTGCATCAGTCCGCTGGCGCCGACCGGCGAGCGCACTTTCGGGTTCCAGGCGCTCTCCTGACGGGCAATCGCCATCGCGTAGCTCTGCGGAATATCTTTGCCGCTAACATAGCGGGCAAACAGGTCGTTATAGGCCAGCGGGAAACGTTCTTCCAGCTGATCCCACAGCTTACCGGCGATCGTCGCCTGCACGCTCAGATCCCACCAGTGCTGATCGAAGGCATAGCGCGCCAGCTGCGCCTGCTGGGATTTGGTGCGACTAGTGACCAGGTTGGCCCATTCGGTGCGCGCGGTGTTATCCATATTCCAGTACATCAGCTCACGTACCCGCGCCATCTCCGGCCCGGAGGCCAGCGCCGGATCGATGGTGCCCGAGGCTTTATCGATGCGGAAGGTATACTCCTCGCCAAGACGCTGCGCGGCGACCATCGGGTAGAAGCCTCGCTGTTGCATCAACGAGCGAAGGATCGCCTGCGCCTCCTCATCCCTGCCGCGCTCCAGCAGCAGATCCGCCTGCCAGTAGCGCCATTCGTCTTTCTCTTTCGCCTCCATCGGCAGGCGCGCCAGCCAGGTGTTGAGGCCATGGCGATCGCCCGTCCCCAACGCCATCCGTACCCGCCGCTCCACCAGCGGCGTGGACTGCGAACGCATGATTGCGTCATCGCGCCAGATGGCCTGCTCTTCGGTTACATCGCTACCCATCAGGCGCCAGGCGACAATATCGCGCAGTTCCTGGGTCTGATCCTCATTGAGCTGCTGAGCCTGTACCAGCGAAGGGATCATCAGGCGGGCATTTTCCACGTCCTGGCGGGCGACGCTGGCGAAGGCGACGGCGGCCATCTGACGGGTAAAGTCCGTCGCCCCGGTGGTGCGGGCGAAGGTGAGGACGCTGTTTGGATCGTTAGCCAGGGCGACCACGGCGCTGGCGATGCTCTGGTAGTTGGCGGGCATTTGCTGGGCCAGCGATTTCACCAGCCCGATATTGCCGGCCTTCATCGCCAGGCGGATCCGTTCGAGATAGGCCAGCGGATCCTGCTGACCGGAGTCGCGCCAGGCGCTGAACAGCGGTTCACAGGCGCCGGGCTGATTCTTGCCCGTCAGCCACAGCTCTTTCGCCCCGCTCCAGGCCTCCTGCGACTGCCCCACGCTCAGCTTGGCGTAGTAATAGTTGCACTGCGCCTCGGTGCTGGTCGGCTTATCCGGGCTAAACGCCAGCAAGCCGCGCCAGTCGCTGCGCCGGGCCAGTTCATTCACGAAGCGCGAACGTAATGAACGCGCAGGGGGCAGCGTCGGATTGGCGTCAATAAAGTTTTTCACCACCAGCGCCGGCTGGTTCATCAGATCGTCGGTGATCTGTCGGTACTGCAAATAGGGATACAGGGGATAGGTGCTTAACGTGGGCATCAGCTGGTCGACTACATCCATCTGCCGGTTATCCCACGCCTGCTTAATTTGTGCGTAGCGGCTGCGCTGTTCATCCAGTGAATCCGCATGCGCCAGCTGACTCAACGTCAACAAACCAACGCTGGCAGCCAAAAGATGCCACGCCATTTTTTTGGCTTTTTCCACAAGCTCTTCCTCTTTCCGGTGCATTTTCGCAGCATCGTGCCGCTTAAAAACCCCTGCCGGTTCGGCAGGCGGCTTTACTTATGCTAATCAGACAACGCTAAACGCGCCATGTCCTGGACATTTTTTTACGCTTCTGTGAATCCTGTCGCCTCGCTGGGATTAGCGCGCGAAAAAGGCTACACTTCGGCTTTGAACTATCTATCAAAATAGAAAGAGGCGAAGTCCAACGTGGCTCAATTCGTTTATACCATGCATCGTGTCGGCAAAGTGGTTCCGCCGAAACGTCATATTTTGAAAAATATCTCCCTCAGCTTTTTCCCTGGCGCGAAAATCGGTGTGCTCGGTCTGAACGGCGCCGGTAAATCTACCCTGCTGCGCATCATGGCCGGTATCGACACCGAGATCGAAGGTGAAGCGCGTCCGCAGCCCGGCATCAAAATCGGCTACCTGCCGCAGGAGCCGCAGCTCAACCCGGAGCACACCGTGCGCGAGTCCGTGGAAGAAGCGGTCGCCGAAGTGGTTAACGCGCTGAAGGGGCTGGACGAAGTCTATGCCAAATACGCCGAGCCGGATGCGGACTTCGATAAGCTTGCCGCACAGCAAGGCAAGTTCGAAGAGATTATCCAGGCGCACGACGGCCACAACCTGAACGTCCAGCTGGAGCGCGCGGCCGACGCCCTGCGCCTGCCGGACTGGGATGCGAAAATCGCTAATCTTTCCGGTGGTGAACGCCGCCGCGTCGCGCTGTGCCGTCTGCTGCTGGAAAAACCGGATATGCTGCTGCTCGACGAACCGACCAACCACCTCGACGCCGAGTCCGTCGCCTGGCTGGAACGCTTCCTGCACGACTTCGAAGGCACCGTGGTGGCGATTACCCACGACCGTTACTTCCTTGATAACGTCGCCGGCTGGATCCTCGAGCTTGACCGCGGCGAAGGTATTCCGTGGGAAGGCAACTACTCCTCCTGGCTGGAGCAGAAAGACCAGCGTCTGGCGCAGGAAGCTTCTCAGGAAGCCGCACGCCGCAAATCTATCGAGAAAGAACTCGAGTGGGTTCGCCAGGGCGCGAAAGGCCGTCAGTCTAAGGGCAAAGCCCGCCTGGCGCGCTTTGAAGAGCTTAACAACGTTGAATATCAGAAACGTAACGAGACTAACGAACTGTTCATTCCGCCAGGCCCGCGTCTGGGCGATAAAGTTCTGGAAGTCAGCCATCTGCGCAAATCCTACGGCGACCGCGTTCTGATTGACGATCTGAGCTTCTCGGTACCGAAAGGCGCTATCGTCGGCATCATCGGTCCGAACGGCGCGGGTAAATCCACCCTCTTCCGCATGATGTCCGGCCAGGAACAGCCTGATTCCGGCACCATCACCCTGGGTGAAACCGTTAAGCTGGCTTCCGTCGATCAGTTCCGCGACGCGATGGACAACAGTAAGACCGTGTGGGAAGAAGTGTCTGGCGGCCTGGATATCATGAAGATCGGCAACACCGAGATGCCGAGCCGCGCCTACGTGGGCCGCTTTAACTTCAAAGGCGTCGACCAGGGTAAACGCGTTGGCGAGCTGTCCGGCGGTGAACGTGGTCGTCTGCACCTGGCGAAACTGCTGCAGGTCGGCGGTAACGTCCTGCTGCTCGATGAACCAACCAACGACCTGGATATCGAAACCCTGCGCGCGCTGGAAAACGCCCTGCTGGAGTTCCCGGGCTGCGCGATGGTTATCTCGCACGACCGCTGGTTCCTTGACCGTATTGCCACCCACATTCTGGATTACCAGGATGAAGGTAAGGTTGAGTTCTTCGAAGGTAACTTTACCGAGTACGAAGAGTACAAGAAACGCACTCTCGGCGCCGACGCGCTGGAGCCGAAGCGAATCAAGTACAAACGTATCGCGAAATAAAACGCAAAAAGGCAACGCAAGTTGCCTTTTTTAATGTTTGCTCCCTCTCCCATTGGGAGAGGGTTGGGGTGAGGGCTACAGCCCGCAGAGCCCCTACCCCTGCTCGCCCATCAGCTGTTTCACCAGCTCGACGCAGCGCAGGAACCGGGCATCGTAGTCCGACTCCTTCACATGGACGAATTCGATCTCGTTCTCTTTCAGCAGCGATACCAGCAACGACTGAAACTCTTTACGATCCACCGAGCTCCCAAGACTGCGCAGTCCATCAGCCACCCACGGGGTATTGTTCTCCAGCAGGATCACCAGGTCGAAGCGGTATTCATCAATCAGCGCCTGCACAAACGGGTGCTCACGTCCCTCGTACTTCAGACAGAAGGCCTGAGTGCTGACGAAGTCGGTATCGATGAACGCCACCTTGTTGGCATATTTCACCGCAAAATCAATATACTGCGCATGCCCAAGGGCAATTTTATCGTAATCCGAATACTGGAGCGCCATCTCATCGCCGCCGAGATGCGAAAAAACATAATCCCGGCCATATTCCCAGGCGCTGGTGGTATTGAAGATATTGGCGAGTTTATTGACCAGCGTCGATTTACCGCTCGACTCGCCGCCGAGGATCGCCACCGTCCGCACAAAGAACGGTTTCACTTCCGTCGGAATATATTCCCAGTAGCGGAACGGGTTCTCGCGGATCTGCCCGCCGCTAATATTCATAAAGGTCCGCTTAGGATCGATAAGCACCGTCTCGATCCCTAGATGCTCAAGGTACTGCGGCGCATCGGCCTCTTCCGAGGTATAGATCCGGTTCGGCTCGATCCCTTTTTCGCTCATAAAAGCGCGGATCCCATGGCTCCAGACGTCCCAGCCGTGCGGATAGGGCTCCATCCCCTCTTCATTGAAGGCGTGGATGCGAATATTCTTCTGATATTTAAAGGTTTGCAGCAGCCAGCGCAGGCGGTCAGGCACCGTCGGCTGTTGCGACATGGCGCTCTCTTCAAACAGCTCGCGGTCGCGGGTGTCGTCATAGCCCATAATGATATGCAGCTCATCGACCTGGCTACAGGCGCGCTGTATCAGGTAGATATGCCCGGTATGCAGTGGGTAAAACTTACCAAACACCACGCCGACGCTTTTCTGTCGGCGGGGAAACTCCAGCCCGAGGAAACGATGCAGCGCTTCAAGCTTCTGCGCGCTCGGGCTTTTGATTTTGGCATTCAGCAGTTGGCTAAGATACCCCTTGGTCATTCCGCTGGCTTCCGCCACCTGCTGCAGGGTACAGCCTTTCTGCTTAATGGCGCTTTTTAAATAGTCAAATGACGACATCGCTAATCTCCTTTTAACTTATTATAAGTCGTCAAAAACGCTTAGCGCGTCTGAAAGCTTTTTCACGCCAAAGATTTGCATGCCTTCCGGCACTTTTTTCGGCACATTGGCCGCCGGGACGATGGCGCGGCGGAAGCCGTGCTTCGCTGCTTCGGAGATACGCTCCTGACCGCTCGGTACCGGGCGAATTTCCCCGGCCAGCCCCACTTCGCCAAAGACCACCAGATCCTGCGGCAGAGGACGGTCGCGCAGGCTGGAGACCATCGCCAGCAGCAGCGCCAGGTCGGCGCTGGTTTCCGTGACCTTCACCCCGCCGACCACATTGACGAAGACGTCCTGATCGGCCATCTGTAGGCCGCCGTGACGGTGCAGCACCGCTAGCAGGATCGCCAGACGGTTCTGTTCCAGCCCCACCGCCACGCGGCGCGGGTTGGACATCATTGAGTGATCGACCAGCGCCTGGATCTCCACCAGCAGCGGGCGGGTCCCTTCCCAGACCACCATCACCGAGCTACCGGAGGTGATTTCATCTCCCCGGCTGAGGAAGATAGCGGACGGGTTGCTCACTTCGCGCAGGCCCTGCTCGGTCATGGCGAAGACGCCCAGCTCGTTCACCGCGCCAAAGCGGTTTTTATGGCTGCGCAACGTGCGGAAGCGGGAGTCGGCATCCCCGTCCAGCAGCACCGAGCAGTCGATACAGTGCTCCAGCACCTTCGGACCGGCCAGCGAGCCGTCTTTGGTGACGTGGCCGACCATCACAATCGCCACGCCGCGAGTTTTAGCAAAGCGCGTCAAATAGGCCGCGGTTTCCCGTACCTGGGCGACGCTGCCCGGCGACGACTGCACGTCGGCCATATGCATCACCTGGATGGAGTCGATCACCATCAGCTGCGGCTTTTCTTCATCGGCGATCTGACAGATCTGCTCAATGCTGGTTTCCGAGAGCATGTTCAGGTTGGCCGTTGGCAACCCGAGACGATGGGCGCGCATCGCCACCTGCTGCAGGGACTCCTCCCCGGTGACGTACAGGGTTTTCATCCCTTCCGCCAGTTTGCAGAGGGTTTGCAGCAGCAGCGTCGATTTGCCCGCGCCGGGGTTGCCGCCAATCAGGATCGCGCTGCCCGGTACCACGCCGCCGCCCAGCACGCGGTCAAATTCTTTAAAGCCGGTGGAGAAACGCGGCAGCGCCTCCAGGCTGATATCTGACAGCTTCTGCACCTTCGACACGCCGGCGTTACCGGCATAGCCTGAAAGACGCTCGTTTCTCGCCACCTGCGGCGACGCGGCGATGCGCATCTCGGTGATGGTGTTCCAGGCATGGCAGGCGCTGCACTGCCCCTGCCAGCGCGGATAATCCGCACCACATTCATTACAGACAAATGCGCGTTTTGGAGCTTTCGCCACGTTTACCTCTTACTTTTGGTTCATGCTGCCCGAGAGAATACAGAATACCCCCATCAGGTCAGCGTGGCGGATAGTCACTTCCGCCTGTTCATTCACTTTGGGCTTCGCGTGATAGGCGATGCCAAGCCCTGCTGCCTTAATCATCGGCAGGTCGTTGGCGCCATCGCCGATAGCCACGGTTTGCGCCGTTGGGATCTCATACTTTTCCGCCAGCTTGCGCAACGTATTGGCTTTATATTTCGCATCGACGATATCGCCGAGCACGTTGCCGGTGAGCTTGCCGTCGCGGATCTCCAGCTCATTGGCGAATACCGCGTCGAGATGCAGTTTGTCGCGCAGATACTCGGCAAAGAAGGTGAAACCGCCGGAGGCGATCGCCACTTTCCAGCCCAGCGTTTCCAGCTTGAGCACCAGCTGCGCCAGGCCCGGCATCAGCGGCAGCGCGTCGCGAACCTGCAGCAAAATACTGGCATCGGCGTCTTTCAACGTCGCCACGCGCTGGCGCAGGCTGGCGGTGAAGTCCAGCTCGCCACGCATCGCCCGCTCGGTCACTTCCGAGACCAGCTCGCCGGTGCCGGCCAGTTTCGCGATCTCATCGATGCATTCGATCTGAATCGCCGTGGAGTCCATGTCCATCACCAGCAGGCCCGGGGTGCGCAAATGGGGAATTTTACCCAATGGCGCGACGTCCAGCCCCGCCTCATGCGCCAGTCGCGTCGCACGGGGAGTCAGCGAACCGGCCAAACGGATCACCTGGTAATCCTCGACCACCCAGGAGGCAACGATCACTAACGCGGCGCCCAGCTCACGCTGCCACGCCGTCAGCCGACGTTTATCCAGACCGCGACCATACAGCAGCCAGCCGCTGCGCCCGGCGTGATAATCCAGCGGCATGACCTCGTCGCCGCTCAGGGAAAGCGGCAACCCAGGCCACAGGGAAACGTCTTCAGGCAGGTCGCACCAGGTCAAACTGTTAGGCATTACGGCTCCACATCTCTTCATTCAGGCGAGGAAAATAACGCATGAGGCTACCTTGTAACCAGCGCTTCTGGCAACATTAAGCTGCAAATTTTCAAAGGTGGAATATGGTTCGCGCAAAACTGAAATTCCGGCTGCATCGTGCGGTCATTGTTCTTATCTGTCTCGCCCTGCTCGTCGCGCTGATGCAGGGCGCTTCGTGGTTCAGTCAGAACAGTCAGAAACAACGCAATCCGCAGCTGGAAGAGCTGGCCCGCACGCTGGCGCAGCAGGTGGTGCTGAATCTCGCGCCGCTGATGCGCAGCGAGACGCCTGACGAGAAGCGCATCAATCAGCTGTTGACCCAGCTAACCCATAACAGCCGCGTCCTGGACGCCGGCGTATATGACGAACAGGGCGACCTGGTGGCGCGCTCTGGCGAAAGCGTCGAGGTTCGCGACCGGCTGGCGCTGGATGGTAAAAAAGCCGGCGGCTACTTCAACCAGCAGATTGTCGAACCGGTGCCAGGAAAAAACGGCCCGCTGGGCTACCTGCGTCTGACCCTCGATACTCATACCCTGGCGACCGAGGCGAAGCAGGTGGATAATACCACCAATATCTTACGCCTGATGCTGTTACTGTCCCTGGCTATCGGCGTGGTGCTGACCCGCACGCTGCTGCAGGGCAAACGCACCCGCTGGCAGCAATCGCCCTTCCTGCTCACCGCCAACAAGCCGGTTGAGGATGAAGACGATGAAAAGAAAGGAAATCTATAATGTCCACATTGCGCCTCCTGCTCTCTGACTCTTACGACCCGTGGTTCAACCTGGCGGTCGAGGAGTGCATTTTCCGCCAGATGCCCGCCACCCAGCGGGTGCTGTTCCTGTGGCGCAATGCCGATACCGTGGTCATCGGCCGCGCGCAGAACCCGTGGAAGGAGTGTAATACCCGCCGCATGGAAGAAGACCATGTGCGGCTGGCCCGTCGCAGCAGCGGCGGCGGCGCGGTGTTCCACGACCTTGGCAATACCTGCTTTACCTTTATGGCAGGCAAACCGGAGTACGACAAAACCGTCTCCACCGCTATTGTGCTGACGGCGCTTAATTCACTCGGCGTAACCGCCGAAGCCTCCGGGCGCAACGATCTGGTGGTCAAAACCGACAGCGGCGACCGCAAAGTCTCCGGCTCCGCCTATCGTGAAACCATGGACCGCGGTTTTCATCACGGCACCCTGCTGCTCAACGCCGATTTAAGCCGTCTCGCCAACTACCTCAACCCGGACCAGAAAAAGCTGCAGGCTAAAGGCATTACCTCGGTGCGCGGACGGGTGGCGAACCTGGTTGAGCTGCTGCCGGGCATTACCAATCAGCAAGTTTGCGAGGCGATCCAGGAAGCATTCTTCAGCCATTACGGCGAACGGGTGGACGCCGAGGTGATCTCCCCCGACAACACGCCGGATCTACCAAATTTTGCTGAGACATTCGCCCGTCAGAGCAGCTGGGAGTGGAACTTCGGCCAGGCACCGGCCTTCTCTCATCTTCTGGACGAGCGCTTTCGCTGGGGCGGCGTTGAGCTGCATTTTGACGTCGAAAAAGGGCATATCACCCGCGCGCAGGCCTTTACCGATAGCCTGAACCCGGCGCCGCTGGAGGCCCTGGCGGCACGCTTAGTCGGCTGTCAGTATCGGGGGGAAGTATTACAGCAGCAGTGCGAGGCGCTGGTCGGCGATTTCCCGGAGCAGGAAGCGGAACTGAAAGAACTGTCGGCGTGGATTGCCGGCGCAGTGCGCTGATAAAAAAAGCCCGCTGCGCTTAGCGGGCCGGGAAAACCGTAGGCCGGGTCAGACGAAGCCGCCACCCGGCACAACAGCTCTTACTCTTTATCGCCCAGCAGCACGGATTCCAGCGCGATTTTGATCATGTCGTTGAAGGTCGTCTGACGTTCAGCGGCAGTGGTCTGCTCGTGGGTACGGATGTGGTCGGAGACGGTGCAGATGGTCAGCGCTTTCGCGCCGAACTCCGCCGCCACGCCGTAGATACCCGCCGCTTCCATTTCCACGCCCAGAATGCCGTATTTTTCCATCACGTCGAACATGGACGGGTCCGGCGTATAGAACAGGTCTGCGGAGAAGATGTTGCCGACGCGCGCGTCAACGCCCAGCGCTTTCGCCGCGTCTACCGCATTACGCACCATGCCGAAATCGGCAATCGCCGCAAAATCATGGTCTTTGAAACGCAGACGGTTCACTTTAGAGTCGGTGCACGCGCCCATGCCGATCACCACGTCACGCAGTTTGACATCTTCACGCACCGCGCCGCAGGAGCCCACGCGGATGATTTTCTTCACGCCGAAATCGGTGATCAGCTCTTTGGTGTAGATAGAGCAGGACGGGATACCCATCCCGTGGCCCATCACGGAGATTTTGCGGCCTTTATAGGTACCGGTGAAGCCCAGCATGCCGCGCACGTTGTTCACTTCACGCACGTCTTCGAGGAAGGTTTCTGCAATGTGCTTCGCGCGCAGCGGGTCGCCCGGCATCAAAACGACGTCAGCGAAATCGCCCATTTCTGCGTTAATGTGAGGAGTTGCCATCTTCAGTTCCTTTTACATTGTTGTTTTTGCCGGGTGGCGGCTACGCCTTACCCGGCCTACAAATCGTAGGCCCGGATCGCTGTGCGCCACCGGGCAATGACCTCAGAACATGGCTTTGCCATATTCCATGTCAGACGTACCAAAGTATTTCGCAATAGTCTGGCCGATGTCCGCGAAGGTTTCACGGTGACCGAGCGAACCTGGTTTCACTTTCGGGCCGTACACCAGCACCGGGATATGCTCGCGGGTGTGGTCAGTACCGGTCCAGGTCGGGTCGCAGCCGTGGTCGGCGGTGAGGATCAGGATGTCGTCCTCACCAACCAGCTCCATCAGCTCCGGCAGACGGCGGTCGAAGAGCTCCAGACCCGCCGCGTAGCCAGCGACGTCACGACGGTGGCCCCAGGAGGAGTCAAAATCGACGAAGTTAGTGAAGACGATAGTCTCGTCGCCCGCTTCCTTCATCTCTTTGATGGTCGCGTCGAACAGCGCGTCCAGCCCAGTGGCTTTCACTTTCTTAGTGATACCGCAGTTGGCGTAGATATCGGCGATTTTACCCACGGACACCACGTGGCCGTTTTTCTCATCGACCAGCTTCTGCAGCACGGTCGGCGCCGGCGGCTCTACCGCCAGGTCGTGACGGTTACCGGTACGCTGGAAGTTACCGGCTTTGTCGCCCACGAAAGGACGAGCAATCACGCGACCAATGTTATAGCCGCCTTCGGTCAGCTCTTCACGCGCGATTTCGCACAGCTCATACAGCTTGTCGAGGCCAAAGGTCTCTTCGTGGCAGGCGATCTGGAACACCGAGTCAGCGGAGGTATAGAAGATCGGTTTCCCGGTTTTCATATGCTCTTCGCCGAGCTGATCGAGGATCACCGTCCCGGAGGAGTGGCAGTTGCCGAGATAGCCCGGCAGGTTGGCGCGTTTCACCAGCTTATCCAGCAGCTCCTGCGGGAAGCTGTTTTCCTGGTCGCTGAAGTAGCCCCAGTCAAACAGCACCGGCACGCCGGCGATTTCCCAGTGACCGGACGGGGTATCTTTACCGGAAGAAAGTTCATGCGCCCAGGCATAGGCGCCAATCACTTCGGCATTGCCATCCATACCCGCGGCAATTTTACCGGTGGAGCCTTCATGCGCTTTCACCAGACCCAGACGGGTCAGGTTCGGTAAATTCAGCGGGCCTTTGCGGCCGTGGTCAGCCTCGCCTTTGGCGCAGGCTTCTGCAATGTGGCCCAGCGTATCGGCGCCGACGTCGCCAAAGCGGTCTGCGTCTTCCGTTGCGCCAATCCCAAAGGAGTCCAGCACCATGATAAATGCACGTTTCATCTTGTTCTCCATACATCTTGCGCTGCAAAAAAGCGATCAGATCAGTATATCGCTATTCAGTGATACGGCGATAGACTGTCGGTGTAATTTCCGGGGCTTTATCGTCCAGTTTAATGGCCGCTTTGACCGCTTTCGCGGCCTCCTGCCAGCTGTTCTCGTCTTTGGCATGGATCACCGCCAGCGGACGCTGTCCGTCGACGCGGTCACCCAGACGCGCCATCTCGGTAAAGCCAACGCTATAGTCAATGGTGTCCGATGCCTGACGGCGGCCGCCGCCCATAGAAACCACTGCCATGCCCAGCGCGCGAGTATCCATCGCGCTGATAAAACCTTCGGTATCAGCATAGACTGCTTTGCTCAGCATCGCCGTCGGCAGATAATTAGCATAATTCTCGACAAAGTCGCTCGGCCCTTTCTGCGCCGCGACCATGCGGCCAAACACTTCCGCCGCTTTACCGTTATCCAGCACCGCCTGCAGCTTCGCGCGCGCCTCGGCATCGTCCGCCGCCAGCTTGCCGGAGATCAGCATTTCCACACACAGCGCCATTGTCACGTCGAACAGGCGCGGGTTGCGATATTCGCCGGTCAGGAACTGCACCGCTTCGCGAACTTCAACGGCGTTGCCGGCGCTGGAGGCCAGTACCTGATTCATATCGGTCAGCAGCGCGGTGGTGCGCACGCCGGCGCCGTTGGCGACACCCACGATCGCTTCGGCCAGCGCGGCAGAGAGTTCATAAGTCGGCATAAAGGCGCCGCTGCCGACTTTGACGTCCATCACCAGCGCATCCAGCCCTTCCGCCAGCTTCTTCGCCAGAATCGAGGCGGTAATCAGCGGGATGGAGTCCACCGTCGCGGTAATATCGCGGGTGGCATAGAAACGTTTGTCGGCCGGGGCAAGGGAGCTGGTCTGCCCGATAATTGCCACGCCAACATCTTTTATAATCTCGCGGAAGCGGTTGTCGTCCGGGAAGATATCGAAGCCCGGGATCGCTTCCAGTTTGTCCAGCGTACCGCCGGTATGGCCGAGGCCGCGGCCGGAGATCATCGGTACGTAACCACCGCAGGCGGCCACCATCGGCCCCAGCATCAGCGAAGTGACATCCCCGACGCCGCCGGTAGAGTGTTTATCGACGATCGGACCGTTAAGGTTGAGGCTTTTCCAGTCCAGAACGGTACCGGAATCCCGCATCGCCATGGTCAGCGAAACGCGCTCCGGCATAGACATATCGTGGAAGAAGATGGTCATCGCCAGCGCGGCGATCTGCCCTTCAGAGATAGTATTGTCGCGGATGCCGTTGATGAAAAAGCGGATCTCTTCATCGCTTAATGCCTGACCATCACGTTTTTTACGAATAATTTCTTGTGCGAGAAACACGGTAACCTCCCAAAGAGAATAAATTGCCGGATGACGGCGCGAGCGCCTTATCCGGCCTACAGGCATCAATTCGTAGGCCGGATAAGCGCAGCGCCATCCGGCAAATCAAGGGATTAGTAGCTGCTGGCGCTCTTGCCGTCGCCGTGACCCAGGGCTTTCAACAGGCTAGCCAGCAGGCTGGATGCGCCAAAACGATAGTGACGAGAATCGGCCCAGTCGGCGCCGAACAGTTCATCAGCGATCGCCAGGAACTGCTGCGCGTCTTCCGCGCTGCGCACGCCGCCCGCCGGTTTGAAGCCAACGGTTTTCTCAACGCCCATATCGCGGATCACTTCCATCATGATGCGCGCGCTTTCCGGCGTGGCATTTACCGGCACTTTACCGGTCGAGGTTTTGATGAAATCGGCCCCGGCTTTGATAGAGATTTCAGACGCTTTACGGATCAGCGCTTCTTCTTTCAGCTCACCGGTTTCGATGATCACTTTCAGCAGCACGTTAGCCGCCGCACAGGCTTCCTTACAGGCTTTCACCAGCTCGAAACCGACCTGCTCGTTGCCGGCGATCAGCGCGCGGTACGGGAAGACCACGTCCACTTCGTCAGCGCCGTAAGCGATCGCCGCGCGGGTTTCCGCCAGCGCAATGTCGATATCGTCATTCCCGTGCGGGAAGTTGGTGACCGTGGCGATGCGAATATCCGGCGTCCCCTGCTCATTCAGCGTTTTACGGGCGATCGGGATGAAGCGCGGGTAGATGCAGACCGCCGCGGTGTTACCCACCGGCGTTTTCGCCTGATGACACAGGGCAATGACTTTCTCATTGGTGTCGTCGTCATTCAGAGTGGTCAGGTCCATCAGTTTTAACGCGCGCAGGCTGCTTGCTTTTAAATCAGTCATTTCATACTCCGCCGGCGTCGTGCCGGATCAATAGTTTGTTCACCTTGCGAGTCTGTTACTATTGTAACATTCGCTCGTCGTTACACTTCGACATTCATCACAGTTAATGAAAACTACTTACGAATTTGCATTACTGTAACGTGATTAAAATCACAAATTACCACTCAATACCGTAGCAATTATCGTTAGTCCCCTCTTAAGCATAATAGATACCACGCCGCCGATGAGGATGTGATAATTCTAACACACAATAACAATTACACTCGATAGCGTGGCGCACATTTTGCCCAATTTACGGGCAATTAAAACGCTACAAATTGAAATATAAACTATTTTTCAAAAAAGAGAGTGGTGATGAAATTATCACATTTACAGCAACACCAGCGGCACGGTGGCCGCTGGTTCAGGAGACAGGCTTACAGGGCGAGAAAAACCCCGGCGATGGTGGCGCTCATCAGGTTGGATAGCGTCCCCGCCGCTACCGCACGTAGCCCAAGCTGAGCGATATCCTGCCGCCGGTTGGGCGCCATTCCCCCGAGTCCGCCAATCAGAATGGCGATCGATGACAGGTTGGCAAAGCCGCACAGCGCGAAAGAGATAATGGCTTTGGTGTGATCTGAAATGACCTGCAGCCCGGCCGCCGCCACTTCGGCATCCGCCTTTAAATATTCGCCAAAGTTCATGTAGGCCACGAACTCGTTAATGATCAGCTTCTGGCCGATAAACGACCCCGCCACCGTCGCTTCGTGCCACGGCACGCCAATCACCCACGCCAGGGGTGAGAAGATCCAGCCGAGGATCATCTGCAGCGACAGCTCAGGATGGTTAAACCAGCCGCCGACGCCGGAGAGTATGCCGTTCAGCAGGGCGATCAGCGCAATAAACGCCAGCAGCATCGCGCCGACGTTGAGCGCCAGTTGCATACCAGACGCGGCGCCGGAGGCGGCGGCATCCAGCACGTTGGCCGGTTTATCCGCGTCAGCGCTTTGGCTGTCATGAGCCGGGTTATCGTCCGGTTTTTCCGTTTCCGGTACGATAATTTTGGCAAACAGCAGGCCTCCCGGCGCCGCCATAAACGACGCGGCAATAAGGTACTCCAGCGGAACGCCCATCTGCGCATAGCCCGCCAGTACCGAGCCCGCCACCGAGGCCAGGCCGCCGCACATGACCGCAAACAGCTCCGAGCGAGTCATGGTGGCGATATAAGGACGCACCACCAGCGGCGCTTCGGTCTGGCCAACAAAGATGTTCGCCGTGGCCGACAGCGATTCGGTACGTGAGGTCTTCAGCACTGCCCGCAGCGCGCCGCCGAGAATGCGAATGACCAGCTGCATAATGCCCAGGTAGTAAAGCACGGCAATCAGCGACGAGAAGAAGACGATCACCGGCAGCACGCGCAGGGCAAAGACGAAGCCGCCGCCGCCAAACACCTCGAACATTTTATCGGAGACCAGCCCGCCGAAGATGAAACTAATCCCTTCATTGCCGTAGGCAATAACGCTGGCGACGCCATTCGACATCGCTAATAGCGCCGCGCGCCCGGCCGGTACATACAATATTAACGCGCCGATACCTACCTGGATTATCCAGGCGCCGAGCACGGTGCGCAGGTTAATGGCTTTTCGGTTATTGGAGAGCAGCACAGCAATGGCCAATAGCGCCACCATGCCGATAAGTCCCATGAGGATTTGCATACAGATTCCCTGTGTTTTTGATAGTCCAGTACTAACCGCGTGATTATATCGGCCTGAAACTATCCTGCCCGTCTGGCTTCACACATTTTAAGCAAATCAATGATATGGATGGACAATTATGAGAAATCGATCACCATACAGAGACCGGGGGAAGGGAAAACAAGGCGAGCGTATTGTGCATGATCCCTTCTTCTATGGCTGCCGGCGACTCCGGACGCAGTTCACACAGCGCCTCAAATACCCGTGCAGCTTGTTCCGGTCGATTGGGCTGTCCCTGAAAGCCATTTAGCGGCATATCCGGCGCATCGGTCTCCAGCAGCAGAGCGGAAAGCGGCAGACGCGCCATCACTTCACGGGTTTTACTGGCGCGGGGATAGGTAATGGTGCCGCCAACGCCGATCTTATAGCCAAGCTGAACGAAGCGCTCGGCCTGCTGCAGGCTGCCGGCAAAGCCATGGATGACTCCGGTACGCGGCAGGGCATGTTTTTTCAGCAGCATCGCCAGCTTATCGTGGGTGCGTCTGGAGTGGAGGATCACCGGCAGATCGTAACGCTTCGCCAGCCTCAGCTGCGCTTCCAGCAGCGCCTGCTGACGATCAAACTGCGGATCGTCGCGATAAAGATCGAGGCCAATCTCTCCCACCGCCACCAGTTTAGGCGGCCGCTGCGCCATCAAGGCTTCCAGCTGCGCCAGTCCCTCATCAGTATGCTCTTCGATGACGATCGGATGCATACCCAGCGCGGCGTACAGCGCTTCGTGCTGAGCTGCCAGCGTCAGCACGCGGCTAAAACGCTCAGCAGAGATGGCTGGAACGATAATTCGCCCGACGCCGGCCTGCGCCGCACGCGCCAGGCTGGCGACCTCATCTGCCGCGAAGGGGGGAAAATCAAAGTGACAGTGGGTATCGATAAAACGGTGCGTCACGCCAGATCCTCATGATCAAAACTGGGGTCATTCGCCTGGGGCGCAGGCATGATGGTCGCCTGGGGCGCTTCATTGGCCACCGGCACCGGCGGCACCACCACCGGCGCGGGCCGGGCAATACGCGGCGCGTGGCGCAGCAGCGGCGGCTGGTCGGCCAGTAGTTTACCCACCGTTGCCAGGAAATAACGGCCGCACTGGCGCCCGGTTTTGTAGTCCTCCAGCAGCGCCGGTAGTCGGCTGCCTAGCGCCATGCTGCGCAGCGGCCGCTGCGGATAGATTTCGAAGATCCGCAACTTACCCGGCGGTTTCTCGATGAACTGCTGGATGGCGCGGTAGGTGGTTTCGTGATGATGCACCAAATTGACCAGCGGTTGCAGACTACTCTCTCCCAGCCAGCGCTCCATCCGCTTGAACCACTGCGGGGTATAAAACATCTGCGAAGGGACGGTACGGATCACCACGATGGTCTTGGCGCCGCGGCGGGCCGCCTCCTGCACCGGGATCGCATCGCTGACGCCGCCGTCCAGGTAGCTAACGCCGTCGAGCAACACGCCGCTGCGATAAAAGCCGGGGATGGCGCTGGAGGCGCGGATCAGATCCAGCCACGTTTGCGGCGTCGGCGAAAAATAGCTGGCGGAGTAATCGTCACCGCGGCAAGCGCATAGCCACAGCTCTTTCCCCAACGCGAACTGCGCTTCGGCATAGTTCATGGCAAGCGGCATTTGCTGCGAAGTGGCCTCAACCAGCCAGTCGAGATCGATAAGGTTGCCGCCGCGCACAAAGCGCATCGGATCGAAAAACTGGCGTGAAGTGGTGTAGCGGGTGATAACTTTGCGTGCATAGCCTTGCTGATTACACATGTAGGCGGAGAGGTTTTGCGCGCCGGCGGAAGTACCCAGCATCAGGTCAAAGGGGTTAAATCCGGCGCGCATAAATTCGTCCAGCACCCCGGCAGTAAAAATCCCTCGCTGTCCTCCACCTTCGCATACCAGCGCCAGCTTGCCTGGTCGGAAGGGTTTAACCGCCAGCGGGGCGATATTGCCCAGCGTGACGGGAATGCGCTGCCCCACCCTGCTTTCCTGTTCGATTGATCTTCTCCTGACAAGGTAACGCAATTTGCCCGCCGCTTAAACCGCGAAAGCCAGTCCTCAGGACTGGCTTTGTGTAAGATGACGTGTCAGTAAAAATGCTTAGGCTTCAGTATCGCCCGCATCGCGGGCCGCCTAAGGACGTCTGCGTCCTGTAAACAGGCTCACCAGGAACAGGATAATCCCGACGACAAAGACGATTTTCGCAGCGCCAGCGGCCGTACCCGCCAGACCACCAAAGCCCAGAGCCGCAGCAATTAATGCAATGACCAGAAAAATAATTCCCCATCGAAACATACTTTTCTCCTTACCATAATGGACGGTGAACAGCGGTTTGCGCACCCTTTCTGTATAGCTCATCGCTCAGTGGATGCTGCTATTCGTTCGGCAACCTTGGCCAGACAACACTTTTGTTAATAACTCGGTTTACTTAACGCTAAGATCGTTGCGCACGCTTTTCACACCGGAGACCGCTTTCGCAATCTCTGCGGCACGCTCCGCCTGCGCCGCGGAAGCCACCGTACCGGTCAGATGTACCGCGCCGGCGTTGGTTTCGACTTTCACATTGCGCGAAGGGACAATGTCATCCGCCAGCAGCTTGGCTTTCACTTCGCTGGTAATGGCGGTATCCCCGGCATAGCCTTTCAGCGTCGCCGTCTCGCTCGATGATTTATGATGGACCGTCAGCTTGTCGTTAACGTGTGAGACGCCTTTGACCTCTTTCGCTACGCTCAGTGCCTGACTTTTCTGTTCAGCACTGGTGACGTCGCCGCTGAGGGTGACCACTTTATTCTCCGTTTTCACCGAAATATCGCCGGAGTTAATATCTTTATGGTCGATCAGCGCCGCTTTTACCCGTGCGGTAATGGTACTGTCGTCCATAAAATCGCCGACTTTGTTAATCGAATTATCTACCGCCTCTCCCGCATTGCTGGCAGCCGACTTCGCACTGTCTACCGTTGTTTTTTCCGTCTCTGCCGAGGCGTTCAACGCGGCTAAGCCTAAGAAGAGCGCCAGCAACATATTGGCATTCTTTAGTCTGGTCATCGTTATGTCCTCGTTTTTTCACCAGCGCTGGCGTCTTATCGCAGTGAATTACGCCAGCATTTTTAAAAACACGAATTAAATATAGTAGACAGACGAAGGGGTTGCGGAGGATATGGATAAAAAACAGACGAATTAGCGGTGTTTTAAGAACTTTCCAGAAGGAAGGGAACGGGGGCGTAACCAGAAAAAAGCGCGGCCTGCGCCGCGCTTCGTCAGGGATTAGTGCTCGCGCGTTTTGCGGAACACCACGTCAGGGTAACGCTCCTGCGTCAGGTTCAGGTTGACCATTGTCGGGGCGATGTAGGTCAGGTTATCGCCGCCATCCAGCGCCAGCTGAACTTCATTTTTCCGCTTGAACTCTTCGAACTTCTTCACGTCAGTAGATTCAACCCAGCGCGCGGTGGCCACGTTGACCGATTCGTAAATCGCTTCCACGTTGTATTCGCTTTTCAGACGCGCTACCACCACGTCAAACTGCAGCACGCCGACGGCGCCAACGATTAGATCGTTATTAGCGATCGGGCGGAAGACCTGGACCGCGCCCTCTTCAGAGAGCTGAACCAGCCCTTTCAGCAGCTGTTTCTGCTTCAGCGGATCCTTCAGGCGAATACGACGGAACAGTTCCGGCGCGAAGTTCGGAATACCGGTGAACTTCATCATCTCGCCCTGGGTAAAGGTATCGCCAATCTGAATGGTGCCGTGGTTATGCAGGCCGATGATATCGCCTGGGTACGCTTCTTCAACGTGCGAGCGATCGCCCGCCATAAAGGTCAGCGCGTCGGAAATCACTACGTCCTTGCCGATACGCACCTGACGCAGCTTCATGCCTTTTTCATATTTGCCGGACACCACCCGCATGAAAGCCACGCGGTCGCGGTGTTTCGGATCCATGTTGGCCTGAATTTTAAACACGAAGCCGGTGAATTTCTCTTCCGTGGCGGTGACTTCACGCGTGTCGGTGTTGCGCGGCATCGGCGCCGGGGCCCACTCCACCAGGCCATCCAGCATATGGTCAACGCCGAAGTTACCTAACGCGGTTCCGAAGAAGACCGGGGTGATTTCCCCGGCCAGGAACAGATCTTTGTCGAACTCATTCGACGCCCCCTGCACCAGCTCCAGCTCGTCACGCAGCTGCTGCGCCAGGTCTTCCCCCACCGCCGCGTCGAGATCCGGGTTGTTGAGCCCCTTCACGATACGCACTTCCTGGATGGTGTGGCCTTTACCGGTCTGATACAGGTAGGTTTCGTCTTTGTAGAGATGATAAACGCCTTTGAACAGCTTGCCGCAGCCGATAGGCCAGGTAATCGGCGCGCAGCCGATTTTCAGCTCGTTCTCGACTTCATCCAGCAGCTCCATCGGATCGCGGATATCACGGTCGAGTTTGTTCATAAAGGTGAGGATCGGCGTATCGCGCAGACGGGTGACTTCCATCAGCTTACGGGTCCGATCTTCGACGCCTTTTGCCGCGTCAATCACCATCAGGCAGCAGTCCACCGCCGTCAGGGTACGGTAGGTATCTTCGGAGAAGTCTTCGTGCCCCGGGGTATCCAGCAGGTTCACCAGGCAGTCATGATACGGGAACTGCATTACCGAGGTGGTGATCGAGATACCACGCTGCTTTTCCATCTCCATCCAGTCGGATTTCGCGTGCTGGCTGGAACCACGACCTTTTACTGTACCGGCGGTCTGAATCGCCTGTCCGAACAGCAGCACCTTTTCGGTGATAGTGGTCTTACCGGCATCCGGGTGAGAAATAATGGCAAAAGTGCGGCGTTTGGCCACCTCTTGCAGATAAGGAGACAACGTCATAATTAATCTTCTAAGTAAACGCGGCCATGGGCCACGCATGTGGAATACGAAAAATTGCGGCTATTTTACCCATCAACGGGGGGGAGGCAATCAGTGTTTACACAGGAGCTGCTCCAGTTCGCTTAACGAGGTCACCGTCCAGTCCGGCTCAAGATCCGCCGGCAGCTCGCGCTGATGCGCATTGAGCCAGCAGGTCGCCAGTCCGGCGTTCACGCCGCCGCGAATATCCGACTCGGCGGTATCACCGACCATCAGCACCCGCGAGCGCGGTGGGTTACCCGCCTGCGCCAGCGCATAATCGAAAATACGCGCGTCCGGCTTGGCGACACCCACCTGTTCAGAAATAATCAGCAAATCAAAGTGATCGCGTAAACCTGTCCGCTCCAGACGAGTCTGCTGCAGCGAGGTAAAGCCGTTGGTGATGATGCCCATTCTGACCTTGCCCTGCAGCGCGTTGAGCAGCGAGACCGCGCCCGGCAACGGGGCACAGATTTCCGCCATCGCATTCATAAACGCGTCGTTGAGTTCCCCGGGCGGCACATTCAAACGTTCCGCCCAGCTGTCAAAACGCTGGTGCTGCAGCTGCAGCGAGGTGATGGCGCCGTTTTGGTAATCCACCCATAGCGGCTTGTTCACGGCCTGATAGTCCTGAAAATCTTCGGCGGTAAAGGTCACGCTGTAGTCGAGAAACATCCGCTGCAAGCCGCTGAAAGAATCAAACGTAAACAGCGTTTCATCGGCATCAAAGAAAATCCAGTCCCATTTCATCGTATCACCTTGTGTTACATACTGATTGGCAGAGCCATAATAATGGCGTCTTCGCGTCCGTCGGCCGTAGGATAGTAGTTGCGGCGGATGGTTGCCTCATTGAAACCTACGCTCTCATACAGCGCGATGGCGGCAACGTTGGATGCTCGCACCTCCAGCCACAGCGTGACGACGCCGAGTTTTTCGACTTCATCAATGACATGCTCCAGCAGCGCTCGCCCCAGGCCGCGGCGCTGGTACGCGGGATCGACGGCGATATTGAACAGCGTCGCCTCATCCAGCACCACTTGCGTAATGGCGAAAGCCGCCATTTCGCCATCTACCGATAGCTGATAGTTGCGATAGCGCTCCCCCTGGTTACTGGCCAGAGTCTGTTCGCTCCACGGGAAAGCGTGGGCGCGTTTTTCGATGTGCCAGGCTCTGGTTAAATCAGCCGTGCTGAGGGTATAAATCGTGTTCATGTGCGCAGATTTGTTGCCAGAGCGCCCTGCGAGCCGGCGCGCTGGTCTGGAGTTCATCAAAAGCGGGGGTGGACACCTGGGCGCCCGCCAGCGGCAGCGACGCCTCTGTGCCCAACCGCCAGCTGTTGCAGCGGCTGTCCTGCGGCAGCATCGCCACCCGCTCCGGGGTCAGCTGCAGGACCTGATCTGGCGTCACGGCCAGCGCGCGTAATATGTCGCCAATCAGCGGCTCTGTCAGCGACGGCGGGGTTTCCGCCACCATCACCAGACGAATATGGTCAGGAAGCGAGATAGCGATTTCGCCCTGCAACGCCCCCGGTCGGCGCAGCGACCACTGGGTAATGCCCAGCTGCTGTAATTGCCAGTCTCGTCGGGATGTCATAGCGAAACACTCCTGTTAAACAAGCGCGCAATATAGCAAATCCGTCGTATCTGCGCCAACAAACTACTATAATCGGCGCCAGTCTTAATGAAGGAGTGTTTCATGTCCGCTTTTACCCCGGCAAGTGAAGTCTTGCTGCGCCACAGTGATGATTTCGAGTCCGCCCGCGTTCTGTTTGCCGGTGACCTGCAGGATGACCTGCCTGCGCGTCTGGATACCGCGGCCAGCCGCGCCCACACCCAACAGTTCCACCACTGGCAGGTCCTCAACCGCCAGATGGGTGACACCGTCCGTTTTAGCTTAGTGGCTGAGGCCGCTGACGTCGCCGAATGCGACACCCTGATCTACTACTGGCCAAAGAACAAACCAGAGGCGCAGTTCCAGCTGATGAACCTGCTCTCTCTGCTGCCGGTGGGAAGCGACATTTTCGTCGTCGGTGAAAACCGCAGCGGCGTCCGCAGCGCGGAGCAGATGCTGGCTGAATACGCGCCATTAAACAAAGTGGATAGCGCCCGCCGCTGTGGCCTCTATCATGGCCGTCTGGAAAAGCAGCCGACCTTCGACGCCGACGCATTCTGGGGCGAATACACACTGGATAATCTGACGATAAAAACCCTGCCGGGCGTCTTCAGCCGCGACGGTCTGGACGTCGGCAGCCAGCTGCTGCTCTCCACCCTCGAGCCGCATACCAAAGGGAAAGTGCTCGACGTCGGCTGCGGCGCGGGCGTGCTGGCCGCCGCGCTGGCCAGCCATTCACCGAAAGTGCGCCTCACCCTGTGCGACGTCAGCGCCCCGGCGGTCGAAGCCAGCCGCGCGACGCTTGCCGCCAACGGCCTGGCTGGCGATGTGTTTGCCAGCAACGTCTTCTCCGAGGTCAATGGTCGCTTCGACATGATCATCTCCAACCCGCCATTCCATGACGGCCTGCAGACCAGTCTCGAAGCCGCCCAGGCGCTGATCCGCGGCGCGGTTCGCCATCTGAACAGCGGCGGCGAGCTGCGCATTGTCGCCAACGCCTTCCTGCCGTATCCGCAGGTGCTGGATGAAACGTTCGGCTTCCATGAGGTGATCGCTCAGACCGGGCGCTTTAAGGTCTATCGCACCATCATGACCCGTCAGGCGAAAAAATAATCGTCTTTTCACGCCGGCGGCCCGCTCCTGGTACCGCTGGCGCTTCCCGCGGGCAAATCCGCCCATTTTTGCAGCAATCGATACAACCTGCATAATTAACTATTGACGTGTCGCCGAAAACCACTAGAATGCGCCTCCGTGGTAACGATACTTTCAGAGTATCGATGGTATGCGAAGGTGGCGGAATTGGTAGACGCGCTAGCTTCAGGTGTTAGTGTCCTTACGGACGTGGGGGTTCAAGTCCCCCCCCTCGCACCATAATCCACGAAGATATTGCTCGCACTGGGCGAAGGTGGCGGAATTGGTAGACGCGCTAGCTTCAGGTGTTAGTGTCCTTACGGACGTGGGGGTTCAAGTCCCCCCCCTCGCACCAACGAGGCAATATCCCAAAGAAAGAATACTGTGCGAAGGTGGCGGAATTGGTAGACGCGCTAGCTTCAGGTGTTAGTGTCCTTACGGACGTGGGGGTTCAAGTCCCCCCCCTCGCACCAATATTCTTCCCTCTCCCGGCATTATCCTCTCAGTTTAATATCCACAATCATCAGCATTATTCCGCCGATCAACGCGACACACGATGGCAGCAGGATAAAATGGCGCAATTGACGATGCCAGATCATCGCCGCGGACATCAGCATGCCCACCGCGACCAGTACCCGCCATACGTCAGCCGACACTCCGGCATACCCGAGAGCGACAATTAGCGCGCCGGGAATCATCACTCCCCAGCCGCTTCCTAATGCTCGCTGCAGCATGGTTTCACCTCTTACAACGATAATGATAACCAATATCATATGATAATCTTTATCATTTGTCATTTGCGACGTGCTCTGCCCCTTTTTCTTTACGTTCGCGGTAATGACATACATTCATGAAGGTGATAAATTAAGCGGATTATCGATATATATTAAATATTTTGCTTATTTTGCAAATAACCTTTTTTTGCACATTGTTATCAGACTCTTCATTTTTGGCTTTCATCATTTTGAAATTTAACGACTAATAATGATTCTTCCGATATGACTGCACAAACCTGGCGAGCACACTACGCACAAAAATATCAATATTCCTTACGGCTTTTTTTACTGCTTAATTTCATTTCTTCCTCGCTGTCGCTGGTCACTCCCCTATTTACGGTAGTTCGTTTTACGCTGCCCTGCGCCCTGATCGTCGTCTGCAGCGGGCTGCTGCTGCTCTGGCACTGGAAATGGCCGCAATCGAAAATAAATATTCCCACTATCTCGTTGTTATTTGGCATGCTATGGGCATGGCACGTAGTGACAAAAGCGATGCTATTGACACCGCCGCATTTTAACTATCTGGTGATCGCCCTATTAAGCATTCTGTTTATCGGCACCATCGCTTTTTCCAATAATATCACTGCCTTTACCCTCCACTCTTTACCAACTTTCCTTGCCTGCCTGATAATGGCGGAGGGGGAACAATGGTTGCGTATGACTTACTGCTTTATGCTGCCTATAGCCGGTATTACCCTGCAAAATATTATCCAGAAGCGCAGCGATGCCTTTACGCAGGGTTTAATGGATAAACTGATGCATGAACGCAATACGCTCAACGATCTCAGTATGCTCGATCCCCTGACCGGTTTGTATAATCGCCGCGGACTGCAGAACCGCCTCGATACCCTGCTGGCGCTGGACGGCGACAACCACTACGTGCTGCTCCTCGATATCGATCACTTCAAGGCCTATAACGATCACTATGGTCATATGATGGGTGACCAGGCGCTTATTCGCGTCTCTGCTGCCATTCGCAACGCTGTACGCTCACGCGATATTGTCGCCCGCTTTGGTGGAGAGGAGTTTATGGTGCTGCTGACCAATAGCAGCGAAGAAACGGCCTGGAAGACAGCCGAACGTATACGTCAGCGGGTCTATGACCTGAAGATCCCGCATATGTTTAATGAAAGCGTCGCCACCAACGTCACCATCAGTATTGGCCTGACGCCGCTCATTAATGACAACATTGAACAAGCGCTGGCGCGCGCCGACGGCGCACTCTATGAGGCAAAAAATAAAGGCCGCAACATTATTCTTGCCAGTTGACCTGCGCGCGCTGCGACATCGCGGCGCCGATAAAAGCCTTGCCATGCCGCCTGCAAGCAACTAATATCAGTAATCATTATCATTTAGATTTGTATCTGGAAATCGAATGGCCTGGCGTTCCCTTCCTCTCAGCGATGAACTTATCTGGCGGGCTCCTTTGCCGACGGCTGAGCATGCCCTGGCGGAGAGTATTCGGGAAAAAATCGCCACCCTGCGTCCACACCTGCTTGATTTCCTGCGACTTGACGAACCCGCCCCACGGCACGCGTTAACGCTTGCCGAATGGTCGCAACCCATCGCCTTGCGCTCCCTGCTGGCCACCTGGTCCGATCATATCTATCGTCATCAGCCGACGCTGCCTCGGGAACAGAAGCCTCTGCTCTCGCTCTGGGCGCAATGGTATATCGGCCTGCTGGTGCCGCCGCTGATGCTGGCGCTGCTCAATGAACCGCAAGGCCTCAGCCTGGCGCCAGAACATTTCCATGTCGAATTTCATGAAAGCGGCCGGGCGGCCTGCTTCTGGATTGATGTGCATAGCGATGCCGACATCGAGAGGCTTTCACCGCAGGCGCGAATGGATGCCCTGGTAACGCGCACCCTGCAGCCGGTTGTTGAGGCGCTGGCAGCGACGGGCGAAATCAATAGCAAACTTATCTGGAGCAATACCGGCTATCTGATTAACTGGTATCTTGGGGAAATGCGCGCGCTGCTGGGTGATGAGCGGCTTGCCGCGCTACGTCAGCACTGTTTTTTTGAAAAACAACTCGCCGATGGCCAGGATAACCCGCTGTGGCGAACGGTGATGCTGCGTGAAGGGCAGTTAGTCCGACGCACCTGCTGTCAGCGCTATCGCCTGCCGGATGTCCAACAGTGCGGCGACTGTACGCTTAAATAATTACCACTTACCTGAAAAGTAACGGGCGGCCTTTACCGCCCGTTGCTATTTATGCGGTCTGTTGACTCTCCTGCTCCGCCCGCTCGGCCTCTTCCGCTTCCTGAGCAAGCAGCTGTTTCTCATATACCTTAAAGAATGGGAAGTAGATGATTGCCGACACGCAGGCCAGAACAATGACCAGAATCGCCGCCCGGAAATCCCAGCCCAGCGCCCAGGCGCCGCCAATTGGCGCTGGCGCCGTCCATGGTACGACGGAGATGACGCGGCCAATCAGATCCAGCTTCATTGCCGCCCAGGCCAGCACCGCGTTCACCATCGGCGCCAGCAGGAACGGAATAAAGAACACTGGGTTCATGACGATAGGCGTCCCAAAGATCACCGGCTCGTTGATATTGAACAGGCTTGGCACCACGCTCAAACGACCAATGGAGCGCAAATGCGCTGAACGGCTGCGCAGATAACAGAACACCAGTCCCATGGTCGCCCCGGAACCTCCGACCACGATAAAGAAGGTCCAGAACGCCTCCATAAAGATATGCGGCAGAGGCGCGCCCTGGGCCAGCGCCTGCTGGTTCATACCGAGGTTAGTCAGCCAGAACATCTGCAGCATCCCGGACACGATCGCCGCACCGTGGATCCCGGCGAACCACAGCAGGTGGCCGATCAGCACCGCCAACAGAATTGCCGGCAGAGAGTCGGCTGCCGAAACCAGCGGCTTGAAAATGGCCATAATGGCCTGCGGGATCAGCATGTCAAAATGGTGCTGGATAAACAGGCTCAGCGGATAGAGCGTCAGCACGACCACCAGCACCGGGATCAACAGATCAAACGAGTTTTTGATCATCGGCGGAACCTGGTCCGGCAAGCGGATCCCAATGTTGTGCGCTTTCAAGAAACGCATCATCTCCACGCAGTAGATCGCCACCAGGATGGCGGTAAAGATCCCGGTCCCCCCGAGGCTATCCACCGGCAGCGTGCCATTGGTCTTCGGCGCGGCAATCAGCAAAAAGGCCATGATCGACAGCATTGCGCACATAAAGGGATCGAGCTGATTGGATTTCTCGTAATGCTTACCGAGGTTATAGGAGATTGCCGCGCAAATGTAGATCGACATAATCCCCATCGTCATATCAAAGGGGGTCAGAATACGCCCCTCAAACTCTTTCGCCAGATCCAGCCAGGCGCGGGCAAAACCCCAGGTGGTATCCGGTGAGAACGGTGGATAAGCAAACACTAACAGGAACGATCCGACGATCATAAACGGCATCGCTGAGATAAATCCGTCACGGATAGCCATGACGTGGCGCTGCGACGAGATCCGCCCTGCTATGGGGCTTATGTAATTTTCTACAAAGCGAAATATCAAATTAAACGCAGCATGGTTAGCAGACATAGTAGCCCTCCTGACAGGCTATTGATACTGGCCCAACAACGATTACCCTGCCGTTACGATGACCGCTTTTTGACGCAGCAGGCCGCTGGCGGATGTGCAACCGGCTATACTGCTCATGAGGCAACGATTCATACACGGCTCTTTTGTTATAAATAAAAGGAGAAGTGACTGTTCCAGTATTCATCTCAATGCAGATAACCGCAACCGGTTACAGTAACCGGTTACGGCGATTGTGAAGGAGATCGACAAAATAGAAAGAATCTGGATTGTCCGCGCTGATATTTACACTCCGCCAGGCTTGTGACAGATTTAACCAGGCTTAAATCAGGAGAATCCAATGAGTCTGCAGTCTGTACGGCAGTTTTTTGCCGAACACGCCCCCGATATCGAAATTATTGAGTTAAATCAGAGTACCGCCACCGTCGCACTTGCCGCTGCCGCACACAACGTTGAGCCGGGGCAAATTGCCAAAACGCTGTCGCTCAAGATCAAAGATAAGATTGTACTGATCGTCGCCAGGGGCGATGCGCGGCTGGATAATAAAAAGCTGAAAGAGACCTTTGGCGCGAAAGCACGCATGCTAAGCAGCGATGAAGTGGTTACCTGGACCGGTCATCCGGTCGGCGGCGTTTGCCCGTTTGGTCTGGAAAATCCGCTGGCAGTCTACTGCGACGTCTCTCTCAGACATTATCAGGAAGTACTACCCGCAGCGGGAGCCATCCATAGCGCGGTTCGCATTGAACCAGAACGCATGGCGCAGCTCACCGATGCAACATGGGTAGATGTGTGTTTATAGCCGCATTACGCTACCTGTTTAACGGCGCTGGTCGTACTATTGAGCGGTAAATGCAACAGGATATCCGCCGCGTTTAATAAACCAATGTCTGAGCGAACTCCGAGCTTGGTCATGGCGTTAAACTTATGCGCGCGGATCGTTTTAATATTCCGGTTGAGCTGTATCGCAATATCAGAAAGCGAATATCCCCACGACATATACCGAAGGATGGCGTGCTCCGTCGGGCTTAGCGGATCGTTGCACGCCTCTCTGTCGCAAAATTGTTCGCTGCCGCTGAGATGATGATTGTCCAGTAGCTGCAGCAAACGCTCCTGTAGCCCGCGTCGCGGCGCGGATTTATTCAGTATGCCGTGCAAACAGGCCGGCATAAGATGGCCGATCAGGTGCATTTCACTTTCATTATTAGCCAGAATAATCGTTTGGACTTCCGGCCGGCACCGCGCCATTTCATGAACAAAGAGCAGACTCTCGGCTCGTGAAGAACGACTTCCCGAAAGAGAAAAAATAATGGTTGACCAGGGAAACGGTATTTCCGCCGCCCTGAGCATACTGACATTTTTAAACAGATGAATATGATAACGGCGATTATCTTCACGACTAAAGATATAGCGCCATGCCATTTCCGTCATCACGCATTTTTCTACGATGGCGACATGGCGGGTTGTACTATTTTTTTCCATTCCATTTGCTCCCCGTAAGCTGAATTGATATTCAGCTCTTGCATTCCCTGCGCGCTGTTGATCCAGGCATACATTTCAGCGTTGCTGCGTAGCGATAAGCGACGCATTGCGCTGTTTTTCTGCGCGCTGATCGTCTTATTACTCTTTTTCAACAGCGCGGCGATCTGGTTTATTCCCCACCCCTTCGCCAGAAGGCGCAGAACTTTACGCTCTGAAAGAGTGAGCATCGCCGCAGAGTGGTAGCTTGCGAAATCGCTGTCCTCATCCCCGGCAAACAGCGTACGGCTAATCTGTTCAGCCGCACGGCTACCGGCGCAAATCACCTCAATCAGCCGGTTAACCGGCTCGCTCTCGGAGATCAACGAGCTTTCAGGACGAATTAATAGCTCAACGGCCAACGGATAGAGGCTGTCGCTGACCATAAAAACCCAGTGAATATCACGGTACTGGGTCATGAGGGAGTAATAACGCTCGCAGACGGCTCGGGGGTGCGCAATCTCGCCGGAGATATCCGCGACAACCAGCACCGCCCGCCGCAGTTGTAAAAGGGTGAGCTCATCATGAGAACGACAAAAACTCAGTTCGTAATCAGGGAGGTTCTCATTGAAGATCACCTTTAACCCTGATTGCATGACGGGAATTTTACTAATAACGACGCCAAACTTACCTTGTCCTGGTAACATAACACCTCCGCTTCCTGTCGAAGTTCCTTCGCTTGCCTGCAAACGATCGGCGAGTGACTTTATCGCCATATCATTTCCTGGATGAATATTAAAATCATATTCATGGCCTGCGCACACGATATACGTAACGACCGAACCGTGGTCATACCGTGTAAAATATTATTGCCGTGTATACTTGCGATTAATATTAACACAGACGTTCCTGCGCTAATAAATTAGAAAAGATAAAAACATTATTTAGCAAAAATAATTTCAGTACTGAACATTATGAAGCATTATCTTTAATTGTTTCTCTAAATGCTTTGGGTGACATACCGCTATAGCGACGGAAAAAACGCGAAAAATAGGCTGCATCGCTAAACCCCAAATAATCAGAGAGTTGTGTAATCGTCATGCGGGTGTACTGCAGATTGCGTCGCGCTTCAAGCATCAACCGCTGATGCAATACTCCAAGAGCGCTACAGCCATAAAACTCACGACATAAATAATTTAAGTGCGTAACCGACAGTCCAATCAGCTTCGCATACTCCGCCAACGGGAGATGCTGTCGGTAGTGGCTCTCGATAAGGCGGGCGAAGTGACGCATCATGCTGCGCTTCCGCTCCGCTTTATCTTCCGCGGGGGACGCGGGATGGCACTGTCGGTTCAGCCAGACCAACAGCGTCCCCAGCAGCGAATAGAGCATCATTTCTCGCGCATCGTGCTCTTCGCAGTACTCCTCGCGAAGCGCTGAAAACAGCGTATGCATGCGCCCGCGAGAACGGCCCACCGGCACACACTGCGGCACGCTAAGCACATCCAGAGGGCGACCGAACTGATTTTCAAACCGGCTCAGCAGCGGCAGCGCCAGAGAGAGCACAAACCCTTGCGTCCCGGGTGAAAAATTAAACCCGTGAATACAGAGGGCGGGAACCACCTGGATGCAGGACTCCGTCATCACCGCGGTGGCGCCTTCAATTTCGATCTCCGCCCGCCCCTGATGCAGATAGAGAAGCTGGACCATTTCCGCATGCTGATGGACGCGAATATGCCACTGATACAGGCTGCTGCGCTGTAAAATCGACTCACAGTGCAGCAGGTCCGGCGTCGGCCAGCCGCACTCTTCGCCATACAGCTTAAATACGGGCACGGTTTGAACGAACGGCATGATGACTCCTCTTAATTCAGGCGACACGCTCCATGGGCAAGCCCACGTAGTTTTCCGCGATGGTGGTCAGCCCGGCGCGCGAGCCCAGATAGTAGCGGCGGTCGGCGGCCTGCATTTTAGCGTCGAACGCGTTCTGATCCGGAAAATCATGCAGCAGGCGGGTCATAAACCAGCTAAAGCGTTCCCCTTTCCAGACCCGATCCAGCGCCAGTTGCGAGTAGGCCGCCAGCAGATCGCTGCGGCCACGATGGTAGTATTCGCGCAGAATCCGCCACAGATAGTTCACGTCCGATGCCGCCAGATTTAATCCTTTCGCCCCGGTTGGCGGAACGATATGCGCCGCATCCCCCACCAGGAACAACCGCCCATATTGCATCGGCTCCACGACGAAGCTACGCAGGGGGGCAATGCTCTTCTCAAGTGAGTGACCAGTCACTAACCTGGATGCCAGCTCCTCCGGCAAGCGGCTTTTCAGCTCCTGCCAGAAGCGCTCGTCCGACCATGCTTCAACCTTATCGCTCAGCGGAACCTGCAGATAATAGCGGCTGCGAGTCAGTGAGCGTTGACTGCACAATACAAACCCCCGCTGATGGTGCGCATAAATAAGCTCCGGATTGACCGGCGGCGTATCCGCCAGCAGGCCTAGCCAGCCAAACGGCCACACGCTCTCGTAGGTCTGCAAAATGCCAGCTGGAATACTTTGCCGCGATACGCCGTGGAAACCGTCGCAACCGGCAATAAAATCGCACTCCAGACGGCAGGTTTCCCCTTCGCTGAGGTAGGTGATCGTCGGCCGGTCGCTTTTGGCGTCATGGATAGCCACCTCGCTCACGCCATAGACGATCGGCGCGCCGCTGGCGGCCCGGGCAGCCATCAGATCGCGGGTGACTTCGGTCTGGCCATAAACCATTACGCTCTTACCGTCGGTTAGCTCGCTCAGTGCGACGGGCACCCGCTGGCCGTCAAACAGAAACTCCACCCCATGATGCACCAGGCCTTCGGCATCCATCCGCTGCGCCACGCCCGCTTCGCGCAGCAGATCGACGGTGCCGCTTTCCAGAATTCCCGCGCGGATGCGCCCCAGCACATACTGCGGCGTTTGACGCTCAAGGATCACGGTATGGATCCCGGCGTTGTGCAGCAACTGCCCCAGCAGCAGCCCGGAGGGGCCCGCGCCAATAATCGCGACCTGTGTCTTCATAGGGATGTCTCACTCTTGCAGGGTTAATTATTTGTATAATTTTTGTTTAATAAAAGTGCTTTTCTGCATTTTTGATAAGTCAGTGGGGAAAAAGAAGGGATGAATGGCGACAAAAATTGCACTTTTCACCAAACTGGCAAAAGTGTGGGATGCTTCAAATTCTGCCGCCCCGCAGACTAGGAATTTTTGCACATTATTTGATCCCACCCCCCTCAGCCGCCACTGCGCTTCAGGTTAAAGTATCGGCAGATACCAGGCGTCGTGAACAATAGAGGAAGTATGCAGGTTGATCGGACACAGCAGCGGGCAATCACACGTTTATGCATCCAGTGTGGTCTTTTTCTGTTACAGCACGGCGCCGAGAGTGCGCTGGTGGAGGAACTGTCAACACGTCTCGGGCTGGCGTTGGGGATGGACAGCGTTGAAAGCGCCATCTCTTCGAATGCCATCGTCCTGACCACCATTAAAAATGGCGAATGTCTTACCTCTACGCGCAAAAATGTCGATCGCGGCATTAATATGCATGTGGTGACGGAAGTGCAGCACATTGTGATCCTCGCCGAGCATAAGCTGCTGGACTATCGCGACGTCGAGAAGCGTTTTGCGCAGATCGTTCCCCTGCGCTATCCGCGCTGGCTGCTGGTGCTGATGGTGGGTCTTTCCTGCGCCTGTTTCTGCAAACTGAATAACGGCGGTTGGGATGGGGCGCTGGTCAGCTTCTGCGCAAGCACGGTAGCCATGTACATTCGCCAGGTGCTGACCCATCGCTCCATGCATCCGCAGATCAACTTCTGCATCACCGCCTTTGTCGCCACCACCATCTCCGGGCTGCTGCTGCGCCTCCCGACGTTTGCCAGCACGCCGACCATTGCCATGGCCGCCAGCGTTCTGCTGCTGGTCCCGGGTTTTCCATTAATCAATGCCGTCGCCGATATGTTTAAAGGGCATATCAATACCGGACTCGCCCGCTGGGCGATTGCCAGCCTGCTAACCCTCGCCACCTGCATTGGCGTGGTGATGGCCATGACCGTATGGGGGCTGCGCGGATGGGCATAATCTCATTTATTTTTGCGCTGGCGGAAGACATGCTGCTGGCGGCGATCCCCGCCGTCGGGTTTGCGATGGTCTTTAATGTCCCTCAGCGCGCTCTGCGCTGGTGCGCGCTGCTGGGGGCGATTGGCCATGGCTCGCGTATGATCATGATGAGCGCCGGTTTTAACATTGAATGGGCCACCTTTCTCGCCGCTCTGCTGGTGGGCAGCATTGGCATTCAATGGTCGCGCTGGTATCTGGCGCATCCGAAGATTTTTACCGTCGCCGCCGTGATCCCGATGTTTCCTGGCATCTCAGCCTACACGGCGATGATTTCCGCGGTAAAAATCAGTCATTTTGGTTATTCGGAAGAGATGATGATTTTGCTGCTGAGCAATTTTTTAAAGGCCTCTTCGATTGTGGGCGCCCTTTCGATTGGCCTGTCGATACCCGGCCTGTGGCTGTATCGTAAGCGTCCTCGCGTCTAACCCCGACGTCGCGGTTAATCCGCGACGCTCCTTCCGCGATAGCCTCTGTGCTACTATGTGCAGATCACCCCACTCTTTGCAGTTCAGAGTTGAGATAGAGTTATGTCTTCGCGAATTTTAACCTCCCATTTTAGCGGCCTGGAAGAGTTCCTCCAGCAGCACGCGGCGCTGCTGGCAAAATCGACTGACGGCACCGTTGCCGTTTTTGCCAATAACGCGCCGGCATTCTATGCGCTGACGCCAGCGCGGCTGGCGCAACTGCTGGAGCTGGAAGCCAGGCTGGCGCGCCCCGGCAGCGACATCGCGCTTGACCCGCAGTTTTTCGAGGAGCCCGCCGCGGCGCCGGTTGCGGTGCCGATGGGCAAATTTGCTATGTACGCCGGATGGCAGCCTGACGCCGATTTTCAGCGCCTGGCCGCGCTGTGGGGCATTGCCCTGAGCCAGCCGGTTACCCCCGAAGAGCTGGCCGCTTTCGTCGCTTACTGGCAGGCGGAAGGTAAAGTCTTTCACCACGTGCAGTGGCAGCAGAAGCTGGCGCGTAGCGTGCAAATCAGCCGCGCCAGCAACGGCGGACAGCCGAAGCGCGATGTGAACAGCGTTAGCGAACCCGACAGCCATATTCCGCGAGGTTTCCGAGGATGAGCATGAAAAACGTTGGCGACCTGATGAAACGCCTGCAGAAAATGATGCCGGCACATATTGAACCGGCGTTTAAAACCGGCGAAGAGCTGCTGGCCTGGCAAAAAGAGCAAGGCCGGCTGCGTTCCGAAGCGCTGGAGCGAGAGAATCGCGCGATGAAAATGCAGCGCACCTTCAACCGCTCGGGGATCCGCCCGCTGCATCAGAACTGCTCCTTTGATAACTATCGCGTCGAGTGCGAGGGGCAGATGAATGCGCTCGCCCGGGCGCGCCAGTACGTGGAAGAGTTCGATGGCAATATCGCCAGCTTTATCTTCTCCGGTAAACCGGGCACTGGCAAAAACCACCTGGCGGCAGCCATTTGCAACGAGCTGCTGCTGCGCGGGAAGTCGGTCTTAATCATCACCGTGGCCGATATTATGTCGGCGATGAAAGATACCTTCGGCAACCGGGAAACGAGCGAAGAACAGTTGCTTAACGACCTCAGCATAGTCGACCTGCTGGTGATCGATGAAATTGGTATGCAGACGGAGTCTCGCTATGAAAAGGTCATTATCAATCAGATAGTTGACCGGCGCTCATCCTCCAAACGACCTACCGGGATGCTCACCAACAGCAATATGGAAGAGATGAACAAACTGCTCGGCGAGCGGGTGATGGACCGTATGCGGCTCGGCAACAGCCTGTGGGTTATCTTCAATTGGGAAAGTTACCGGCACCGCGTTACAGGCAAGGAGTATTAAGAGATTTCCGGGCGACGACGGCGTTATACTAAAGCGATTATTCAGTCACGCTTATGAGTCCGTCTATGAAATCGTTTAAAAATAGCGTTGTTGCCGCGCTTGCCGTTAGCGCGTTTACCCTCTCTGGCGCCCACGCCGCCTCCTGGCAGGATTCCCTTAACAGCGCTGCCAGCCAGCTCAGCGGCAGTAACGCCCAGGCCAGCGGCGGCATGTCCGTCTCCTCGCTAACCAGCCTGCTTAACGGCAGCAGCCAATCCCTGACCGCCAGCAGCATGAATAATGCGGCCGGGATCCTGTCATATTGCGCGAAACAGAAGCTGGCCTCCGTGACCAGCGCCGATAACGTCAAAAATCAGGTGCTGGATAAACTGGGGCTTAGCACGCCGGAAAAACAAAAACAGGACACCAGCTATCTGGATGGCCTGCAGGGGCTGCTCAACAGCAAAAACGGCCAGCAGTTGGACCTGAATACGCTCGGCAATAGCTCGCTGGCGAAACAGGTAAAAACCAAAGCCTGCGATCTGGTCTTAAAACAGGGTGTTAATTTCCTCTCCTGATCCTGACTGACAAGGCCGCATTTGTTGCCTTCGCGGCGGCGCCGCGGCCTGAAACGCTTTTTTTTGCAGTTTTCCTGTTTCGTTTTCCCATTTCGCCCGATGCGATGCCGATCAAAAAAGGCAACTTCTAAACCAATTCTGAATAACTGCACACTTTCATGACGCTAGAATTGCAGCAAGATGGCGCTGCAATTACAGTGGGGCTTGAAAAGTAATCTGTTCTGCCAGCCGATAACTGGCATTAATGAGGATGAGCTGTGTCAGAGTTGTTATCCATCGCCTTATTTTTAGCTTCGGTGGTGCTGTATGCCTGGAAAGCGGGTCGTAACACCTGGTGGTTTGCCGCCACGCTCACGGTGTTAGGCCTGTTCGTGGTGCTGAATATCACCCTCTACGCCAGTGACTACTTCACCGGCGACGGCATCAACGACGCGGTACTCTACACTCTGACCAACAGCCTGACCGGCGCCGGGATCGGCAAATATATACTGCCGGGGGTCGGCGTGGCCGTCGCACTGGTCGCCGTCTTTGGCGCCCTCGGCTGGGTGCTGCGCCGCCGTCGGCATCATCCTCATCACGTCGGTTACAGCCTGGCGGCGCTACTGCTGGCGCTGGCCTCCGTTGATGCCAGCCCGGCCTTCCATCAGATCAGCGAGCTGGTGAAATCCCAGTCACGCGAGGGCGATCCAGACTTTGCCGCGTACTATAAAGAGCCGTCGAAGCAAATCGACAATCCGCAGCTGAACCTGGTCTATATCTATGGCGAAAGTCTCGAGCGCACCTATTTTGATAACGACGCCTTCCCCAACCTCACCCCTGAGCTTGGCAGAATTAAAGCTGAGGCCATTGATTTCAGCAATACCATGCAGCTGCCGGGGACCGATTACACTATCGCCGGCATGGTCGCCTCACAGTGCGGCATTCCGCTGTTCGCGCCGTTCGAAGGTAATGCCTCAGCCTCAGTCTCCAGCTTCTTTCCACAGAATATTTGCCTTGGCGATATTCTGAAGAACTCCGGTTACGAGAATTACTTTGTGCAGGGGGCTAACCTGCGCTTTGCCGGCAAAGACGTGTTTCTTAAATCCCACGGCTTCGATCATCTGTACGGGGCGGAAGAGCTAAAAACTACGGTGGCGGATCCTACCTACCGCAACGACTGGGGCTTCTATGACGACACTGTGCTCGACGAGACCTGGAAAAAATTCGAAGAGCTGTCGCAGTCCGGGAAACGCTTCTCGCTCTTCGCCCTGACGGTGGATACCCACCATCCCGACGGTTTTATCTCACGCACCTGCGAGCGTAAACGCTATGATGTGGACGGCAAGAAAAACCTCTCTTTCAGCGCCGTTAGCTGCAGTCAGGAACATATCGCCGCGCTGATAGAGAAGATTAAAGCCTCACCCTATTTCAAAAACACGGTCATCGTGGTCTCTTCCGATCACCTGGCCATGAAGAACAGCGCCTGGGATTATCTCAACAAGCACGATCGCAGCAATCTGTTCTTCGTCCTGCGCGGCGATAAACCGCAGCAGGAGACCCTGGCGGTGAAACGCAACACCATGGATAACGGCGCGACGGTGCTGGATATTCTCGGCGGCGATAACTATATCGGCCTCGGGCGTAGCAGCCTCTCCGGCCAGTCGCTCTCCGGTATTTTCATGAATATGAAAGAGAAAGTCCTGGCATGGAAGCCTGACGTGATCCGCCTGTGGAATTTCCCCAAAGAAATGAAGAATTTCACCATCGACTCGCAGAAAAATATGATCGCTTTCTCCGGCAGCCATTTCCGTCTGCCGCTGCTGCTGCGGGTATCTGACCAGCGCGTAGAACCGCTGCCAGAGAGTGAATACTCTGCGCCGCTGCGCTTCCAGCTGGCCGATTTCGCGCCACGGGATAATTTCGTGTGGGTCGATCGCTGCTATAAAATGGGCCAGCTGTGGTCGCCTGAGCTGGCGCTCTCCACCGACTGGTGCGTCTCGCAGGGACAGCTGGGGGGTGAGCAGAAGGTCCAGCACGTTGATAAGCCGCAGTGGCACGGCAAGACCGCCTTCAGGGACACCCTTATCGATATGGAGCGCTATAAGGGCAACGTCGATACGCTGAAAATTGTCGACAACGATATTCGCTATAAGGCCGACAGCTTCGTGTTTAACGTCGCTGGCGCCCCGGAAGAGGTTAAACAGTTCAGCGGTATTTCGCGTCCCGAGTCGTGGGGGCGGTGGTCCAATGCTCAGTTGGGCAGCGACGTGAAGATTGAATATAAAGAGCCGCTACCGGAGAAATTTGATCTGGTGATCACCGCCAAAGCTTATGGCCCAAACGCTAATAAGCCGATTCCGGTGCGAGTTGGAGAAAGTGAGCAAGTGCTCACTCTGGATAATGACGTGACTACCACGACGCTGCATTTTGACAACCCAACGCGCAGCAACACGCTGATCATCACCCCGCCGGACCCGCAAACCACTAACGAGGGCAATATCCTCGGCCACTCCCCGCGTCAGTTGGGGATCGGCATGGTGGAGATTAAAGTGGTGAAAAGCGAAGGCTAACGCAATCCTGCCCGGCGGATTTTCGTGCCGGGCAGCGGTTGTCGTGGCAGGACGTTAACCACACAGCGGCTGTAGTTCATCAGCCGACAGTCCGGTGATCTTCTGTACCATCTCTTTGTCGAGGCCATTCTGTAACATACTGCCGGCAATGCGCAGCGCCTCGCGTCGGCTGCCTTCCTGCAAGCCCTCCAGGTGCCCTTCTTCCCGGCCTTCCAGTCGGCCTTGTTGCCGACCTTCCTGCTTAAGCTTTTGCGCGATAGACATCAATGTCTCCTCATACTGTGGCAGACGGCGGGCCAGCCGGCGGAGAAACACGCCCGGCTCGGCCGTATTACCGTACTGCAGCATATAGTGAAACAGCATTCTCAACTGCCGACGGTTAGTGTATCCCAGCATCACAACGGCCGCCAACGACTCCGTTATGTCGCTGAGATCGCGCTGGCGAATATGTTTTTGCATCAGCTCCAGCAAGGCGACTCGCCGATGTTGCACGATGTCATCGTCCGGCATCACCGTCACGTCGATCAATGGAAACGGACAGCCATACAGCGTCTTCGCCAGCTGCGGGTCGGCAAATTCATCCAGCCAGTTGAGGGAAAAAGGATACGGACTGGTTGCACCGTGATAAAAAAGCATCGGCACCACCAGCGGCAGCGTTTTGTGCCCGGCATCCAGGTGGCGCTGCATTGCGGCAATCGCATAGCGCATCAGGCGAAAGGCCATATGGCTATCCGGTGAGCTCTGGTGCTCTATCACCACGTAAACATACCCCGTGCCGCAGGTGGTCTGCACCGACCAGAGGACATCTGAATACCAGGCGCGCAGATCCTCATCGATAAAGCTCGCCGATTGCAGCCTCAGGGTAGAGAAATCGCACCGCTGACGGATCGCTTCGGGAAGGTAGAGGGTGAGGAAATCAGTCGCTGTCTCCGGGTGACGAAGAAATCGCTTAAAGACCGCATCGTGCGGCGTCGAGGTCATCCGTTTTTTCATGGCCATCCGCTTGCCTGAAAGAGAAGGTAAGCCGGACTCTATCACCGGTTTTTACCCGGTTGGGTTTGACGACAATTTTCTGGGAAGCGCCTCGGAGAATAGCATGGCGGCCAGCCCGGCTGGCCGCCATCAACACGGCTTAGTAATCAAACTGCCGGTAGTAACGGCGGATATTGAGGTCGTGGCCGGTATGGTGTTCAAAGTGGGCCGCCAGCCGGTCCACCAGCAGGGTGGACACCACGCACGGCGCCATAATCCAGCGGAACGCGTCATCAATGCCGTTCAGCGGATAGTCGCGCGGGTCGATAACCACCAGATGGTCAGTTATTTTTTCGGCAAAACGCTCGACGCGTTCGTCCAGCGCCCGGCATCTCCCCTCGCCTTTCACCAGAAACAGCGGAACCTCTTTTTCCAGCAGCTCCAGGGTGCCGTGGAAAAATTCAGCGGAGCTCACCGACTTCGTCCGCTTCCACTGCATCTCTTCGAGAATACACATTGAGAACAGATAGACCTCGCCCCACATTTCCGCGCCGCCAATCCACATCATATAGTCGCAGTCATGGTATTGCGCGGCAATGCTATCCGCTCGGGGATCGAACTGGCGTTTCGCCTGCAGGAGATTTTCCGGCAGTAACTCGAGCTGGCTGGCAAATCGCGCATAATCAGCAAACTCGCCGTGACGAAAAATGACGCGGAAGAATAACCAGTACAGCAGCATATATTCATATTCCACGCCATTTTTGTGGCACATCGGAATATGCCAGCTGGCGGCGGCAGCCAATGGCGAGTCGGCGTGACGAGTAATGGCCACCACGCGGATCCCCTGTGCCTTGCACCATTCGGCAATGGCGACCGACTCTTTGGTATCGCCGGATTTAGATAACGTAACGACAACCGCATCTTTATTTAATTTTTTATGTCCGCGATGGATTAACTCCGCGGCCTGTTCAAGATATACCGGCACGCTGGTTAATTCTTTGGCAAATTCATTAATTGCCATCATCGGCGCCAGGGAACCACCTACCGAAGCAAAAAATAATGCGCTACAGCCGCTGTCATAAATATCGTCGGCTACGGTTTCAGCCTGTTTACGCGCAGCGATGATCTCGCGAGCACTGGTCAGGTACTCGTCCTGATTAAAACCCAACATAGTTTTCTCCTGAATATTCAGATTTTACTTTTTAAGACGCGGTCAAAATCGTCGAAAATACGTTTAGCCAGATCGATGCCTTTCAGTCCTGCGGTATGCCAGGCGAGCATCTGCACTGGGACAATCAGCAGCAGAGGCGCCAGGTGATGCTCGCACGGACAGTTTAGCGCCAGCGTTTGAGCATCCTCTTCGTCACCCAGCGTCAGGGTAAAGGCCCGGCCAATGGACGGCGCCAGATAGTCGCGCAGCGCCCGGGTTCGCGCGTCCGGCGTATCTTCAATAAACAGCATCACATGGCGGGCATTGGCTTCCAGATAGGGGCCATGCATATAGGCTTCCAGCTCAAAGCCGCTGGAAGGCACGCGCACCGTCTCGGTAAATTTGGTTTCGAACTCCTTCGCCACGCCAACCAGCGCGCCGTAGCCGGTGGCGACAAAGCGCTCGCCGCTGCGCAGCGTTTCGCTATGGCGGTCAATAAAGCGCGAGGTGCGGACGATAACCTCCGGGATCGCCGCTACCAGCCGCTGCAATTCAGCGAGATAGTGCTGCTCCTCGACCTCGCTGGCTTTCTCCTGCTTACGAGCAATGATCAGCGCTATCAGCAACAGGTTGAGCACCGTCGCGCTAAAGCCGCGGGTCACAAACCCTACGCTCTCGATCCCGGTATTAATATCCAGAACGCCATCGCTGGCGCCTCCTATCGGGCTTTGCGGATCTGAGGTCAGGGCGAAAACCGACTTGCCGGAAGCCTGTACCTTACGCATCGCCTCCAGCGTCGACGCGCTTTTTCCGCTCTGTGAAATCGCCACCACCAGATCGGCATGCGGGTCGATCGCGTCGTAATGGGTGAAGTTGTACGGCTCTTTAATGTCAAGCAGCACACCGAAGCGTTGCTCAAAGAAATAGCGCGCGCACAGCGCGGCATTCAGCGACGATCCGGTCGCGAGCAATAATATCCGCCGTACCGGGTGCTGGCGGACGAAGGTTTCAATCGGCGCCAGCTTTTGCCGGTAGTCGCGCAGGATCTGCGCCAGGCAGGCCGGCTCTTCACTGATATATGTCATCATTGTTGGTCGCATAGCTCACTCCCGTTAAAACAATCCGATCCACGAACCCAGAATGCCCACCAGCGCCATGCCGCCAATAATTGAGAGCGGTTTAACTTTCCGTCCCAGTAGCCAGTAGACGATGCCAAAACTCACCAACGGCAGCATGCAGGGCAGAATGTCGTTGATAATGTCCTGTACCTGGGTTTTGGCCTCCCCGGCGCCGAAGGAGAGAGGAATGGTGATATCGATCATTGAAGCGGTCATCGCCCCGACTACCATCAGACCGATAATCGACGCCCCGTAGGTCAGGCTCTCCATCATTCCGCTCTTCTGGATCCGCTGCAGGACCCCGGTGCCCAGTACGTAGCCCCAGCGGGTAAAACACCAGCGCACCAGAATGTGCGGCACGTTAAACACCAGCAGAAACAGGATCGGCCCGAGGATGTTGCCCTTCAGCGCCAGGCTGGTGCCGATCCCGGTGGCGATGAGGCGCAGCGTCCCCCAGAAGAAAGAGTCACCCAGCCCGGCTAACGGTCCCATCAGTGAGGCTTTGACGTTATCAATCGCAGTGGCATCCATGTTTTTCTGCTGACTGTTTTTCTCTTCCATCGCCGTGGTGATCCCCAGCAGCAGGGTGACGATATGCGGCGTGGTATTGAAAAAAACCAGATGCCGCTTCAGCGCTGCGGCCAGCTCCTCTCTGCGCGGATAGAGCTTCTTCAGCACCGGGATCAACGCGTAAACAAAGGCGAGATTCATCTGCCGCTCATAGTTCCACGAGAACTCCATCTGGAAAGAGCGCCAGAACACCCGGCGTAAATCGCGCGGCGTAATCCGGGTTTCTTCCTGCGCCTGCGGCTGCAGGGTCTCTTCAGAAATCATCTTCGTCGTCATCGCTGACTCCTTGTTCTGTCGTGATACGAGGTGAATTCAACGCGGTGACGTTAACCATGACCACCGCCACGATAGCGCCGAGAATGGCGATACCGGTCACCGGGATTTTCAAATAGGCCATCAGCACAAAACCGAGGAAAAAATACGGCGCCACTTTCTTGTTAATCAGCAGCCTGGCGAGCATCGCGAAGCCGAGGGCCGGGATGATGCCGGTGGCGACGCTGAGCCCATGTTTGATAAATTCCGGGATCGTATCGAGCAGGGATTTCACCGCGTTGCTGCCCACCAGGAATGAGACGGTGACCACCGCGGCAAGCATCAGCGACAGGCCGAATCCGGCAATCAAATGCATCCGCTCAATGCCGCGGAGATCCGCCCGTTCCGCATACCCGTCCGCCTTTTGGCTAAGCATTGGAATGAACATCCCCAGATAGATGTTTTTCAGGATCAAAGTCAGCGTGGCGATAGGCAGGCCAAGCAGCAACGCCGTTTCTGTGCCTGCGCCAGAGGTAATGGCGAACGCCACGCCGAGAATACCGCCGGTCACCACGTCGGGCGGGATCGAGGCGCCAACGGAGAAAGAGCCGATAAACGCCAGCTCCAGCGTCGCGCCCATAATGACGCCGGTCTGTACATCCCCCAGCACCAGCCCGGTCAGCAGCCCGGTGACGATAGGCCGTGAAATTAGCGACGTCCCTAAGGCATATTCCGATTGCGCGATAAACGCCACCAGATCCAGTAAGAGAGCCTCTACCATAATCTGTCCTCCGGAATTACACGCATTCCGCAAAAAGCTGTTTGCGATCGTTCGGGACCTGGCGAATCTCCACTTCGACGCCCTTGCCCACCAGTTGTTGTAGCTGTTCTATTTCTGTCGGCAGTAAATTAATCGCCTTAGAGATATTTTTACTGCCCTCTTTAGCCTTTATTCCGCCAAGATTTATGCTTTTTATTTCGTCGATGGCGCTGGCAATACGCCAGGCGTCATTAACCGACTCCACAACAATAAATAAATTATATTTATCGGTAACCCCGCTTTTTATTGCCTCAATAGAATCATTTATATTTTTAATCACCAGCTTCACCGAGGGCGGTTTGGCAAGCTTAATGGTGGTTTTCCGCAACTCATCGCCAGGGACGCTATCGTTGGCGATTAAAATACAATCGGCGCCGACATATTGGGTCCAGGAAAAGGCCACCTGGCCGTGAAGTAATCGATGGTCTACCCTTAATAATGTAATCATCATGCTTCCTCATTTCAGAAGTCTTTATCCATAGTCATCGCGCTGGCAATCGTTTGATTGCAGTACTGAATGCTCTCTTTGGCGTTTGTTAATGCCTCGGTAATTAATTTTTCGGTATCGTCTTCCGCTGCGGAAATCAGCAAGTCAATAATTAACGGCAGATTTAAACCGGATAATAAATGGAAATGTGGGCGAGATAAAAAACGAACAAACTCGTTATTCACGCTACCGGCAAAAATATCCGTAATCACGATCAACTCATCCTGCGCCGGGAAACGCGCCACTAGCGCTTCCACCTGCTGCGTCAGATCGACCTCTTCTTCCACGTAGGCACACAAGGTATGTATATCGGGTTGTTTACCAAGGATCAGTTCCACGGAGTTCAACAAACCGTTAGCAAAGCTGCCATGGCTGGCAAAAATATAGTGTCGTTTCATCCTTACCTCGAAAGCGCATTCCACTGCTTTCTTAATTGCAACCGACGTGCCAGAAACAGTGGCGCGTCGGCTAACGCAAGGATAAAAAAGAAGAGATGTGTTAAAAGTCTTGATCTTCCTGAATAAATTCCGTTTCCCGCGTCAGGATATCGTGAATGTAGCAGAGCTCTACAACGGGAATTTTGACACTATACCCGCTCTCTATGACACTAAAGGCCTCGCGTAGCGTAGCCAGCTCGCGATCCGGACACTGCCCTCCAGTGTATTGGGCTGGGGAAGCGTGACGAATTAATCGCTCTATCAGACAGCTGATATGCACATACAGCGCGACCTTACGATCGTTAGGTACATCGCGCCCGGCCAGATGCTCATAGCGCAGCAAAAACTGCTCAACCTGGTTGATCACCTTAGCCGTATCGAGGATCGTCACCGACTCGATCACCCGGCGCAGCGAAAAGTTTTTCAGGATCAGGTTGTTGATCTCGCTGACCTGCTCCGCCGTCGCCAGTTCGCCAAAAATGCGCATCAGCGGACGACTCCCTTCGCCAGAGATCAGCGAATCCAGCGAGATCCATGGTAGATCGGCAAGATGCGGATCCAGGGTGCCGACGATCGCCAGCACCTCATAGCGGCTTAGCATCGGCTCCCGTCGCGCGGGATCGGCAAGGGTCTCCACATCGCAGGCCACAATATCAATGCCAAGCGCTTCAGGAATGCTGGCTTTTAACAGCGCCGACAGATTCGCCGCCGCGCCCAGACCGGTCGCGCAGGTGGTTAAAATCGCCCGCGGCTTATCGGTTTGCGGGTAATAGAGCTGGTGCTCAACCGCAAGGTCATCGCCGATCTCGCGGACGATATCTTCCAGCATAACGCCCTGCAAAATGCGCTCCCCGACGTACATCGCCATACCGGTGGAGACATTGTTGATGATCGCCATCGGCGTACTCAGGCGACGATTAAAATGGCGGTGAATGGCGTTCAGCGATCCCATGTCGACCAGGATTATCAATCCTGATGCCAGAGCATGGCTCTCTATGTAGGCCATCACCTGGTTAGCGATAGCCTCCGGCGTCACGTCCAGCGGCATATCGAATGACTCAAAGAGCTGGCTTTTCAGCAAGCGGTTTGCCACGTTGGCGATGCTGCTGGCGGTAGCGTAACCGTGAGCGAGAATTATCGCCCGGGTCACCTGCTGCTGGCTGATGGCGCCATTCTTGTGGAACCACAGCACTAACAGCAGCAGGTCGATACGCTGGGGTTCAATATCCAGCTTCAGCGTCAACGCACCGAGGATCGCTTCGCAAAAGCGATACAGCAGCGGAAACTTCTGTACCAGGAAGTCCTCCAGCTGGCGGGCTTTTTCATTGTTTATCGTGGACTGCGCCTGTCGGGATCGGTGGATCAGGTAGTGGCTCAGCGCGTAGAGGCAGTTGCCGTTAAACTGGATATTGAAGCGCTTTTCCAGGCGATAATACTCCTCCCGAACCTGATGAGCGATCAGCAGCAGCATCTGCGGGCTACTGGAGTCATGATTATCAAAGATCAGCCGATCGAAGAGGGTTTCAATCTCTTCCCCCATGCTCCTTTGCGCCTCTTCCCAGACCGTTTTTTTATTCAGCACCGCTTCATACTGCGCCAGAACCCGACACTGAACGTCATAGATCAGCCCCTGTACCGGGTCGCGCGCACGCAGCAGCCAGACCAGGCTGGTCTGCGGCTCGATCAGCAGCGGCTCCTGCTGGCCCATCGCTTCGCTGAGCGCTGGCGTCGCGGCCATGACATTCTCCGGCAGATCGTGCAGCCTCACGGTCAGCATTTCGCGGCCCGGAGACCTGGCCCAGGCTGACGCCACGGCGTATTTCACCACATTCTTCAGCTCGCCGACGTTGCCCCGATAAACATACTGCGTCAGGACCTGCAACAGTCGCGGCGTTAGTTGCAGCCGGGCGGCAAGCGTGCGCGCCTCCTGCCAGAAAAACTGTAGCGTTAGCGCCTCCTTCTCCTCGCGGCTACGGTGTTGAAGATCGGGCAAGCTAACCAGGATCGGAATTCGGCGCAGGAAGGTGGTGAGAAAAGTGCTGTGAATATCTTCGGTGGTGGCAAACACCAACCGCAGCGAAATCGGCAAGCCTTGCGCGGTCTCCCCCACCCGGTAGATCTCCTTACGATCCAGCCAGGTGAACAGCTTCTCCTGCCCCTGAGCATCCAGGCGATGGACCTCATCGAGAAACAGCATCCCGCCGTTTGCCGCCTCAAACGCCCCCGCTTTATCGCTCTGCGCACCGGTAAACGCGCCTTTGACGTAGCCAAACAGGTTGGCGGCCAGCAGCTCCGGATTACTCGCATACTGCGCGCAGTTAAAGCTCACAAAGGGGGCATCGGGCGCCAGCAGCTCCTGGGCGATGGCGAACTCATGCATCAGCTCAGCCATATAGCTTTTGCCGGTCCCGCTGTCGCCGGTAATAAGCAGCGGTAGCCCGCCGTTAGGATAAAACAGCGCGGTTTTCATCTGCTCAATCGGTTTACGCAGGCTGCCGTCATGCCCGGTCAGCAACGAAAAATGGTCCGCCTGCTCCGGCTGGCGGTCGCTCTCCGCGAGTAACTCCGCCATGCTGGCATACTCACTGCGGGAAAGCGGGTAGAACTGCTGGCAAAAGGCTTTTTTATGCAGAAAATAGACCGGCCGGGTGTTGATTTTCACCAGCACGTCCTGAGCGACCAGCTGATTGAGATAATGGCTGGCGGTATTTCTTTGCATCGCGAAACGCCGGGCCAGCCAGCTGGCGGTAAAGACCTCGCTCAGGTTATCCGGATCGAAAAAATCGGTCTGATTTTGCAAAAAAGCCAACAGTTCCGTTTTACGCATCGCATCCCCCTCTTCGCCATTACGAAGGGATATGATGCGGGAAAAGAGAGGCTTATCGACGGCCCGTGCTGTTTTTTTGCGGTCCAGCGCACACTCCTGGCTAAGCCGACTTCGCGTCGGCCAGATCCATCGTCATTTCATACTGCTGCAGCGAGAGCGGCGTATAACCGGCCGCGGCAAACAGCGGCGTAAAAGTTTCCGGGACCGTCACCGAAGTACCAATGCCCGGGAACTGCTGCGCCAGCGCCATCAGCAGCTCACGCGCCAGCCCCTGGCGGCGGGCGGCGGGCTCCACCCACAAAAACGACAGTACAGGGCGCGAGCCCGCCGTCGTTAGAACCGCGAAGGCGCGCTGTTCCAGCGTCACGACCTGACATGGCAGAGTGGCGAAGGTGAGCGGATCCAGCAGCCAGGGAAGCTGGCTGTTACTCTCCTCAATGGCGCGCCGAAGCAGGGACAGGGTGGGATAAAGCTGTAATACGCCCGGCACCGGGGCCAGAAGTTCTGTACTCAGGTAGCCGCAGAGCCCATAGCGTCGCGTAAAGCCCAGCGACTGATACAGCGCGACGGCCGCATGGTTATCGCGGATCACCTCCAGGAATACCGTCTCGATCCCCTGCTGTTGCAAAAGCATCAGCAGCTCCTGCATCAGTTTCCGGCCCAGGCCTTTGCCGCGCCAGGCCGGGCGCAGGGCAAAGGCCGCCAGGCGAGCGGCACTCCCCCGGCGCGCGACGATCGCGATCGCCGCCGGTTCATCTCCGGCCAGCCAGACGCGGGAATCGACCAGGCTCATCCCCTCGGCGCTAAAACGCTGAACAAATCCCTCTACCGACTGGGTAACAGGCACCAGGTAGGCTTCAAAACAGGCGTTGAGAATATCCGTTAACTGCACGCTGCTGAACTGCGTGGCGGGAACGGCGGTCAGCTCCATACTTTTCTCCCGAAGGCTGCTATGCTGAGGTGATGAAAACTAACACTATAACTGCCGGTGCCGTATTACGCCTGACTCAGGAGAGCGATATCGCCCTTCTGCCCGCCATTGAACGTTCTGCCGCCCAGGCATTTCGCCAGATCCCTTCTCTCGCCTGGCTGGCGGACAGCGAGGTGATTAGCGTTGCGCGCCATCATGATTATCTGGAAACGGAGCATAGCCTGCTGGCGGTAGCCGCCGGGCAACCCGTTGGCTTTATTCTGACCGAACCGCTCGACGATGCGTTATTTATCGTCGAAGTCGCCGTCCACCAGGCCTGGCAGCAACAGGGCATCGGCCGGATGCTGCTGGAGCGGGTTATTGAGAGCGCACGGCAGATGGGCTACCCGGCGGTAACCCTCACCACCTTCCGCGAGGTGCCGTGGAATGCGCCGTTTTATACCCGTCTGGGATTCGCCATGCTCGATGAGCTGACCCTGCCCGCCGGGCTGGCGGCAAAAAGGGAACAGGAGACCCGGCACGGCCTGCCGCCCGAGTCGCGCTGCGCCATGCGCCTGGCGTTGTAGACTTCAGCACTGATTTCAGCGGCGCAATATGGTACAAAGTACCATTCAAAACTTACCCGTTGTTACCGTATGTCCTGGTCAATCGATATTATTTCCTGCATAACCGATCGCTTTGTGGAACTCACGGCGACCGAAAAACGCATTGCGCAGTTTATTCTCGATGATGTCGCGGCGGCGGCGGAGCTGCCCATCGCCGAGATAGCGCGTCTGACGCAAACCAGCCAGGCTTCGGTCACCCGTTTTGCCCGGGCGCTCGGCTGTAAAGACGTCCGCGAGCTGAAGATGAAGCTTGCGCAATCTCTTGCGGTCGGCCAGCGGTTTATCCTCGATGTTCCGGATCTCGAAGGCGTCCAGGGGATCTATGAGTCAATCATCAGCGTACTGGAGACCAACCGGCGGGCGCTGGATATCGAGGCGCTGAAGCGCGCGGTGAGCTGGCTGAGCGATGCGCGGCAGATCCTCGCCCTGGGGATGGGCGGCGGTTCGACCATCTGCGCTCAGGAAATTCAGTATCGCCTGTTTCGCCTCGGTCTGCCGGTAGTCAGCCAGAGCGATGGTCTGCTGGTACGCATGATGAGCTCGGCGGTGACGCCGCAGGATGTGGTGATCGTGCTGTCTCTGGGCGGCTATACCCGGGAAATCATCGAGAGCGCGGCGATTGCCAGCCAGTACGGCGCGAAGGTTATTGCGATTACCCCCGCCGGAACGCCGCTGGCTGAACAGGCGGATCTGGTGCTACCGCTGCTGGTACGGGAAAACGACTATATCTTTAAGCCCAGCACTTCCCGTTACGCGATGCTGGCGATGGTCGATGTGCTGGCCACCGAACTGGCGATGGCCAACAAAACCCAGGCAAAAGGCAAATTACGCCGTATTAAGCTGGCGCTCGACAGCCACCGCGGCGGCGTCGATCGGCAGCCGCTGGGGGACTAACTTTTACTGGCGGAGATAAACCTCTCCGCCTGCTCGCGGGTACGTTCCACGGCCTGTCCGGCGCGATAAAGATCGCTGCCCAGACCGGCACCGGCGCACCCCGCCTGTATCCAGGTCGCCAGACTTTCCGGCGTCACGCCGCCGACCGCCAGCACCGGCACCTCCGGCGGCAACACCGCTTTTAGCGCGCGAATATAGTCCGCGCCGAATGCTGATGACGGAAAGATTTTCAGCCATTGCGCCCCGGCATCCAGCGCGCTAAACGCCTCGGAGGCCGTCGCGCAGCCGGCGCACACCAGCATCCCCTTATCTACCGCGCGGCGGATCACCGCCGGGGCCGTATTGGGCGTCACGATAAGTTTCGCCCCAGCTTCAGCGAGAAAATCAACCTGTTCAACCTTCAGCACCGTTCCCGCGCCAATCATCGCCCGCTCGCCAAACTGACGCACCATCGCCGGAATACTTTGCTGCCAGTCCGGCGAATTGAGCGGGATTTCGATATAGCGAAAGCCTGCATTTATTAGCGTCTCAATATGATCTGCCGCCTCAGCGGGTTGAATGCCGCGTAAAATCGCCACCAGCTTAATCTTGTTCATGCATTATCCTCGCCATGCCAGCCAGCAATGCCTCATCGCCACTGCAGCTGTTAACCATCATTCCGCGCGCCTTCATCGCCCGACCGTAGCGGGCATTCAGCGCCGGTTCGCCAACCAGCGTGACGGCAGAAGTACAGAAACGCTGCCCCAGGGTCGCCACCTCCGCGCCAATCAACAGCCCGGAGAGGTAATCGCTGACTGAGCTCGCCGCCAGACCTCCCAGCACCCGGGCGGCCCTGGCGACAAACAGTTCGCTAATCAGCGACGGCTGCGCCAGACCTTTTTCCAGCCCCCGTTCAAACGCCGCATCGTCCGGCTGCTGGGCAGGCAGCCCTTTGCCGATCAGCGATTGCGTCATCAGCAGATGATGCAGTTCGCCGGTCATCGCCGTGGCAAAATGACGCACCCCGCCGCCTACCACCTGTACCCATTTGCAGTGGGTACCCGGCATCACGTAACACTCCGCGGGCATCAGTTGCCAGGCGCCCAGCAGCTGCGTCTCTTCGCCGCGCATCACGTTGAAATCCCCGTCCTGTTCAATCTTGAGGCCGGGTATAATCCACACGCCTTCAGCAACGGCGCATAGCTGCCGCCCAGGCGCGTCGATCGCCGTCGGACAGTCCAGATACGGCACCGCTTGCCAGCCCGCGTCGCTGCCGATCATCCCGGCCATCAGCACCGGCAGCGCCTGTGCGCCGCGCCAGGGGGCCAAATGCTCCGCGAATACATCAGCAGGCGATCGTCCGTTCAGGCGGGTAATACCCATCGGCAGCTGCTTCGTTTCGACGCACTGGCCGTTGCGAATCAGCCAGCCGCGCAGCTGGGTAGAGCCCCAGTCGACGGCAATATAATCCTTCATTGCGTTTCTCCTGAGACCTGCACTACCGTCTTCGCCGGGATCGCCTCTCCTTCCCGCTCCTGGGTAATCATTTCCAGCGCCTGCTGACGGCTGATTTTGCTGGCTGGCGTCATGACGGTAACAAAAATAGCGGAAACAAAGCTGCCAACAACCGACGGAATGCACGGATTGCCCCAGTAAGCCAGCCAGTCGGCCTTAACCAGAACCACAATAGACACCAGCATGCCGCTCAGCAGCGCGGTTAGCGCGCCCTGCCAGTTAAAGCGCAGCCAGAAGCGGCCGAGAATGGAACAGACGAAGAGCCCGGACATCAGCATGGAGATCATTTTGGTGATATAGCTGATGATATCGTTCGAGGTCAGGGCGAAGATCATCGCCAGGCCGATAACGAACGCCAGCATCCAGCGAGAGAGCGTTATCGCCTTATGCGCCGGCGGCATTTTTCCGGTAACGAGGGTATAGACATCCCGCATCATGATGGCCACGGCGGCTATCGCATCGGAGCTGGCCGAAGACATGGTGGCGGAAAGTCCGGCAATCAGGACCACCAGCCCCAGGATCGCCGGTAAGAAGCTGGTGGCGAACAGGAAGGCGTAGTTACTGTTCTCAAGATTGGGGTTCATCGTCCAGGCCGCCATGCCGATAACCGCCGGCAGCACCGAGAAAAACAGATACAGCACACCGGTATAGACAAACGAGCGCCGCACCGAAGAGACGTCTTTTCCCGAGTAAATACGCTGGCGATAGGAAGGGGTTGCCAGCACGCCGACGCCGATGACCATCGCCAGCGATAGCGCCGGAATAGTCCCCAACTTATCGACCGCAAACAGGCTCATCGCCTTTGGATCCATCGCCTTAACGATGGCATCCCACCCCCCGACGTGAACCACCGCCAGAATCGCCATCAGGATAAAACCGAAAAACAGAATTAATGCCTGAATGGTGTCCGTCCACACAACAGCAGAATAACCGCCGATAATGACGTAAATCGCAAACGCCATGGCAATAATAATTTTTGCCACCGTCAGATTAATTCCTGTCGCCCAGGCTAAATACATACTCCCGCCAAGAATATGTGCCCCCAGCCAGCCAATTGAGGCAATAAATATCATTATCCCGACGAGATTTTTAATTAAATGGCTGCCCCCTGTGTAATAAGAAAGCTCTTCGCTCATGGTCATAAAGCGCAGCTTTCGCACCGGCGCAAACAGCCAGGCCACCAGTAAAATACCGATGGCGCCGCCCACGCCGTAAAGCATCCCGGCCCATCCATTGCTGTAGCCGAACCCGACAGCGCCCATGCTTGAACCGGTTCCCACCATGGTCGCCACGGTGGACCCCAGCGTCAGGAACAGCGGCAAAGAACGGCCACCGAGTAAAAAATCCTCACCGCTTTTTTGATGACGCGACACGTACCAGCCAAGCCAAATCATGGCTAACGCATAAATAATAAAGCCGACTAAAAAGACATGACTATTCATAATTCACATCCTGCCAGTTAATTTTGAAAAGGTAAAAGGCTACGAAGCGCTGAATTATTTCAGCGCTCAAAATGACTGTTTATATTTCTGGTTACTAACTTTTTATGCGCGAGAAGCGTTAAAACAGGTCACATCCACTTCGACTTTACAATCCACCACCAGGTCCGCTACGCAGCAGATGCGGGCAGGCGGGTTGTCGCCAAAGAACTCGCGAAATACCTTATTGAACGACTGAAAATAGCGTGCATCGGTGAGGATCACTTTAACATGCACCACGTCGGCCAGGGTGTAGCCCGCTTCGGTCATGATATCTACGCAGTTCTGAATCGCCAGACGCGACTGGTCGACAATCCCGCCTTCCAAGACTTCGCCATTTTTCATCGGCGTCTGGCCGGAAACGTACAGCCAGCCTCCCGCTTCCACCGCCCGCGCGAACGGCAGGTGCTGCCCGCCGGTACCGGTACCGCCTTCTACGCCATAACGCTTGATACTCATACTCAACTCCTTAGTCCATCCGACGACGCAGGAAACGCCCTGCCCGTCCGGTAATTTTCTTATCACTGCCGTAGCTCATCACGCCGTTGACCATCACCGCCTCAATGCCGTCCGCCGGTCGTTTCGGGTCGGAGAAACTGGCGACATCGCGCACCGTCTGCGGGTCAAACAGCACCAGGTCGGCAAAGTAGCCAATTTTCACCAGCCCGCGATCCGCCAGTTGGAAGCGCGCCGCCGACAGCCCGGTCATCTTGTGTACCGCGGTAGTCAGCGGGAATAGCTGCTCGTCGCGGCTATAGTGGCCGAGCACCCGCGGGAAGGCGCCCCACAGGCGCGGATGCGGCATCGGATCGTTCGGCAGCCCGTCAGAGCCAATCATGGTGACCGGATAGCGCATCACCCGCCGTACGTCCTGCTCATCCATGTTGTGATAAATAGCGCCCGCCGGCATCAGCCGCGCCGCGGCGTCGTGCAGGCTCACCTGCCACTCATCGGCGATCTGCTGCAGCGTTTTCCCCGCCTGCTCCGGCTGCGCTTCGGACCAGGTAATCACGATATCAAACTCGTCGGTCACCTGTTTCATATCCAGCGTCGATGAGCTGGCTGAATAGGGATAACAGTCGCAGGCGATATCCTGCTGCTGGCGCATCTCATCGAAAAACGCCAGCGTCTCTTTGGTACGCCCCCAGTTTTTTGCCCCGGCGCACTTGTGGTGCGAAACCACCACCGGCACGTTGCCGTGACGGCCAATACGGAAGGCTTCGTCCAGCGCCTCGAGAATCGGCTCAAACTCTGAACGTAAATGGGTGGTATAGACGCCCTTCCCGGCCGCCAGCTCTTCCGCCAGCGCCATCACCTCCTCGGTGGTCGACTGGAAGGCGCTGGCGTAGGCCAGCCCGGTACTGAGCCCTAATGCTCCCTGGCGCAGCGCATCGCGTAGCTGTACGCGCATGCCGGCGATTTCCGTCTCGTTCGCCGGACGAAACAGATCGTCCATATGGTTATTGCGCAGCGCGGTGTGACCGATTAACGTGCCGACGTTCAGCGACGGTCGCGCCGCCTCCACCGCATGGGCATAAGCCTCCACGGTGGGATAGATAAAGTGTTGCTGCTCGCCGAGGAGATTCATTGGGTCCGGCACTTCCCCCCGCATGGTGGCGGTCGCCGCACTGATCCCGCAGTTGCCGACGATCACCGTCGTCACCCCCTGGCTGAGCTTCGGCAAGTACTCCGGCATGCGGATCACGTTGATATCATCATGGGTATGCACATCAATAAAGCCCGGCGCCAGTACCCGCCCCTGGCCATCAATCACCTGCTCCGCCGCAACGTCCAGCGCCGGGGCGATAGCCATAATTCGATCGCCCTTCACCGCCACATCAGCACGGTATTGCGGCCCGCCGCTCCCGTCGATCACCGTGACGTTTTTGAAAAGCCAGTCAACTTTCATAGCAATTACTCCCTTTCGACATGCCGATAAGTTAACCATTTACAAGCGCAAAAAACAGTGGAAAACTACGCAAAACTCAGATCGCTTTGTGATACTTTTATTCAAAAAGAATAACATTTTTATATTAAAAATATATTTATCAAATAGTTATAAATGATACCCAGCGACTAACCGATTATAAACCCTGAAAGGATAGTGTTATGAAATACCATTCAGCACCGCTCATCCCGCACAAATCCGCCCTCATGTCCGCGCCGGCTAATCTGCTGGCGGAAGAGGTCTGTCTACCCGCCGCGCTGCTAAAAAAGTCGGCGCTGGAAAATAATATTTCATGGATGCAGCGCTACGCCGACGCCCGCGGCGTATCGCTGGCGCCGCATGGTAAAACGACAATGACGCCATGGATATTTCAGGCGCAGCAGCGAGCGGGGGCGTGGGGGATCGGCGTGGGCAGCGCCTGGCAGGCTAGCGCGGCAATGGCCAGCGGCATCCAACGCGTCCTGATGGTTAATCAGCTGGTCGGCAAAGCCAATATGCAGGTGGTCGCGCAGCTAAAAGCCCACTATCGGGCGGTGGATTTTATCTGCTGCGTCGATAGCGAGGTCAACGTGCGCGCCCTCTCCACATTCTTCGCAGACCAGGGACAAACGCTGGATGTGCTGATTGAACTTGGCGTGCCTGGCGGGCGCTGCGGCTGTCGTAGCGTCAATGACGCGCTGGCGCTGGCGCAGCGGGTAAGCGACCTGCCGGGGCTACGGCTACGCGGACTGGAATTGTATGAAGGGGTGCTGCACGGCGACGATCCGCAGCCGCAGGTGGAAGCGCTGTTACAGCAGGCCGCGGCGCTTTCCTGCCGCATGGAGCCGCTGGTTGACGGCGAATTTATTCTCACCGGCGCGGGCACCGTCTGGTATGACGTGGTGTGCAACATCTGGCTGGCGGCGGCAAAACCGCGCCGCTGCCGTATCGTCATCCGCCCTGGCTGTTATATCACCCACGATCGCGGGATCTACGATCTCGCCCAACAAGCGCTGATCGCCCGCGATCCGATTGCCTGCGATCTCGCCGGCGATCTCACTTCAGCGCTGGAGCTGATGGCGATGGTGCAATCGGTGCCGGAGGCGGATCGCGCGGTAGTGAATTTCGGCAAGCGCGACTGCGCTTTCGACGCCGGGCTGCCGCAGCCGATCGCCCATTATCGTAATGGCCAGCAGTTAGCGCTGCGCGCGGAGTCGATCGTCAGCACCGGCATCATGGATCAGCATTGTATGCTGCGCCTGGCGCCGGGCAGCGATGTGCAGGTCGGCGATATTCTGCTGTTCGGCACCTCGCACCCCTGTCTGACCTTTGATAAGTGGAAGACGTTGCTGCTGGTCGATGACGACTACAACGTGCTGGACGAGCTCGACACGCTGTTTTGACAGGCATCCGGATAGCGGCGCTTCGCGCCTTACCCGGGCTACACAACCCGCGACGTTCGGTAGCCCGGCTAAGCGTAGCGCGAGCCGGGGGATGTATCGGGTAGCGGCGCTTCGCGCCTTACCCGCCCTGGCGCAAGGCGCAAATCTCATCATGCAATGAACGACTGATAATGACCCCCTGCCGTTCACTCTGCTGGCGGCAGGCAAAACGCCGCTCGCCCGGCAGCCGCGCGCCCTGATCTTGCATCGCATTGAACAGCGTTTCGGCGCGCTCCAGCTGCTCTGGTGCCTGCGCGCCGAGAAAGCGCTGCGGATCCAGCGCCAGAATCAGCTCGCCGCCGTAGGGGAGACCGCCCGCGCCGTTATCCCACGCCAGCGATTCGGCGCTGGTCATATCGCCAATAAGCGGCCCGGCCAACAGCTCAACCATTGCCGCCAGCGCCGAGCCCTTATGGCCGCCGAAAGTCAACATCGCGCCGTTCAGCACCTCTGCGGCATCGGTCGTTGGCTGTCCCTGACTGTCGATTCCCCAGCCTTCCGGTAGCGCTTTGCCGGCGCGCTGATGCAGCTGGATCTCGCCGCGCGCCGCGGCGCTGGTCGCCATATCAACAATAAACGGCGGCTTATCCTGCCGCGGCCAGCCGAAGGCGATGGGGTTGGTGCCGAACAGCGGACGTGTGCCGCCCGCCGGGGCGACCCAGGCGTGGCTTGGCGTACAGGCCAGCCCTACCAGCCCTGCCTCGGTCAACGGCTCAATATCGGCAAACAGCGCGGAAAAATGAACGCAGCGATTAATTGCCAGCGCCGCAATGCCATTGTGGCGCGCCTTCTCCAGCAGCAGCGGCAGCGCGCGCTCGTAGGCCAGCAGTGAAAAAGCGCCCCCGGCGTCCGCCCGCGCAATCCCCGGCGCCTGGTCATGGATCTGCGGCTCGGCATCGGGCGATACCTTACCTTTGCGCAGGGTATCGACAATGCCCAACAGCCGCCACAGGCCGTGGGAAGCGCAGCCGTCGCGCTCCCCGGCGGTCACATTGCGGGCAATCGCCGCCGCGTGGTCGGCGCTAAATCCATTGGCGCTGAGTACCTCCAGCGCCAGGTCATAAGCTTCAGGTAACGATAGAGTTACCGACTCCATACTGTTCTCCTTTACTCTTCTTCGTCTCCGCTAAAGTTAGCCTGCGGCAGGCAGCTGCGCGCGCCCCAGTAGTAAATCCCCAACGACATCGCCGCCATCCGGAAGGTGAAGGGCGCGCGGCTGATTGCCCGCCCCTCCGTGCACAACGCGCTGTTTGAAACCGCCGACGGCGGCGGCGTGGTTTACTGGCAGAAACTGATCCTCTGCTGCAGCGCTGGCAGCGCTTCGCCGCGGCCATCAACCGCACCTTCCGGCTGGCGGAGTCGTTGAAAAACGCGGCGACGCCGGAGAGCCTGCTGTGCCGTTGCGAAGATGTGCGCTGCGGCGACGTGGCTGCCGCCGACGACTGGCTGCAGGCCAAACTGACCCAGCGCCCGCTGGCTGTATGGCTGGCCGCTGCCGCAGCCGAGAGAGCCGCTGTCCCCCGCCCGCGCGGAAACGCTTATTGCCCTCGCCAGGCTGAGCGCCGAGCCGTAACCGCTACTCTTCTTCATCACCGCGCCCGGCAGGGACGCCAAGCGCAATAAACTCCTCCAGCAGGGAGGTCAGTTGCTGCAGCTTTTCCGTGGTGAACTGGGCCTCCAGCAGGCGATAGGTCTCTTCCACCTCCGCCTGGGCGCTTTCGTACAGCGCAGTTCCGGCAGGCGTCAGCGAGACGTACAGCTTGCGCTGATCGTTAACTGGCTTTAAGCGCAGCACCAGCCCATCCCGCTCCATGCGCGTCAAAATCCCGGTCAGGCTGGGGCGCAGGATACAGGCGCGAAAGGCCAGATCGTGAAAGTCCATCGACGGACGTTCGGCGAGAATTCGCACGATCCGCCACTGCTGTTCGGTGAGATTGTGCCGTTTGACGATCGGTCGAAAGTAGGCCATCGCCGCTTCACGCGCCTGCAACAAGGCAATGGTTAATGAATCATGCATAGTATCCCCTCAACAGCCTCACCAAAAACTTATTAATAACTTAATAATTAGCGTTAATCCTGCCATGTACAACCGGTTTCTGCACCTGAAAAGTACCAGTCTTTTCCTGAAAAATATTCAAATTATTGATTTACAACAAATAAGTAATTGCTATGTAAATATTGTGTTAATCCGATCACAAAACATTCACTTCCAGTTGCTAAACCTCAGCGCAAAGCATAAAAGATGATCATTAATATATTAACGAAATCCCTTTGAACCGAAATCTGTCCCAGAGGAGTGGTGAATGAAAGGTACCATCTTCGCCGTTGCGCTCAATCATCGCAGCCAGCTCGACGCCTGGCGTGAGGCGTTTCAACAGGCCCCCTACAAGACGCCGCCGAAAACCGCGGTCTGGTTTATCAAGCCGCGCAATACCGTAATTGGCGATGGCGAAGCGATCCCGTATCCGCAGGGCGAGACCGTACAAAGCGGCGCAACGGTGGCGCTGATTGTCGGCAAAACCGCGCGTAAAGTGGCGGCGGAAGAGGCGGCGAACTATATCGCTGGCTACGCGCTGGCTAACGATGTGAGTCTGCCGGAAGAGAGTTTTTATCGCCCGGCGATCAAAGCCAAGTGCCGCGATGGCTTCTGCCCCATCGGCACGCTATCGGCGGTACGCAACGTCGACGATCTGACCATCATCACCGAAATTAACGGCCGCGAGGCTGATAGCTGGCATACCGGCGATCTGCAGCGTAATGCCGCGCAGCTGCTGAGCGCCTTGAGCGAATTCGCCACCCTCAATCCCGGCGACGCGATCCTTATCGGCACGCCCCACTCTCGCGTCACGCTGCGCCCCGGCGACCGGGTACGTATTCTCGCCGACGGTTTCCCGGCGCTCGAAAATCCGGTTGTCGCAGAAGGAGAGCTGGCATGAAACAGGCACGCATTGAATGGCAAGGACAGGTACGCGACGTGCTGGTCAATGAACGCGACCAGGTGCGCCTGGACGATGGCACGGTATTAAAAGAAGGTGAATTCCGCTGGCTGCCGCCCGCCAACGGCACGCTGTTCGCGCTGGGGCTGAATTACGCCGATCACGCCAGCGAGCTGGAATTTAAACCGCCAACCGAGCCGTTGGTGTTTATCAAAGCGCCGAACACCTTTACTGGCCACCAGCAGCAGTCGGTACGCCCGGATAACGTCGAATACATGCACTACGAAGCCGAACTGGTGGTGGTGATTGGGAAAACCGCTCGCCGCGTCAGCGAAGCCGAGGCTATGGATTATGTCGCCGGCTATACCGTGTGCAATGACTACGCGATCCGCGACTATCTGGAAAACTACTACCGCCCGAACCTGCGGGTGAAAAGCCGCGACACCCTGACGCCGATCGGCCCGTGGATCGTCAGCAAAGAGGCGATCCCGGATCCGCATAACCTGGCCCTGCGCACCTGGGTCAACGGCGAGCTGCGCCAGCAGGGCACCACCGCCGATCTGATCTTCAGCATCCCGTTTCTCATCGCTTATTTAAGCGAATTTATGACCCTGCAACCGGGCGACATGATCGCCACCGGCACGCCGAAAGGGCTATCCGACGTGGTACCGGGCGACGAGGTGATCGTTGAAGTCGAGGGCGTGGGCCGCCTGGTCAACCATATCATCAGCCAGCAAGCGTATGAGGAGACACTGTCATGAAAAAGATTAACCATTGGATCAACGGTAAAAACGTTGCCGGCGCAGACTATTTTCATACCACCAACCCGGCCACCGGCGAGGTACTGGCGGAAGTCGCCTCCGGCGGTGAAGCCGAAATAAACCAGGCGGTGGCGGCGGCGAAAGAGGCCTTCCCGAAGTGGGCTAACCTGCCGATGAAAGAGCGCGCGCGCCTGATGCGCCGCCTGGGGGATCTTATCGATCAGAACGTCCCGGAGATCGCGGCGATGGAAACCGCCGATACCGGCCTGCCGATCCACCAGACCAAAAACGTGCTGATCCCGCGCGCCTCACACAATTTCGAATTTTTCGCCGAAGTGTGCCAGCAGATGAACGGCAAGACCTATCCGGTCGACGACAAGATGCTGAACTACACCCTCGTGCAGCCGGTTGGCGTCTGCGCGCTGGTGTCGCCGTGGAACGTGCCGTTTATGACCGCCACCTGGAAGGTGGCGCCGTGCCTGGCGCTGGGGAATACCGCGGTGCTGAAAATGTCCGAACTGTCGCCGCTGACCGCCGATCGTCTGGGCGAGCTGGCGCTGGAAGCCGGGATCCCGGCTGGCGTACTCAATGTGGTGCAGGGCTACGGCGCCACCGCCGGCGACGCGCTGGTGCGCCATCATGATGTGCGCGCCGTCTCCTTCACCGGTGGCACCGCCACCGGCCGCAACATCATGAAAAACGCCGGTCTGAAAAAGTACTCCATGGAGCTGGGCGGAAAATCGCCGGTACTGATTTTTGAAGATGCCGATATCGAGCGCGCGCTTGACGCCGCGCTGTTCACCATCTTCTCGATCAACGGCGAACGCTGCACCGCCGGCTCGCGCATCTTTATTCAGCAGAGTATCTACCCCGAGTTCGTTAAACGCTTCGCCGAGCGCGCCAATCGCCTGCGCGTAGGCGATCCGACCGATCCGAACACCCAGATCGGCGCGCTGATTAGCCAGCAGCACTGGGAGAAAGTGTCCTGCTACATTCGCCTCGGCATCGAAGAGGGGGCCACCCTGCTGGCCGGCGGCGCGGATAAACCGTCCGATCTGCCAGCGCATCTGAAAGCCGGCAACTTCCTGCGCCCGACGGTGCTGGCGGATGTCGACAACCGCATGCGCGTCGCCCAGGAAGAGATTTTTGGCCCGGTCGCCTGCCTGCTGCCGTTCAAAGACGAAGCGGAAGGACTGCGCCTGGCGAACGATGTGGAATACGGCCTGGCGTCGTATATCTGGACCCAGGACGTCAGCAAAGTGCTGCGTCTGGCGCGCGGAATTGAAGCCGGGATGGTGTTCGTCAACACCCAGAACGTGCGCGACCTGCGTCAGCCGTTCGGCGGCGTGAAGGCCTCCGGCACCGGCCGCGAAGGCGGCGAGTACAGCTTTGAAGTGTTCGCCGAAATGAAAAACGTCTGCATCTCGATGGGCGACCATCCGATCCCGAAATGGGGAGTCTGATATGGGTAAGTTAGCGTTAGCAGCAAAAATCACTCACGTGCCGTCGATGTATCTGTCTGAGCTGCCGGGGAAAAACCACGGCTGCCGTCAGGGCGCGATCGACGGGCATAAAGAAATTGGCAAGCGCTGCCGTGAAATGGGCGTCGATACCATTATCGTGTTTGATACCCACTGGCTGGTCAACAGCGCCTACCACATCAACTGCGCCGACCATTTTCAGGGCGTCTACACCAGTAACGAACTGCCGCATTTCATTCGCGACATGACCTACGACTACGACGGCAACCCGGAGCTGGGCCAGCTTATCGCCGACGAGGCGGTGAAGCTCGGGGTGCGTGCCAAAGCGCACAATATTCCCAGCCTGAAGCTGGAGTACGGCACCCTGGTGCCGATGCGCTACATGAACAGCGATAAGCACTTCAAGGTGGTATCTATCTCTGCTTTCTGTACCGTTCACGACTTTGCCGACAGCCGCAGGCTGGGCGAAGCGATCCTCAAAGCCATTGAAAAATACGACGGCACCGTGGCGGTGCTGGCCAGCGGTTCGCTGTCGCACCGCTTTATCGACGACCAGCGCGCCGAAGAGGGGATGAACAGCTACACCCGCGAATTTGACCATCAAATGGATGAGCGGGTGGTGAAGCTATGGCGCGAGGGCAAATTCAAAGAGTTCTGCACCATGCTGCCGGAGTATGCCGACTACTGCTACGGCGAAGGCAACATGCACGACACGGTGATGCTGCTCGGCCTGCTGGGTTGGGATAAATACGACGGCAAGGTGGAGTTTATCACCGAGCTATTCGCCAGCTCCGGTACCGGCCAGGTTAACGCCGTGTTCCCGTTGCCAGCGCAGGCGTAAGGGGGCCCCATGCCGCATTTTATCGCCGAATGTACCGACAACATCCGCGAGCAGGCCGATCTGCCTGGGCTGTTCGCCAAAGTCAACGAGGCGCTGGCCGCCACCGGCATCTTTCCGATCGGCGGGATCCGCAGCCGCGCCCACTGGCTGGATACCTGGCAGGTGGCCGACGGCAGGCAGGATTACGCCTTCGTGCATATGACCCTGAAGATCGGCGCCGGGCGCAGCCTGGAGAGCCGTCAGGACGTGGGAGATATGCTGTTCGCGCTGATCAAATCCCACTTCGCGACGCTAATGGAGAGCCGCTATCTGGCGCTGTCGTTCGCCATGGAAGAGCTCGACCCGACGCTGAACTACAAACAAAACAACGTGCACGCGTTATTTAAATAATGTGCAAATTGCCCGGTGGCGCTGCGCTTACCGGGCCTACAACGGCCATGAATTTGTAGGCCGGATAAGCGAAGCGCCATCCGGCAATGCAATGCCACAGGAATCTCTATGCTCGATAAACAGACCCGTACCCTGATTGCCCAGCGGCTGAACCAGGCCGAAAAGCAGCGTGAACAGATCCGCGCGATCTCGCTGGATTATCCGTCGATCACCATTGAGGACGCCTACGCCGTCCAGCGCGAGTGGGTCGAGATGAAGATCGCCGAAGGCCGCGTGCTCAAAGGCCACAAGATCGGCCTGACCTCTAAAGCGATGCAGGCCAGTTCGCAGATCAGCGAGCCGGACTACGGCGCGCTGCTCGACGATATGTTCTTCCACGACGGCAGCGATATTCCCACCGACCGCTTTATCGTTCCGCGTATCGAAGTCGAGCTGGCCTTCGTGCTGGCCAAACCGCTGCGCGGCCCGAACTGTACGCTGTTTGATGTCTACAACGCCACCGACTACGTTATCCCGGCGCTGGAGCTTATCGACGCGCGCTGCCACAACATCGACCCGGAAACCCAGCGTCCGCGCAAAGTGTTCGACACCATCTCCGACAACGCCGCCAACGCCGGGGTGATCCTCGGCGGCCGGCCGATTAAACCGGACGAGCTCGACCTGCGCTGGATCTCCGCCCTGCTGTATCGCAACGGCGTAATTGAAGAGACCGGCGTCGCCGCGGGCGTACTCAATCATCCGGCCAACGGCGTGGCCTGGCTGGCCAACAAGCTGGCGCCGTACGATGTCCAGCTCGAAGCCGGGCAGATTATCCTCGGCGGCTCCTTCACCCGCCCGGTCCCGGCGCGCAAGGGCGATACCTTCCACGTCGACTACGGCAACATGGGCGCCATCAGCTGCCGGTTTGTCTAGGAGAAACACCATGAATAACGCCTTTAAAGACGCCTTAAAAGCGGGCCGTCCGCAAATCGGCCTGTGGCTTGGGCTGTGCAGCAGCTACAGCGCCGAACTGCTGGCCGGCGCGGGCTTCGACTGGCTGCTGATCGACGGCGAACACGCGCCCAACAATGTACCAACGGTGCTGACCCAGCTGCAGGCCATTGCGCCCTACCCCAGCCAGCCGGTGGTGCGTCCGTCGTGGAACGATCCGGTGCAGATCAAACAGCTGCTGGATGTCGGCGCGCAAACCCTGCTGGTGCCGATGGTGCAGAATGCCGAAGAGGCGCGGCTGGCGGTCAGAGCCACCCGCTACCCGCCTGCCGGCATTCGCGGCGTCGGCAGCGCGCTGGCCCGCGCCTCACGCTGGAATCGCGTCCCGGATTATATCCACCAGGCCAATGACGCCATGTGCGTGCTGGTACAGATTGAGACTCGCGAAGCGCTGAAAAATCTGCCGCAGATCCTCGATGTCGAAGGGGTGGACGGCGTGTTTATCGGCCCGGCGGATCTCAGCGCCGATATGGGCCACGGCGGCAACCCACAACACCCGGAAGTGCAGGCCGCCATTGAAGATGCCATCCAGCAAATCCGTCAGGCCGGTAAAGCGCCGGGGATCCTGATGGCTAATGAACAGCTGGCGAAACGCTATCTCGAACTGGGCGCGCTGTTCGTCGCCGTCGGCGTCGATACCACCCTGCTGGCCCGCGGCGCAGAAGCGCTGGCGGCCCGGTTTACCCACACCGCAACCACCACAACCGATAACAATAAATCCGTCTATTGAACGGATAATGTGGAGCGCAACATGACTACCTCTACCCTGCAACACAATGATAATAAAGCCGTTGAAGTAGAAAACCGAGTGATCAAAAAGCTGTTCCGCCGCCTGATTACCTTCCTGTTTGTTCTCTTTGTTTTCTCATTTTTGGATCGAATTAATATCGGCTTTGCCGGTCTGACGATGGGTAAAGATCTCGGCCTGACCTCCACCATGTTCGGCCTGGCGGCGACGCTGTTCTACGTCACCTACGTGCTGTGCGGGATCCCCAGCAATATCATGCTGGCGAAAGTTGGCGCGCGCCGCTGGATCGCCGGGATCATGGTGGTCTGGGGGATCGCCTCGACCTGCACCATGTTCGCCACCAGCCCGCATACGCTGTACATCCTGCGCATGCTGGTCGGCATCGCCGAGGCTGGTTTTCTGCCGGGGATCCTCGTCTATCTGACCTGGTGGTTCCCGGCCTACCATCGCGCCCGCGCCAACGCCCTGTTTATGATCGCCATGCCGGTGACCATGATGCTCGGCTCGATACTTTCCGGCTATATTCTGGCGCTCGACGGCCTGTGGAACCTGAAAGGCTGGCAATGGCTATTTCTGCTGGAAGGCCTGCCGTCGGTGGTGCTCGGCGTCGTCACCTGGTTCTTCCTCAACGACACGCCGGATAAAGCCAACTGGCTGGATAACGAAGAGAAACAGGCGCTGATGGCGATGATCGATCGCGAACGGGAACATGCGGCGATCGTCCCGGCTTCGCCGCGTTCCACGCTGCGCGAAGTACTGACGCCAGCGGTGCTGATGTATACCCTCGCCTACTTCTGCCTGACCAATACCCTCAGCGCCATTAATATCTGGACGCCGCAGATCCTGCAGAGCTTCAACACCGGCAGCAGCAACATCATGATTGGCCTGCTGGCGGCGATCCCGCAGTTCTGCACTATTTTCGGCATGATCTGGTGGAGCCGCCGATCCGACCGCCGCAAAGAGCGCAAGATGCATACCATCCTGCCCTACCTGTTCGCCGCGGCGGGTTGGCTGCTGGCTTCGGCAACGCACCACAGCCTGATCCAACTGATCGGCATTATTATGGCTTCGGTGGGATCCTTTACCGCGATGGCCATTTTCTGGACCACCCCGGATCGGGTGATCAGCCTGCAGTCACGCGCGGTGGCGCTGGCGGTGATCAACGCTATCGGCAACGTCGGCTCTGCCGTCAGCCCGCTGTTGATCGGCATTTTGCGCGATACCACCGGCAGCTTTAGCTCCGGGCTGTGGTTTGTCGCCGGTTTACTGATCGTCGGTGCGCTGGTGCTTACCCGCATTCCAATGAGCCAGCGTGAGGACGCCGCCACCGCGCCGGGATTAGCGGCGCAAAAAGGCCACTAAGGAGCGGGTATGTGCCAGCATTCCATCGCCAACATCGACATCAATAAAGATTACGACGAGAGTCTGGGTACCGAAGAGGTGCACTACCAGTCGTTCTCCCGCATGGCGGCCTTTTTTGGCCGCGACATGCAGGCGCATCGCCACGACCGCTATTTCCAGATGCACTACCTTGATACCGGACAGATTGAGCTGCAGCTTGATGACCATCGCTATTCGGTGCAGGCGCAGCTGTTTGTGATAACGCCGCCCTCGGTACCGCACGCTTTTATTACCGAGTCCGATAGCGATGGCCATGTGTTGACGGTCCATGAGGAGCTGATCTTGCCGCTGCTGGAGGTACTTTATCCCGGCACGCGGGAGACCTTCGGCCTGCCGGGGATCTGCCTGTCGCTGGCGGATAAACCCGACGAGCTGGCGGCGCTGGCCCACTACTGGCAGCTGATTCGCCGGGAATCTACCGCCCAGTTGCCGGGGCGGGAGCATACCCTGGCGCTACTGGCGCAGGCGGTCTTTACCCTGCTGCTGCGTAACGCAAAGCTCGACGATCACGCCGCCAGCGGGATGCGCGGCGAGCTGAAGCTATTCCAGCGCTTTAACCAGATGATCGACAGCCACTACCATCAGCACTGGACGGTACCGGATTACGCCAGGGAGCTGCATCTGACCGAATCGCGGTTGACCGACATCTGTCGCCGCTTCGCCAACCGTTCGCCGAAGCGGCTGATATTCGACCGTCAGCTGCGCGAGGCGAAGCGCCTGCTGCTGTTCTCCGATAGCGCGGTCAATGAGATTGCCTGGCAGCTGGGGTTTAAAGACCCCGCCTATTTTGCGCGCTTTTTTAGCCGCCAGGTCGGCTGCTCGCCCAGCAGCTACCGGGCGCAAAAAGTACCGGTGTCGTAATACCCCGGCGGCGCTGCGCTTGCCTGGGCTACAGACCGTAGGGCGGGTCAGCGCCGCGCCAGCCGGTAAAAGTTGCAGAGATCACAAAATTCACTCCCGCCTGAAAAGTACCCGCCGTTGTCGCAAACGTCCCTTCACGACAAGCGCCATAACCGCTTCAATTAAACAACAAAAACAAAACATATATTTAACATCATTATTCCGATAAATACTGAAGAGGCCCCTATGAAACCTGAAGATTTCCGCGCCGACGCGAAACGCCCGTTAACTGGCGAAGAGTATTTAAAAAGCCTGCAGGATGGCCGCGAAATTTATATCTACGGCGAGCGCGTGAAAGACGTCACCACGCATCCGGCCTTCCGTAATGCCGCGGCCTCCGTCGCTCAGCTGTACGATGCGCTGCATAAACCGGAGATGCAGGATTCCCTGTGCTGGGGCACCGATACTGGCAGCGGTGGCTACACCCATAAATTCTTCCGCGTGGCGAAAAGCGCCGACGATCTGCGCCAGCAGCGCGACGCCATCGCCGAATGGTCGCGCTTAAGCTACGGCTGGATGGGCCGCACCCCGGACTACAAAGCCGCCTTCGGCTGCGCGCTGGGCGCCAACCCGGCGTTTTACGGCCAGTTCGAGCAGAACGCCCGCAACTGGTACACCCGCATTCAGGAAACCGGCCTGTACTTCAACCACGCGATCGTCAACCCGCCGATCGACCGCCACAAGCCGGCTGATGAAGTGAAGGATGTCTACATCAAGCTGGAAAAAGAGACCGATGCCGGGATCATCGTCAGCGGCGCGAAAGTGGTCGCCACCAACTCGGCGCTGACCCACTACAACATGATCGGCTTCGGCTCCGCACAGGTGATGGGCGAGAACCCGGACTTCGCGCTGATGTTCGTCGCGCCGATGGATGCCGAAGGCGTCAAGCTTATCTCCCGCGCCTCCTATGAGATGGTCGCCGGCGCGACCGGATCGCCGTACGACTATCCGCTTTCCAGCCGTTTCGACGAGAACGACGCGATTCTGGTAATGGATAAGGTGCTGATCCCATGGGAGAACGTACTAATTTATCGCGACTTTGACCGCTGCCGTCGCTGGACCATGGAAGGCGGTTTTGCCCGCATGTACCCCCTGCAGGCCTGCGTGCGTCTGGCGGTCAAACTGGACTTTATCACTGCCCTGCTGAAGCGTTCTCTGGAATGTACCGGCACCCTCGAATTCCGTGGCGTGCAGGCCGACCTTGGCGAAGTGGTGGCGTGGCGCAACATGTTCTGGGCGTTAAGCGATTCCATGTGCTCGGAAGCGACGCCGTGGGTCAACGGCGCATGGCTGCCGGATCACGCCGCGCTGCAGACCTATCGCGTGATGGCCCCGATGGCCTACGCCAAGATCAAGAACATCATCGAGCGCAACGTCACCAGCGGCCTGATTTATCTGCCATCCAGCGCCCGCGATCTGAACAACCCGCAGATCGACCAGTATCTGGCGAAGTACGTGCGCGGCTCCAACGGTATGGACCACGTTGAACGTATCAAAATCCTCAAACTGATGTGGGACGCCATCGGCAGCGAATTCGGCGGCCGCCATGAACTGTATGAGATCAACTACTCCGGTAGCCAGGATGAAATTCGCCTGCAGTGTCTGCGCCAGGCGCAGAGCTCCGGCAATATGGACAAGATGATGGCGATGGTCGACCGCTGCCTGTCCGAGTACGACCAGAACGGCTGGACGGTGCCGCATCTGCACAATAATGCTGATATCAACATGTTGGATAAGCTGCTGAAGTAATTCACAGCGGGAGGTCATAATGCAATTAGATGAACAACGCCTGCGTTTTCGCGATGCCATGGCCAGCCTGTCGGCGGCGGTTAACGTTGTCACCACCGCAGGCGAAGCCGGCCGCTGCGGCATTACCGCCACGGCGGTATGCTCGGTGACGGATACGCCGCCATCGGTGATGGTTTGTATCAACGTCAACAGCGCGATGAACCCGGTGTTTCAGGGTAACGGCAAGTTGTGCATCAACGTGCTGAACCACGAACAGGAAATCATGGCCCGTCATTTCGCCGGGATGACCGGGGTGACGATGGAAGAGCGGTTTGCCCTCAGCGGCTGGCAGCAGGGCGCGCTCGGACAGCCGGTGCTGAAGGGTTCGCTGGCCAGCCTCGAAGGCGAAATTAGCCAGGTGCAAACCATTGGTACCCACCTGGTGTATCTGGTGGAGATCCGCAATATTACCCTGAGCCCGCAAGGGCACGGCCTGATTTACTTTAAACGCCGTTTCCACCCGGTGATGATGGAAATGGAAGTCGCAGTCTAAAATCCGCGCCCAGGTTTACTTATCGCCCGATACGTAAACCTGGCGCTTAATATGCGTCATCTCACCCGCCAGCCTTATTCAACAGCGCGACATGAAGCCCAATCAAAACGTCCACCGCCGGGGAAATTTTGTTCCCGGTAGTCAGCAGGTAATGTTAAGTGCCAGCCTTTTCGCCTGGCGGTACAGGCAATAACCGGAAATTGCGAATAATCTATAGCGTCATGAATAAATTGTTGTTTACCTATATTTGTTAAAAAAGCGTCTCCCCGATTCCAGATGGCTTTTTTTAACTTGATATTCCAGGTCTGATAGCTTTCACCAGCAATTGTATAACCTTCACCTTCAGGCGCTTTTTTGGTCCAGTCAATCTCGCCGCCATCGTATAAATATTGCCATACAGCATAGCGTTCAAGGGTAAACTGGCTGGGTAAAGTACTGACATTTTTAGAATCGATTTTATCGAGTAATTGCGGATTCGCTAACAGTAGCGCCATGGCTTTATGCATGTAACCCAACATAATATCGGGATGTTCGGGCACTCCCTCTTCTGCTTCAAACAAAGAGATATAAGCGAGATAGAGCGCATCATCACGCACTTTTTGACCGTTCGCCGCGGCGTTGGCGACGATTTTCGCCGCCCGATATTGTAAACTTCCCCAGGATTCCTCACCGCTAACAGGCCTGTAGCGATTATTGTATTTTTCTCCCGTCAGGTAGCCCTGAGCTGCATTTAAATCGTTAGCGTTTAACGCCGATTTAGCGCGCTGATGGTCGGATAAGGTCATTATATTGCGCCCCGTATTTCTGGCAATATAATACGACTGACGACAATCAGAAAGGATCATAACCATAATGACCATGGCAATACTTCTAAAAAAAATCTTATATATTCTCACCGTTAAGTCCTTTAATTTATTTATAAATATAATGTTTGGAAACTTGTCTCGGTTCGATGTATAGCAAAACGGTTACCCGACCTTTTTTATAAGTACGTTGCCAGGTTGAACAATTTTTTATTTTATTCAGATCTAATCTTTTATTATACCACTCCTGCTGTTTTGCAATGCAGGCGGAAAGACTTTGATAGAATTTCCCTTTTTCTGCAATGAACTCTTCTTTGATTGTCGCTGGCCCATATTCTCGATCAAGAACCTTAACTTCCTCATTATATAAGGCGAGTGCTTCCCGGCCATCATCAACTTTATAGGCCTGCTGACTGGAATCAACATCAGCGCTAACAAAAACACTTTTCAGCCCTTTATTCTTATCAAAATAAAGCTTCATCTCCTGATATTTCAACGCCCCCACTTCCTGGGGAGTCAGCGTTGAGATAATCAGATCCGGGTCTTTTCCGGCATAATTGATATCTGATACCTCCAGAGAATATAAAGGCGTGTTTCTGGCCTCATCGTAACTCATCCCCCAGCGCAAATTATAAGGGGCTGCCGGCTCATCAACAGCCTGATGTATCTCTCTTGCATGAGCATATGTTAAGTAAAAAGCACTGGCGATGATCATTATCTTTACAAATTTCATAACTCGAATTCCCTTTGTTAAACGCTATCCATACGACATGGCAAAGTCAGCATAATATCAAAATACCTCTACTTGAAATAAAGATAGTGATCTGCGGGTGATAAAAATCGTTATCCTCAGTTTGAAAGCATATCTTTGAGATGCGCAGAATAATATTGTGAGCTTAATCACACATTTACGCGCTCTCGTACTCATATCTAACCGCTTACCCCCGCAAGTAACCGCTTAACCCCCTATACAACCACTCACCGATTTACCCAACTTTACGCGCGCGCTGTTCTGGCAAGATCGAAGGCAGCCTAGCTAATCAATACCTCCATCAACCCTAACTTAAAACCAGACGGCTTCGGCCAATTATTCATCTAATTAACGCCAGGTTTTACTATGGATACCAAAAAACTATTCAAGCACATACCCTGGGTGATTCTCGGAATCATCGGGGCATTTTGCCTCTCAGTCGTCGCCCTGCGCCGCGGTGAGCACGTCAGTGCCCTGTGGATCGTCGTCGCATCGGTTTCTGTGTACCTCGTCGCCTACCGTTATTACAGCCTGTACATCGCGCAGAAGGTGATGAAGCTTGACCCGACGCGCTCCACGCCGGCGGTCATTAATAACGATGGCCTGAACTATGTGCCAACCAACCGCTACGTGCTGTTTGGCCACCACTTTGCCGCGATCGCCGGCGCCGGCCCGCTGGTTGGCCCGGTACTGGCCGCGCAGATGGGCTATCTGCCGGGCACCCTGTGGCTGCTGGCCGGCGTGGTGCTGGCGGGCGCGGTACAGGACTTCATGGTGCTGTTTATCTCCTCGCGGCGTAACGGCGCCTCGCTGGGCGAGATGATTAAACAGGAGATGGGGCCGGTTCCGGGCTCTATCGCCCTGTTCGGCTGCTTCCTGATTATGATCATCATCCTCGCGGTGCTGGCGCTCATCGTGGTGAAAGCGCTGGCGGAAAGCCCGTGGGGCGTGTTTACCGTCTGCTCGACGGTGCCTATCGCCCTGTTTATGGGGATCTACATGCGCTTCCTGCGCCCAGGCCGCGTCGGTGAAGTGTCGGTTATCGGTATCGTGCTGCTGGTGGCCTCTATCTGGTTCGGCGGCGTGATTGCCCACGACCCGTACTGGGGCCCGGCGCTGACCTTTAAAGACACCACCATCACCTTTACCCTGATTGGCTACGCGTTTATTTCCGCCCTGCTGCCGGTATGGCTGATTCTGGCGCCGCGCGATTATCTGGCCACCTTCCTGAAAATCGGCGTGATCGTCGGCCTGGCACTGGGGATCGTTATCCTTAACCCGGACCTGAAAATGCCGGCGGTGACCCAGTACATTGATGGTACCGGCCCGCTGTGGAAAGGCGCGCTGTTCCCGTTCCTGTTTATCACCATCGCCTGCGGCGCGGTCTCCGGCTTCCACGCGCTGATCGCCTCCGGCACCACGCCGAAGCTGCTGGCCAACGAAACCGATGCCCGCTTTATTGGCTACGGCGCGATGCTGATGGAATCCTTTGTTGCAGTTATGGCGCTGGTTGCGGCCTCGATTATCGAACCGGGTCTCTACTTCGCGATGAACACCCCGCCGGCGGGCCTGGGCATCGTGATGCCAAACCTGCATGAAATGGGCGGTGAAAACGCGGCGATGATCGCAGCGCAGTTGAAAGAAGTCACCGTCCACGCGGCGGCGACCGTCAGCTCCTGGGGCTTTGTGATTTCACCTGAGCAGATCCTGCAGACGGCGAAAGATATCGGCGAACCTTCGGTACTGAACCGCGCTGGCGGCGCGCCGACGCTGGCCGTCGGTATCGCCCACGTATTCCATAAAATCATCCCGATGGCGGATATGGGCTTCTGGTACCACTTCGGTATCCTGTTTGAAGCGCTGTTTATCCTCACCGCGCTGGATGCGGGTACCCGCGCAGGCCGCTTTATGCTGCAGGATCTGTTGGGTAACTTCGTGCCGTTCCTGAAAAAAACCGACTCGCTGGTCGCCGGGATTATCGGTACCGCCGGCTGCGTCGGGCTGTGGGGCTACTTGCTGTATCAGGGCGTGGTCGACCCGCTGGGCGGCGTGAAGAGCCTGTGGCCGCTGTTCGGTATCTCTAACCAGATGCTGGCCGCCGTGGCGCTGGTGCTTGGCACCGTGGTGCTGGTCAAGATGCAGCGCACCAAATATATCTGGGTCACCGTTATCCCGGCAGCGTGGCTGCTGCTGTGCACCACCTGGGCGCTGGGTCTGAAGCTGTTCAGCAGCAATCCGCAGATGGAAGGCTTCTTCTTTATGGCTCAGCAGTATAAAGAGAAGATTGCCGCCGGCGGCGAGCTGACCGCGCAGCAGATTGCCAACATGAACCATATCGTGGTCAACAACTACACCAACGCCGGCCTGAGTATTCTGTTCCTGGTGGTGGTGTACAGCATCATCTTCTACGGCATCAAAACCTGGCTCAATGTCCGCAACAATAAGGTGCGTACCGACAAAGAGACTCCGTATGTGCCGGTACCGGAAGGCGGTGTGAAGACCTCGTCACATCATTAACCCTGATGCCGGATAGCGCTACGCGTATCCGGCCTACCAAAAGCGCATTAACGTAGGCCGGATATGGCGCTAGCCGCCATCCGGCTTTATTCGTTATCTGGAACTTATAATGTTTGGTAACTTAGGTCAGGCAAAAAAATATCTCGGTCAGGCGGCAAAAATGCTGATTGGCATTCCGGATTACGACAACTACGTCACGCATATGCAAACCAACCATCCGGATCAGCCGTACATGACTTATGAAGAATTCTTCCGCGAACGCCAGCAGGCCCGCTACGGCGGCGACGGCAAAGGCGGCGTACGCTGCTGTTAATGGAGGCAATAATGGCACCGATTGCAGTCACCCTACTCACCGGTTTTCTCGGCGCAGGAAAAACCACCCTCCTGCGCCATATCCTCAATGAGCAGCACGGTTTCAAAATCGCCGTAATTGAAAACGAATTCGGCGAAGTCTCCGTTGACGATCAGCTCATCGGCGACCGCGCCACGCAGATTAAAACCCTGACCAACGGTTGTATCTGCTGTACACGCTCCAACGAACTGGAAGACGCCCTGCTCGATCTCCTCGACAGTCGCGATCGCGGCGAAATCGAGTTTGACCGGCTGGTGATTGAATGCACCGGCATGGCCGAGCCGGGGCCGATTATCCAGACCTTTTTCTCCCATCAGGTGCTCTGCGAGCGCTATCTGCTGGACGGCGTGATCGCCCTGGTTGACGCCGTCCATGCCGACCAGCAGATGGATCAGTTCACCATCGCCCAGTCGCAGGTCGGCTACGCGGACCGGATCCTGTTAACCAAAACCGACGTCGCCGGCGACACCGAAAAGCTGCGTGAACGGCTGGCGCGCATTAACGCGCGGGCGCCGATTTATACCGTCATTCACGGCGATATCGATTTAAGCCAGTTGTTTAACACCAGCGGTTTTATGCTGGAAGAGAAGGTTGTCAGCGCCACACCGCGCTTTCATTTTGTGGCAGAAAAACAGAATGACGTCTCGTCGATTGTGGTCGAGCTCGACTATCCGGTGGATATCAGTGAAGTTTCACGGGTAATGGAAAATCTGCTGCTCTCCTTCGCCGAGCAATTGATGCGTTATAAAGGCATGCTGTGGATCGACGGCGAGCCAAATCGCCTGCTGTTCCAGGGCGTGCAGCGCCTCTACAGCGCCGACTGGGATCGCCCGTGGGGCGATGAAACGCCGCACAGCACGCTGGTGTTTATCGGCATTCAGTTGCCGGAAGAGGAAATTCGCGCGGCGTTTGCCGGGTTACGACGCTAACCTGCCCGCCTGCGCCCTAAGGCGCAGGCCCCCTTCTCTCTGAGACCTCGTCAAAAACAGGGACCAAACGTCGGCAGCGCGTCGAAAAATGTAAAGCAACGTTTTAATAAGTAACAGTAGAAACATTTTTGGAAATTATAAGAAACTGAATGAATAGGCCCCTTAATAATTAATGACTGCTCTGTTCAGTTTCTGTTTAGCCCACCAATTAAACCACGGCTAAACAGGCTAAATTTGATGATTGACCTCGCCGTAACCAAACGTCATTACAACATTTTCAAAACACCTTCCTGACAAAACCAGCATAAAAAATCGACGCAAGTCACATTTGCAGAGGTAAACATCGCTTGTTAAGGTGCCCTCAGACAACTTTATTGACGAGGAGTAAACCATGAGAAAGCTTAACATCCTTATTCTTGCAGCCCTGACCGCGGTCTCTGGTTCCGCCATGGCGGTGGGGTTTACCGTTGAACAGGGTAAAAACTTCACTAATCTGAATATGGAAATGGGTAAATCCTCTTCTGGCCTGTACGCCGAAAGCCACTGGCTGAAGAATACCGATGATGGTAGCCAGACCGGCGGCGTGGGCGCGGGTTACAACCTGGAAGTGGGCCCGGTGATGCTCAACGCCGGCGCGAAAGCCATCTACCTCGGGCCGAAAAAAGGCGATAACGGCGTCGCGTTTCCGGTCGGCGGCGGGGTGAACGTGGCCCTGACCGACAGCATCCACGTGTTTGGCGAAGGGTATGTCGCGCCGGATGGTCTGAACAACAGCGTGAAAAACTATGTTGAAGCGAACGGCGGCGTGAGCTGGTCTCCGATTGGTCCAGTGACGTTGAAAGTGGGTTACCGCCATGTGAGCGTTGACGGTAAAGAGGGTCGCCCGAACCACACCCTGATTGATGGCGCCTATGTGGGCGGCGGGGTCACCTTCTGATTATGGTTAACGCCCCGCGATAAAGTTAAGGTGCGCTGAGCATTAGCCATAAAAAAACCTGCCGAATGGCAGGTTTTTTTATGGCCGGGTCATAGGCTTAGCGGCGCACCACCACCAGCTTCTGGTTCACAAACTCTTTGATGCCGAGATCGGAGAGCTCCCGTCCGTAACCGGAACGCTTCACGCCGCCAAACGGCAGCTCCGGCGCGGTATCGGTGAGCCAGTTGATATAAACCATTCCGGTTTCAATGGCGGAGGCCATCCGTTTGGCGCGTTCGATATCCTGACTGAACACCGCGCCGCCCAGACCATAGTGGGAATCATTGGCCAGCTGGATTGCCTCCTCATCGTTTTTCACCACGTAGATCTGCGCCACCGGGCCAAAGAACTCTTCGAAGTACGCCGGATTATCACGGGTGATACCGGTCAAAATGGTGGGTTCAAAGAAATTGCCTTCTCGAGCCACCGCTTTGCCGCCCAGATGCAGCTTAGCGCCATTTTTCACCGCCTCGTCCACCTGTTTGCTTAGGGTATCCAGCGCATCTTTGGAAGAGAGCGGCCCCAGCGTGGTGCTTTCATCCAGCGGATCGCCGATTTTCACCTGGCGAAACGCCTCGCTAAATTTTGTCAGGAACGCATCCGCGATATTTTCGTGCAGGATAAAGCGCTTGGCAGCGGTACACACCTGGCCGGCGTTGTTCAGCCGCGCCTGGACGCCGATTTTCACCGCGCGCTCCAGGTCGGCATCGTCCAGCACGACAAACACATCATTGCCGCCCAGTTCCAGCGTTGATTTCTTAATATGCTTCGCCGCCTGCGCCGCCACCACGCTGCCGGCTTTCTCCGACCCGGTGAGCGCCGCGCCCTGCACGCGATCGTCGGCGATAATCTTCGCCACCTGATCCTGGGAGATAAACAGGTTGGTCCACGCCCCCTCCGGAGCGCCGGCCTCACGCACCAGATGGGCAAAGGTCTCCGCGCAGTGCGGCACAATGCTGGCGTGTTTGGCGATAACCGGGTTACCGGCCGCCAGGTTTGGCGCCAGGACGCGCATCAGCTGGTAATAGGGGAAGTTCCACGGCTCCACCGCCAGTAAGACGCCAATGGGATGGTGCTCAACCCAGGCTTCACCCAGTTCGGAGGGATACTTCACCGGCGCCAGGAACGATTTGGCGTTATCGGCGTAATAGCGGGCGATCTGCGCGCAAAGTTTCACTTCGCCGCGGCTCTGCTTAATGAGTTTCCCCATCTCCTGGCTAGCGATTTTTGCCAGCTCCTCCGCCCGGCTATCAATCAGATCAGCCAGCTTATGCAGTACCGCCAAGCGCGGTTCAATATCGCCTTTTGCCCAGGCAGAATGGTAGAGCGCATCCGCTTGCTGCAGCGCTGCCTCCACGTCCGCATCGCTGTGCGCCGGGTACGTTTTAATAAGCTGATTGTTCGCAGGATTCACCGTCTGATAGGCCATATCGCATGTCTCCTTGTTATCGCTACTAAGGCAGTCAAAAATGCCGTTAAGGATATTAAGGGTAGTCGAGATGGCTGGCGATGCGGGTAAAGTTAGGTATATCCGGAATATTCCCTAACGAGGCTAACCGGGGCGACCGTCAGGCCGCCCCGGCGTTATCAATGCGCCAGCGCGGCGATCTCGTCGGCGGCCAGGCCGGTGATTTTCACCACCGTCTCGCGGGCAATGCCGTCGGCCAGCATCCTCTGGGCAATGCGCAGCGCCTCGGCATGCTGTCCTTCACGCTTGCCTTTTCTGCGGCCCACTTCCTGTAATCTTTCAGCAATAGTCATCAATCTCTCCCTGTGCTGAGGAACCCGTTGCGCCACTTCGTGGATAAACCGGCCAAAGCGGCGCGCGTTGCCAGTCTGCAGCAGATAATTAAACAGCGTTTTTAGCTGTCTGTCATTAGCGTCCCCGCTAAGTAAAATCGTCGTCAGTTGCTCAACAATGCCCATTAAATCGCGCTGGCGAATATGCTTCTGTATCAGCTCGAGTAATGCCACGCGCCGGTGGCGAACGATCTCATCGTCGGGGATCACCGTGACATCCACCAGCGGAAAGGGCGAGATATAAAGCTCACTCGCCAGCTGTGGATCGGCAAAACAGTCCAGCCAGTTGAGTGACCACGGGTATGGCGTGGTCGCTCCGTGATAGAAGAGCATCGGCACCACCAGCGGCAGTTTTGTATGACCGCCATCAAGATGGCGCTGCATCGCGGCGATGGCGTAGCGCATCAGGCGGAAGGCCATCTGCGCATCCGGCGAGCTCTGATGTTCGATAACCACATAAATGTAGCCCTCGCCAGACGCGGTTTTGAGTGACCACAGCACATCGGAGTACCAGGCCCGCAGGCTCTCCTCGATAAAGCTTGCCGATTCCAGCTGTAAGGTATCGAGGTCGCAGCGCTGACGCAGCGCAGGCGGTAGATGGATCGCCAGAAAATCGCGCGCGGTGTCGGCCTGAGTGAGGAACTGTTTAAACACCGCATCATGCGGCGTCGAGGTGGTGCCCTTTGCCATCGGCTCATCCCTGCCTGCTTATCCTGCAGGGACTCTACATCCCATGAATGTCTCTGGCACCCCGGAAACCGGGATTTTACATTCCGCTACGAAAACATATTTCCCCGGACTGCAAGCGTGACATCCTTTTTCGACGCGGTACGCAAATCCAGGCGGGCGACAGCCTCGGCGCAGCATGCTATAAACGGCTTATCCCCGCAGCAAAGGCCAAAGCAGTGAACCATACCCGAGATATTCCCCAAACCTTCTGGCGAGACGATCGTCTGCCGTGGCTGGAGCTGCGCAGCACCTGGCGCAGCCGCCAGGCCTATAAGCGCCACAGCCACCCCCAGCTTTCCGTAGGGGCGATTATCGAGGGGGAAACGCGCTGCCTGTGCGCTGGCCAGGAGTACCTGCTGCAACCCGGGGATCTGATCGTGATCCCGCCGCGCGCGCCGCATAGCTGTAATCCGCTGCATGGCAGGCCGCGCAGCTATCACATGCTTTACCTGGACGCGACATGGTGCCACGCGCAGCGCCCGGATATTCCCCCTGGCGCCAGTATCGCCTCGCCGCAGCCGCTGCTGCGCGACAGCCCTCTCTTTGCCAGTTTCCAGCAGGTTGTCGCCCTGATGAGCCGCGGGAGCCTTGAACAACTGCCCGCCCGGCTGGCGCAACTCCTGCACGCGCTGCCGCTGTGCGCCGCCGCGCCGCAGGCGCCACATCACGCCAGCGCCCTGCTGTTTCAGTGCCTGGCGATGGATCTGCCGGCGTCGCCGTCGCTGGATAAGCTGGCCCACGACAGCGCGCTTCGTAAAGAGACCGTTATCCGCGCCGTGAAACAAGATACCGGCCTGACGCCTGCCAGTTTGATCAACATGGCGCGCATCGAATATGCGAAAACGCGCTTACGCGCCGGGGATCCTATCGCCGACGTTGGCTATCAGGCTGGCTTTGCCGATCAGAGCCATTTCCATAAAACCTTTGTCAGCTATACCGCCGCCACGCCGCGGCAGTATGCGCAAAGCAGATCAATATCTGACAATAAGTAATACGCCACCTGGCGTAGGGTGGCCTCTGCACCATTATCGAGGCCACTATGCATACCTTATCGACGCTCTTTCCCGCCGCCTTCCCGGCGTTAGCCCTGTCCCACTTTGTCGCTCTGCTCAGTCCGGGCCCTGATTTTTTTCTGCTGGTCGGCTACGCCGTGCGCTACCGGATCCGCGGCAGCATCGGATTGTGTCTCGGCATCGCCGCAGGCAATGCGCTGTATATTGTGCTCGCCATCGTCGGCTGGGGGCTTCTGCGCCAGGCGCCGCTGCTTTTTTTGCTCATCGAGCTGCTGGGCGCGGGCTATTTATTGTGGATTGGCAGCCTGCTGATACGCAGCCGTCCCGCGACGCTGGCGATGGAGAGCGTTCGCGCAGCGCGTCCGGGGTTCGGCAGGCAGCTGCTGCTGGGGCTGGGGTCATCGCTGCTCAACCCCAAAAACGCCCTGTTTTATCTGGCGCTGATGACTTCCCTGCTCGGGCCGGCTGTGACCCTGCTTCAGCAAACGGTGAGCGGGCTGTGGATGGTCAGCGTGGTGTTCTTCTGGGATTTACTGCTGGTGAGCGCGATTGCGCTGCCGCAGATACAGCGCCGCCTGGGCGCCATCGTCTGGCGAGTCGAGCGGGCGGCGGGGGCGATCCTGATGCTCTTCGGCCTGGGGATTATCTGGCGATTTTTGCACGACCTCGCCGTCAGGCTATATGCTTAAGCATATGGAAAAACTCGCTGAACTGAAACGCGCCAAACTGCTGGCGCTGTCGCTGCTGCTGATTGCAGCCGCCATTTTTATCACTACCCTCGCGCTACCACCGTCGCCCTGGGTCGGTGCGCTAAAAGCTATTTCCGAAGCGGCGATGGTCGGGGCGCTGGCCGACTGGTTTGCGGTCGTGGCTCTGTTTCGCCGTATTCCGCTGCCCTTTGTCGCCCGCCATACGGCGATTATTCCGCGCAATAAAGACCGCATCGCCGACAACCTCGGCCGCTTTGTCGAGGAAAAGTTCCTTGATACCCCGTCGCTGGTCGCGCTGATCCGCCGCTATCAGCCAGCCCTGATGCTCGGCAACTGGTTCAGCCAGCCGGAGAACGCCCGACGGGTCGGCCAGCACCTGCTGCAGGTGATGAGCGGTTTTCTCGAACTGACCGATGACGCGCGCATTCAACGTCTGCTGCGACGCGCGGTGCATAAGGCTATCGATAAGGTCGACCTGACGCAGACCAGCGCCATGATGCTGGAGGGACTGACCCGCGACAATCGCCATCAAAAGCTGCTCGATTCGCTGATAAACCAACTGATTGCCCTGCTGCAGCGCGACAGCTCCCGCGCCTTTATCGCCCGCGGCATCGTACACTGGCTGGAGACCGAACACCCGCTGAAGGCCAAACTCCTACCCACCGAGTGGCTCGGCGAGCACAGCGCTGAGATGGTCACCGACGCGGTGAATACCCTGCTGGACGAGGTGACTCACGACCGTACGCATCAGATCCGTCAGACTTTTGACCGCGCCGTGCAAAAGCTTATCGATAACCTGAAATCCGACCCGGATATGGCGCAGAAGGCCGATAACATCAAAGCCTGGCTAAAAAATGATGAGACCTTTAACCACTATCTTGGCGAAGTATGGGGCGACCTGCGCGGCTGGGTAAAAAACGATATCAGCAGCGACGACTCACGTATTAAGCAGCGCATCGCCGAGGCGGGGCAGTGGTTCGGTGAAACCTTACTCCGCGACGACGCGCTGCGCGAATCGCTTAACGAACACCTGGAGCAGGCGGCGCACCGGGTGGCGCCGGAGTTCGCCGCCTTCCTCACCCGCCATATCAGCGACACAGTGAAGAGCTGGGACGCCCGCGATATGTCGCGGCAGATCGAGCTCAATATCGGTAAAGATCTGCAGTTCATCCGCATCAACGGTACCCTGGTGGGGGGAACCATCGGCCTGTTGTTGTGGCTGCTCTCGCAGATCCCCTCGCTGCTGCATCTGCATATTGGTTAGCAATGATACTATCCGAACAATAGCGCTGATAAATATTCCACAGGGAGGGCGAGATGATGCACAGGATTTCCCACTGGCTGAGCCGACACGCCGCCGCGCTGTTCTTCCCGGCGGCGTTAATTCTGTATGATTTTTCCGCTTATCTCACTACCGATCTGATCCAGCCGGGGATCCTGCACGTGGTGCGGGATTTCAATGCTGATGTGGCGCTGGCTCCGGCCTCGGTGAGCCTGTATATGGCCGGCGGCATGGCGCTACAGTGGCTGCTGGGGCCGCTCTCTGACCGGATAGGACGGCGTCCGGTGCTGCTCACCGGCGCGCTGATTTTTACCCTCGCATGCCTGGCGACCCTGTTCACCACCTCCATGACGCAGTTCCTGATTGCCCGCTTCGTGCAGGGCACCAGCATCTGCTTTATCGCCACCGTCGGCTACGTCACCGTACAGGAGGCCTTTGAGGAAAAAAGATCGATCAGACTGATGGCGGTGATCACCTCCGTCGTGCTGGTGGCGCCGATCGTCGGTCCGCTCTCCGGCGCGGCGCTGATGCATTTCATTCACTGGAAAGCGCTGTTCGGCATTATCGCCGCCATGGGATTGGTGGCCTGGCTCGGCCTGCTGTTGACCATGCCGGAGACGGTGCGCCGCGGCGATGTGCCGTTCAGCCCCGTGGGCGTGCTGCGCGATTTTCGCAACGTCTTTCGCAACCGCATCTTTTTACTCGGCGCCGCCACGCTGTCGCTGAGCTATATTCCGCTGATGAGCTGGGTGGCGGTATCGCCGGTGATTTTAATGGACGCCGGCGGACTGACCACCAGCGAGTTCGCCTGGAGCCAGGTGCCGGTCTTCAGCGCCGTTATCATCGCCAATCTGTCGGTGGCGCGCTGGGTAAAAGACCCCACCCGCCCGCGCTTTGTCCTCAGCGCGGTGCCGGTACAGATGCTCGGCCTGGCCATCCTGATCGTTGGCAATCTGGTATGGCCCCACGTCTGGCTGTGGTCGGTGGTCGGCACCTGCTTCTACGCCTTCGGCATCGGGCTGATTTTCCCGACGCTGTTTCGCTTTACCCTCTTTTCCAACGACCTGCCGAAAGGCACGGTCTCCGCCTCGCTGAATATCGTGATCCTCAGCGTCAGCGCGTTATCAATTGAAGGCGCGCGCTGGCTGTGGTTCCATGGCGGCAGACTCCCCTTCCACCTGTTGGCGGTGGCCGCCGGGATTGTCGCCGCCTGCTGCCTGGCCGGACTGTTACGCCACCAGCGCGGACAAGCGGTGATCGAAGCCCGGCAGTCGTGAGCCCTTTTACGGAGAAAGCCCCATCATGAATGACATTGAACTCAGCCAGGCGCAGCGCGACCTGCTGCGCGACAGGCTCAGCAAGTACTGCGCAGAGACCTTCGACCTCGAACTGGAGCAGTTTGACGCCGAATTTTTCGTCGACTTTATCGCCAAAGAGCTGGGGCCGCTGTTTTACAACGCCGGTATCGAAGAGGCCATCCGCACCCATCAGGCATGGAGCGAGCGTATCCAGGAAGAGATGGATTTGAAAAAGGTCTATTAACACCGCGTACAGACGCAGGAGATCAATAAAACCCTGCATACACCATGGCTATAATGGCGACTCTTTCAGCATCTCCCGTGTACGGGGAAGGAAAACCATGTCGCTTATCACCGATCTACCCGCCATTTTTGACCAGTTCTCAGAAGCTCGCCAGAAGGGCTTTCTCACCGTCATGGATCTTAAAGAGCAGAACGTACCGCTGGTGGGCACTTACTGCACCTTTATGCCCCAGGAGATCGCCATGGCGGCGGGCGCCGTTGTCGTCTCGCTGTGCTCAACCTCCGATGAAACCATCGAGGAAGCGGAAAAAGATCTCCCGCGCAACCTCTGCCCGCTTATCAAAAGCAGCTACGGCTTCGGCAAAACCGATAAATGTCCCTACTTCTATTTCTCTGACCTGGTGGTTGGGGAAACCACCTGCGACGGCAAAAAGAAAATGTATGAGTACATGGCCGAGTTCAAGGCGGTCCACGTCATGCAGTTGCCGAACAGCGCCAGCGATGCCGCCTCGCGCGCACTGTGGAAAACGGAGATCCTGCGCCTGCAGCAGGTGATTGAGGCCCGGTTTGGCACGCCGATTAGCGAGGCGGCACTGCGCGAAGCCATCGTGTTGAAAAATCGCGAGCGCCGGGCGCTGGCCCACTTTTATCGTCTCGGGCAGCTCAATCCGCCGGCGCTCAGCGGCGGCGACATCCTGAAAGTGGTGTACGGCGCCACTTTTCGTTTCGACAAAACCGCCCTGATTGATGAACTGCATGCCATGGCGGAGCGCATCCATCAGGAGTGGCAGCAGGGTAAACGGCTGGAACCTCGTCCGCGGATCCTGATCACCGGCTGCCCGATCGGCGGCGCGGCGGAAAAAGTGGTCCGCGCCATCGAGGAAAACGGCGGCTGGGTGGTCGGCTATGAGAACTGCACCGGCGCGAAAGCGACCGAGCGCTGCGTGGCGGAAGAGGGTGACGTCTACGACGCCTTAACCGATAAATATCTCGCCATCGGCTGCTCCTGTATCTCCCCCAACGACCAGCGTCTGCAGCTGCTGAGCCAGATGGTGGAGGAGTATCAGGCCGACGGGGTGATCGACGTCATTTTGCAGGCCTGCCATACCTATGCCGTGGAATCGCTGGCGATTAAACGCCATCTGCGCCAACAGCACGATCTTCCTTACATGGCGATTGAAACCGACTATTCGACAGCGGACCTCGGCCAGCTCAGCACCCGCGTCGCCGCCTTTATCGAAATGCTTTAAGGAGCTGGCGTGAACTATACGGTTGGCATTGATTCCGGCTCCACCGCCACAAAAGGCATCCTGTTGGCGGACGGCGTCATCGTGCGCCGCTTCCTCTGCCCCACCCCCTTTCGCCCCGCCGACGCCATCCACGAGGCCTGGGAGACACTGCGCGCTGGCCTCATGGAGACGCCTTTTTTAACCCTCACCGGCTATGGCCGCCAGCTGGTGGATTTCGCCGATAAGCAGGTGACGGAGATCTCTTGTCACGGCCTCGGCGCCCGCCTGCTGGCGCCGGACACCCGCACGGTGATTGATATCGGCGGCCAGGACAGCAAAGTCATCCAGCTGGACGCCGGGGGCAACCTCAGCGACTTCCTGATGAATGACAAATGCGCCGCCGGCACCGGCCGCTTTCTGGAAGTAATTTCACGCACCCTCGGCGCCAGCGTCGAACAACTGGACGCCATTACCGACGGCGTGGAACCGCACGCCATTACCAGTATGTGCACGGTGTTTGCCGAATCGGAGGTCATTAGCCTGCGGTCGGCCGGTGTCGCGCCGGAGGCGATTCTGGCCGGGGTGATTAACGCCATGGCCCGGCGCAGCGCGAACTTTATTGGCCGCTTATCGGCGCAGGGGCCGCTGCTGTTTACCGGCGGCGTCAGCCACTGCGCCGCCTTTGCCCGGATGCTGGAAAGCCATGTCGGCATGGCGGTGACAACCCATCCCGACGCCCAGTTTGCCGGGGCGATCGGCGCGGCGCTGATCGGCCAGCGCCAGCGGAGGCGCGGATGACAACGTTTCTGTTTTTATTTCACTCCACGGTGGGGGTGGTGCGGATGCGCAAAGCCCTGCAGGCGGCGGGAGTGGCCTTCGAGGTCAAAGATATACCCCGCCAGCTGCGCAGCGGCTGCGGGCTGTGCATCCTGCTGGAGGGGACGGAAGCCGATGCGCGAGGCTGGATCGTCCCGGAACAGACGGCGGCGCTGTATCAGCAGAACGGGGAAGCATGGCGCTGTCTCGCCACCTTCCCACCTGCAGGTTAATCGCTCACCACAAAACGCGTCGCCGCGAAACAGTTCAGCAGGCGGTGCATGAGAAAAACCAGGGTCAGCGTCACCACCAGCGAGACCGTCACCGAGGTGATGCGGTACAGATCGCTGAACACCAGATCCTGATACGGATGCAAATTCTGGCCGAACATAATGCCGATGGTAGTGATGCTGGCGAAGCCCACCCCGGCGCCCACTTTCTCCATCACGTGGAGGCGGGCGCTGAAGGCCAGCCCGAGACCAATCAGCGGCATCATCAGGATCATGTGGTTGCTGAAATCATAGATAATCAGCTGCACCACCAGTATATAGAGACAGGCCAGCACCACCCCGACGACGCGCCAGATCGAGCTGATCACCGCCCCACGATAGTGCATCGGGAACAGGATCAGGATCCCGGCCATCAGCGCCGACAGCGAGTCGCTGAGATCGCAGATCTGAAACACCACAAAGATGATCGTCGCTACCGTACCGGAGAGCAGCGACTCATGACGGATGCGGGCGGCGTCTTTCTCAATCCGCGGCGGCGGCTTGCGCGGTTCGACGTCCGGGATCAGGTAATGCAGCAGCGCGCTCAGCGCCACGGCCATCACGCAGGCTTCCATATTGGAGAACATCAGGGTGTGCCAGTTGCTGGTGGGATAGCTCATAAAGTTGAGCATCGTGCTCTGGCACACCACCCCCATCGATCCCAACAGGAACAGCGGTCCCTGGCTCATAAAGCGGAAACGCATCACGTACAGGGCAAACACCACCAGGGTCATGATCACCGGCCACTGCGACAAATAGCCGACAATTAGCACCATTTCGACACAGTTTACCGCCGCGCTAAATATAAACTGGCGGGCGACGTGCAGGTTGAACATCGGTACCAGCGACATCAGCATCAGCGGATAAACGACGAAAAATACGCCGTACTGTACGTCGTAGAAGGTGGAGATGCTGAGCGCAATGGTCCCGGCCACGGCGATACGCACCGTCTGGCGAAAATCATTCGCCGTGTAGACGATATTGCCGTGCGGGGTAAAGACATGCGCCAGGGTATTAATAGACATAGTGCAACCAGCTCACCAGGTGGATCTGCAGGCCGGCGAAGGTGCGGGCGAAAGGTCCCTCGCTATTGTACAGCTGCACCGTAGCGCGGGCGCCGGTCGGCAGCGGTTTGTCCAGTGGCTGATCCAGCGCGACGTGAATGCGCATCCGCTGGGCGTCGCGCACCCAGCGGGTGGACTGCTCCGGCTGCGACAGCTGGCCGTTCACCGCCTCCTGTCCCGCCAGAATCCCGGCGTCGCTGCTGGTCACGTGCGCCGGGAAGACTTGACCCGGCAGGGCGTCAAAGACCACCGCCGCATCGGTATTCACCGCGGTGTGGCGCAGGCTTTTTTCGCGGAAGTCGGCGACGATGTCAGTGTTGTTGTTAACCAGCGCCAGCACAGCCGTCGCCGCGGTGGCGTAGATCCCCGGGTTCAGCTGCAGGTTGCTGACCATGCCGTCAGTTTCCGCACGCACTTTGGTCCAGGCCAGGTTCAGCTGCGCCTCCTCCAGCGCGTTGCGGTATTTCTGCAGGGTGACGTTGCGCTTATCGTCGCGCTCGCCGCGCTGGATCAGCAGGTTCTGGATCTGCGCGTTCAGCGCCGAGACCGACTGCTCGCTGGTCTGCCAGGTGGTCCGCACCTTATCGAGGTCGGACTGCGAGACGTTCTGCATCGTACTCAAGCGCTGGTAGCGATCGAGCGTGACCTTATCGTTACGCGCGGTGTACTGCGCGGTGCGCAGGTTGGCGCGGGCGGCGGCGATTTGCGCGTCCAGCTGCTGGTTGCTCAGTTTCGCCTGCTCGAGGGCGATCTGCGCCGCTTCAACTTTATTAATGAATGGCGTTGGGTCGAGCTCATACAGCAGGTCGCCCTTTTTCACCTGGCTGTTGTTGTGCACGTAGACGTGCGAGACATAGCCGGAGACCCGCGACGAAACCGGGGTCACCACGCGCATGACGGTGGAGTCCGGCGTCAGCGGGATCCAGATATCGGCAACGATAAACCAGGCGAATATTCCCAGAAAAGCGGCAATACTCACCCGTACCCAGCGGGCAAATTTTTGTTCAGGCGTCATCATAGTGTGTTAGATCTTGTTATCTTCTTCGCGGATATTCCGCAAACGGCAGGCGATTTGATTTAACGTGGCGCTGAAGGTGGCGAGATCGGCCTCCGGGATGGTCTGGGTTACGCGCTCCTGATAGGTCTCGATCACGCAGCTCACTTTTTCCAGAATAGCCCGCCCCTCAGCGGTCAGCGTCAGCAGGCGAATGCGTTTGTCATATGGCGATGTGGAACGCACCAGATAGCCCTGCTTTTCCAGTAATGAGAGGGTGCGCATTAGCGGCGGCAGTTCAATGCCCTGCACCTCCGCCAGTTCGCTGACCGAGACGTTGTCTCCCAGCTGATGCAGTTGCATCAGCACCGTCCAGCTGGACTGGGTGAGTCCGGTATCGGTGATAGCGGAGTCAATAATGGCGCGCCACTGGCGCACCACCATAGCCATCCGCATCCCCAGCGGGCGGCGGGCAAACAGTTCGTCTTCAGTCACGGGTCTTCCTCTCATTATTGAGAAGAAAATAATACTTATCAGGGTAAGTATCAAGAAACGGAAGCTCGTGCCGCATCAATTGATAAATTTCGTGAATGTATCCCGGCGGCACTTTGCGCTCACCGGGATAATGAAGAAGGTTTGCCTGTAAAAAACCGCACGTTTTAATTGATCTGGTCCCGACGCAGGCCGATATCTTTCAGCTGTTCGTCGCTCATTTGCTGCAAAACTCTGCGCGTTTGCTCCTGAAGCCACCATTTTTTGATAAACCGCACCAGCAGTACGAAACCGATAAATGGCTGTCTTGCCCTGTTCTCGTGAAATTCCATCCTCTACCTCCTCACCTTGCCAGAGGCTTTATCTTCACGGATTTGGGGGTAAGGAATACAGATTCACAAAACGCTTTTCTTTAACATACAGATTAGCTAAAACGTACACCAGAGCCCAATTTTTACGCCCATCTGTACTGGTTATTCCATCTGTATGGCGGCAATTAAGGATACAGCATGACCCGCTACCAACATCTCGCTACGCTGCTGGCCGAACGCATCGAACAGGGCCTGTATCGCCATGGCGAAAAGCTGCCATCGGTGCGCAGCCTGAGCCAGGAGCACGGCGTCAGCATCAGCACCGTCCAGCAGGCCTATCAGCTGCTTGAGCAGCAGCAAATGATTGTGCCGCAGCCGCGATCGGGCTATTTCGTCGCCCCGCGCAAAGCCCAGCCGCCGGTGCCGCCGATGTCGCGTCCGGTCCAGCGCCCGGTGGAGATAACCCAGTGGGATCAGGTGCTGACCATGCTTGACGCCCGCTACGATAAATCGATCATCCCCTTCGGCGGCGGCTCGCCGGACGTGACGCAGCCAAGCCTGAAGCCCATCTGGCGTGAACTGAGCCGGGCTATCCAGCACAACCTCACTGAGGTGTTGAACTATGACGAACTGGCCGGGCGTCGCGAGCTACGGGAGCAGATCGCCCGCCTGATGCTCGACGGCGGATCGGTGGTAACTGCCGACGATCTGGTGCTCACCAGCGGCTGCCACAGCGCGCTGTCGCTGGCCCTGCTGTCGGTGTGCCAGCCAGGGGACATCATCGCCGTGGAATCCCCCTGCTACTACGGCACCATGCAGATGCTGCGCGGGCTGGGATTAAAGACGATTGAGATCCCCACCGATCCGGAAACCGGGATCAGCATCGAGGCCCTGGAGCTGGCGCTGGATCAGTGGCCGATCAAAGGGGTGATCCTCGTGCCAAACTGCAATAACCCGCTGGGCTTTATCATGCCGGACGCCCGCAAGCGCGCGGTGCTGAACCTTGCCCAACGCTACGATATCGTTATTTTCGAGGATGATATTTACGGCGAGCTGGCCACCGAATACCCGCGCCCGCGCACGATCCACTCCTGGGATATCGACGGCCGGGTGATGCTCTGCAGCTCCTTTACCAAAACCATCGCCCCCGGGCTGCGTATCGGCTGGACCGCCCCCGGGCGCTACTACGACAAGCTGCTACAGATGAAGTACGCCGCCAGCGGGACCAACGTCCCTTCCACTCAGCTGGCGGCCTGCAATTTTATTCGCGAAGGCCACTACCACCGCCACGTGCGGCGGATGCGGCAGATCTATCAGCGCAATATCGAGATCTACACCTGCTGGCTGCGGGAATTTTTCCCCTGCGGGATCTGCGTCACCCGGCCGAAGGGCGGTTTTATGCTGTGGGTTGAGCTCCCGGAGCAGGTAGATATGGTCTGCGTCGCCAAGCAGCTGTGCCGGCTGAAGATCCAGGTCGCGCCGGGCTCGCTGTTTTCGGCAGCGGGCAAGTATCGCAACTGCGTCAGGATCAACTGCGCCCTGCCGCCGACCGAGAAACATAAAGCGGTGATGGTGAAGCTGGGAGAAGCGGTGAAGGTGGCGATGGAGTGAATTTAACCTGTTCTCCCCGGTGGCGCTGCGCTTACCGGGGCTACGGGGCCAGTAGCCCGGAAAAGGCGCGGCAAGCGCCGCCTCCGGGGAAGACGTATCTATTATTTTAACCACGCTGGAATATTATATTCAGGTAAGTACTCGACTGCATAAGAATCGTTCCTATTGCTACCTTTTTGACAAGTAAGCTCATAGAAACCCCATTTATCATTTTTATCTGAATAAAAAACGGTATATTTATCAGTATTAAATCCAAAGTATTTTTCATTTTTATTCTTCACTTTTAGCTCACCGCATTTTGCTTCATCACGCCATTCATAATTGATGGTTCTGTTTAACACATAATAAGCAGCATCACCAAACAGTTTAGGAACAAGGAGAAACAAAAAAACTGACATAATAAAGGCACCGGTTAATGTGAATATTCGATACCCTTTCGCTTTATCACCGTAAGTGATAAACAATCCATAACAAATTGGCTGTGATAACCACAAGAAGAACATAAGAAATGCTGTGGCTTTCCAGCAATATTCTAACCATGGAGAGGACGATAGTTCCAGATTACTAATTTGCCAAAAAATACTGGCTGAATAGCTACTGGTAAATGTAAACACACCTGAAAATACGGTAACCGCCAGACCGATTATTTTAAGAGTTTTTGCAGTATTATTTCTAGCAATATCTAAAATCGTCAAAATACTGCTAATGAGGATTAGGAGCGAAAATAAAATCGCTAACCAATACGTTATAGTGTTAACAAAAACATTAGCAGACAACAATAAAAGCAAAAAAATTGACCATGCAGTTAGCGATAGAATGCCAGCAAATTGAGTCAGCAAATGGTCATTGCATGTACGTACAAAAAATCCAATATATTCCTTAAGCCGAGACTCTTGAGTGCAAGCGAAAATTAAAATAGATATAAAAAGAAACGCAACCAGATAACTTTTCAACGGAAATTTATAGGGAATTAAATAGATGGCGATCGCTCCGTAGATAACTACCGCAGAGTCTAATTTTTTCTGTTTGAAATGTTTAAGAAAGGATTTCCAAATCTTGAAAATTTCCATATTAAAACCTTATATGTTGGGTACAGGATTCACGAACTCATCCAAAACAGAGACTTAAGACAAATAATGCACATTGAGTGTAATGATTTCATCTGATTTTGTGTGTAGAATTTGCGCATCGCTATTTGATGAGAATCCCCAATGGCTGACCTGAACCTGAGTACCCTGACGGAAGCAGATATCATCACCAAACGCGTTCTGCCCGCCATCCTCGATGCCGGCTGGAGTGACACAACGCAAATCCGACAGGAGGTCAAACTCCGGGACGGTAAGGTCATCGTGCGCGGCAAAGTCGCGGCGCGAAGAACGGTGAAATCCGCCGATATCGTGCTGTATTACAAGCCGGGCATTCCGCTGGCAGTGATTGAAGCCAAAGCCAATAAACATGAAATTGGTAAAGGGATGCAGCAGGGAATTGAATACGCGCGCCTGCTGGACGTTCCTTTTGTCTTCGCCACCAACGGCGATGGTTTTATCTTCCGCGATGCCACGGTTGCTGACGGCGAACTAATGGAAAAACCGATTACCCTCGGCGAATTCCCTTCTCCCTCGGAACTGTGGCAAAAATTGTGTTTATCAAAAGGCTACACCGAAGCCCAACTTCCGGTAATTACCCAGGACTACTACGACGACGGCAGCGGCAAAGCGCCGCGTTATTACCAGCTACAGGCCATCAATAAAACCATTGAAGCCGTTTCCGGCGGGCAGAACCGCGTTCTGCTGGTGATGGCGACCGGAACGGGGAAAACCTACACCGCCTTCCAGATAATCTGGCGCTTATGGAAAGCGAAAAGTAAGAAGCGGATCCTGTTCCTCGCCGATCGCAATATTCTGGTCGATCAGACCAAAAACAACGACTTCCTGCCGTTTGGCACGGCAATGACCAAGGTCACCGGGCGCACCATCGACCCGGCATTTGAAATCCATCTCGCGCTGTACCAGGCCATCACCGGCCCGGAAGAAGATCAAAAAGCCTTTAAACAGGTGGCCCCGGATTTCTTTGACCTGATTGTGATCGACGAATGCCATCGCGGCAGCGCCTCGGAAGACAGCGCATGGCGCGAAATCCTCGACTATTTCAGCGCCGCCACGCAGATTGGCTTAACCGCCACGCCGAAAGAGACTCATGAAGTCTCCAGCACCGACTACTTCGGCGACCCGGTATATATCTACTCGCTGAAAGAAGGCATCGAAGACGGCTTCCTTGCCCCTTATAAAGTGGTGCGCGTCGATATCGACGTTGATCTCCAGGGCTGGCGCCCAACTAAAGGCCAGACGGATAAAAACGGCGAGCTGATCGACGACCGTATCTACAACCAGAAAGATTTTGATCGCACGATGGTGATTGATGAGCGCACCGAACTGGTGGCGAAAACCATCACCGATTACCTCAAGCGCACCAACCCGATGGATAAAACCATCATCTTCTGTAACGACATCGATCACGCGGAGCGGATGCGCCGCGCGCTGGTCAATCTCAACCCAGAGCAGGTCAAGAAGAACGACAAGTATGTGATGAGAATCACCGGTGATGACGACATCGGCAAAGCCCAACTGGATAACTTTATTAACCCCAAAAAGGCCTATCCGGTTATCGCCACTACCTCCGAACTGATGACCACCGGCGTCGACGCAAAGACCTGCAAACTGGTGGTGCTGGACCAAAACATTCAGTCGATGACCAAATTCAAGCAGATCATCGGCCGCGGCACCCGCATTGATGAACGCTACGGTAAGCTGTGGTTCACTATTCTCGATTTTAAAAAGGCCACTGAACTGTTCGCCGACGAGCGCTTTGACGGCATCCCGGAAAAGGTGATGGACACCACGCCGCAAGATATCGCCGACCCGGAGTCTGATTTTGAAGAGCAGTTCGACGAGCACGAAGAAGAGACCGAAGACGATGTCATCGGCGCCGATGAAGATCCCGCGCCGTATACCGTTACCGGTTCAGATGATGTCGGCCCGCTGCCGGAAGACGACGAGAACAAAGTGCGCAAGTTTCACGTTAACGGTGTTGCCGTCGGCGTGTTTGCCCAGCGCGTACAGTATTACGATGCCGACGGCAAGCTGGTCACCGAATCCTTCAAAGACTACACCCGCAAAACGCTGCTCAAAGAGTACGCCTCGCTGGATGATTTCACCCGCAAATGGCAGAGCGCCGAGCGCAAACAGGCCATCATCAAGGAACTGGAGCAGCAGGGGATTATCTGGGAAGTGTTGGCGGAAGAGGTCGGTAAAGAGCTAGACCCGTTCGACATGCTGTGCCACGTGGTGTATGGTCAGCCGCCGTTAACCCGCAAAGAGCGGGCGGAGAACGTGCGTAAACGCAACTACTTCACCAAATACTCCGACGCCGCGCAGGCGGTGCTGAATACGCTGCTGGATAAATACGCCGATGCGGGCGTGCAGGAAATAGAGAGTATTCAGGTGCTGAAGCTTAAGCCGTTCGACAGCATGGGTACGCTGCCGGAGATCATTAAAAGCGGATTCGGCGACCGTAACGGGTATAATCAGGCCATCAGCGAGCTGGAGAGCGAAATCTACCACCTACCGCCCCGCTCCGCGTAACCTTTCCCCCTTTGCGCCTTCTGCTGCCACCGTGTAGCAGAAGGCCTTATTGTTAATGAAACATGGAACACATCATGTCAATCAGCTCGGTTATCAAATCATTACAGGACATTATGCGCAAAGACGCCGGCGTGGACGGCGATGCGCAGCGCCTCGGCCAGCTCTCCTGGCTGCTGTTTCTGAAAATCTTTGACGCCCAGGAAGAGGCGCTGGAACTGGAGCAGGATAACTACCAACTCCCCATTCCGCAGCGCTACCTGTGGCGCACATGGGCGGCGAACGCCGAAGGCATCACCGGCGATTCCCTGCTGGAGTTCGTCAACGATGACCTGTTCCCAACGCTGAAAAACCTCACCGCCCCCATCGATAAAAATCCGCGCGGCTTTGTGGTCAGACAGGCGTTCAGCGATGCCTATAACTACATGAAAAACGGCACCCTGCTGCGTCAGGTGATCAACAAGCTCAACGAAATCGACTTCACCAGCGCCAGCGAGCGCCACCTGTTCGGCGACATTTACGAACAGATCCTCAAAGATCTGCAATCGGCGGGCAATGCCGGTGAGTTTTATACCCCGCGCGCCGTCACCCGCTTTATGGTCGATCGCGTCGATCCGAAGCTCGGCGAGTCGATTATGGACCCGGCCTGCGGCACCGGCGGCTTCCTCGCCTGCGCGTTCGATCACGTAAAAAACAACTACGTGAAGAGCGTGGCCGATCACCAGACGCTGCAACAGCAGATCCACGGCGTGGAGAAAAAACAGCTCCCGCACCTGCTGGCGACCACCAACATGCTGCTGCACGGCATCGAAGTGCCGGTGCAAATCCGTCACGACAACACCCTCAACAAGCCGCTGTCGTCGTGGGATGAACAGCTGAATGTGATCGTCACCAACCCGCCGTTCGGCGGCACCGAAGAAGACGGCATCGAGAAGAACTTCCCGGCAGAGATGCAGACTCGCGAAACGGCGGATCTGTTCCTGCAACTGATCGTTGAAGTGCTGGCTAAAAACGGCCGCGCAGCGGTGGTGCTGCCGGACGGCACGCTGTTTGGCGAAGGCGTGAAAACCAAAATCAAAAAGCTGCTCACCGAGGAGTGCAACCTGCACACCATTGTGCGCCTGCCGAACGGCGTGTTTAACCCGTACACCGGGATCAAAACCAACCTGCTGTTCTTTACCAAAGGCCAGCCGACCAAAGAGATCTGGTTCTACGAGCACCCGTACCCGGCGGGCGTGAAGAACTACAGCAAAACCAAGCCGATGAAGTTTGACGAATTCCAGGCCGAGATCGACTGGTGGGGCGACGAGGCCGACGGCTTCGCCAGCCGCGTCGAGAACGAACAGGCGTGGAAGGTCAGCATCGACGAGGTGATTGCCCGCAACTTTAACCTCGATATCAAAAACCCGCACCAGGCGGAAACCGTCAGCCACGATCCGGACGAACTGCTGGCACAGTACGCGAAGCAGCAGGAAGCAATCCAGACCCTGCGCCACCAGTTGCGCGATATCCTCGGCGCGGCGCTCTCCGGTAAGGAGGCCAACTGATGGCGGTGGAAAAACTGATTGTCGATCATATCGACACCTGGACCACGGCGCTGCAAACCCGCTCCACGGCCGGGCGCGGCAGCTCGGGCAAGATTGACCTGTACGGCATTAAGAAGCTGCGCGAGCTGATTCTGGAACTGGCGGTGCGCGGCAAGCTGGTGCCACAGGATCCGAACGATGAACCGGCGTCGGTGCTGCTGGAGCGTATCGCAGCGGAAAAAGCCGAGCTGGTGAAGCAGGGGAAGATTAAAAAGCAGAAGCCGCTGCCGGAGATTAGCGAGGAGGAAAAACCGTTTGAGCTGCCGGCGGGGTGGGAATGGGTGCGGCTGGGAACCTTATTTAACTCAATCCAGAGCGGAGGAACTCCAAGCAAAATCAACCCTGCATTTTGGGGAGGGGATATACCTTGGGCCAGCGTAAAAGACCTAGGCTCTTCGCAATATATTTCGAAAACCCAGGACTATATTACAGAGGCAGGTTTGTTATCTGGTAGTAAATTAGCTGATTCTGGAGATGTATTAATTTGCACTCGTATGGGATTAGGAAAGATTGCTATTGCTTCTTGCCCAATAGCATTCAATCAAGATTTAAAAGCAGTAAAGCTCACAAGTCATATTATTCCTAATTTTTTCTTTAATACCTATTCCACTGTAAAAATAAAAGGTACAGGCACAACAGTAGAAGGAATCAAGCAAGAACAATTGGTGAATTACATCACGGGATTCCCTCCATTTAATGAACAAAATAAAATTGTTGTTAAAGTTAAGGAGTTGATGTCTCTCTGCGACCAACTGGAGCAGCACACCCTGACCAGTCTGGACGCCCATCAACAGCTGGTTGAAACCCTGCTAACCACGCTAACCGACAGCCAGAACGCCGATGAACTGGCCGAAAACTGGGCGCGTATCAGCAAGCATTTCGACACGCTGTTTACCACCGAAGCCAGCATTGACGCCTTAAAACAGACCATTCTACAGCTGGCGGTGATGGGTAAACTGGTGCCGCAGGACCCGAACGATGAACCGGCTTCTGAGCTACTCAAACGTATTGCGCAGGAAAAAGCACAGTTGGTAAAAGACGGGAAAATTAAAAAGCAAAAACCGTTGCCGCCAGTAAATGATGAGGACAAGCTATTTGAAATTCCATTTAATTGGGAACACGTTTATCTAAATGATATATGTGAAGTGATAACTGACGGTACACATCAAACGCCCAAATATACAGATAGGGGCCGCCCGTTTATCTCTGCACAATGTGTAAAACCATTTAAATTCATGCCAGAGAATTGCCGATATGTGTCTGAAGAAGATTATCAGCAATATATAAAGAATAGAACTCCGGAGATAAATGACATTCTACTCGCCCGTGTTGGAGCGGGCATTGGTGAATGTGCAGTGATCGATGTAAATCTAGAGTTTTCAATTTATGTTAGTACTGCACTAATTAAACCAATTAAATGTCATATTAACTCAAATTATCTTTGCCTATGGCTTAATTCACCGATAGGTCGTTTGCTCTCATCACGTTATACATATGGCAAAGGTGTATCTCAAGGTAATTTGAATCTTTCATTGATTAGGACATTTGTTATATCGATTCCTCCATATAAAGAGCAAAATCTGATTGTTGAAAAAGTACGAACATATTTATCAATATGTGAGAAACTAAAATCAAAAATCCAATCAGCCCAACAAACCCAGCTCCACCTGGCCGACGCTCTCACCGAAGCTGCCATAAATTAACCAGCCCCCAGAAACCAATAAAGCGGCTAAATAGCCGCTTTATTCTCATCATCAAAAATAATATTTCTATTCATTCACGTCGTTATTTTCATTGATTTTCAGCTGGACTTTCCTTCTATTCCCTGATGATATGTACAGGTATTTTTCGCAAGGCACCCGTGCTGCAACACGAGCGCCTTGCTAATCACAACCACTATTCATAGGAAAAAGCCATCATGACTACCCCGCATTCTATTGCAGAATTCACCGATCCAGAAGTCTCCCCGGCAGTTAGTCGTCAATTAACCGTGAGTTATGCGACTCGTCATCCTGATTATCAGCGTATTCCGGCGTTGACCATGAAGGGTCAGTGGCTGGAGGCGGCAGGTTTTGCCACCAGAACCGCAGTGGATCTCAAGGTAATGAACGGTTGTATCGTGATTACCGCCAAACCAACAGAGCCGGAGCTCACCGCCGCTTTGCGTCAGGTCAGCAAGCTGTCGGCGCGTAAGCAAAAACAGGTACAGGCGTTAATCGACGCCATCGCCGGGCAAAAGCAGAAGCTGGCATAGTTTATTCTCCCCGGTGGCGCTGCGCTTACCGGGGCTACAGGTTCCCAGTTACCACTTACTCATCCTCAAAAAACACCATCCCCTTATACGGCTGTTCGCGGCAGGCGGCCAGACGCTGGGCGAGGCTGCCGACGTGTAGCTCCAGCTTGTGGCCGTCGGGGTCGAGGAAATAGTGCGAGGCGCCTTCGCTACGGTTCAACTTCCAGACCGCCACGCCGGCAACCTCAAGGCGAGCGGCGAAGCTGGCGAAATCCGCCTCGCTGATGCTAAACGCATAATGGGTGTAGTCACTCTCCTCCGGCGGTGTGATGCGCCGCTGCGGATCCAGCGACAGGCACAGCCACAGATCGCCGCAGGAGAGATAGGCGCCGCTGTCCCAGCGGGCGTGCAGCGTCATGCCCAACAGCTGCTGATAAAACGCCACGCTCGGCGCCAGCTGGCTGACCGCCAGGGTCAGGTGATTCAGTCCGCTCAGCATGTCTGCTCCTCCAGTGAATTCACAATGAACTGGCGCAGCCATTGATGCGCCGGGTCGCGGTGCCAGCGTTCGTGCCACAGCATCAGCATCTCAAAGCCGGCGACCGCCAGCGGCGGCTCGACGACTTCCAGCCCGCTCTGCCCGCGCACCAGCCGCTCCGGCAGCACCGCTATCAGATCGCTATTGCGCAGGGTCTCCAGCATAAACAGGAAATGTGGCACGGAAAGGACAACCCGCCGCGTCAGGCCAAGATTCGCCAGCGCGATATCGGTCGCCGCGCTGAAGCCGCCTCCGTCCGGGGAGACGATCGCTTGATCCAGCTGACAGAACGTTTCCAGGCTAAGCCCAGGCCGCAGCGCCGGATGCCCGGCCCGGCCCGCCAGCACGTAGCGTTCACGAAACAGCAGGCGCTGATGGAGCCCCGGCGGCGCGCCCTCGCGGGTATGGAAGAAGAGATCCACTTCATCGCTGGCCGCCTGCTGCTCCAGCCGCGCCGGCTGCAGCTCGAATACCGCCAGCCGACTGCCGGGAGAGGCCAGGCGTAGCCTGCCCAGCATCGGCAGGAGGATCGCCGAAGCCATATAGTCCGTCGCCGCCACCCGCCAGGTCTCCGCCGCCGCGGCCGGATTAAAAGGCGCCACCGGCGCCACCGCCTGCTCCAGCGCGGCTAATGCGGCGCGCAGCGGCTGGCGAAGCTCATCGGCGCGGGCGGTGGGCTGCATGCCGCGCGGGCCCGGCATCAGCAGCGGATCGGCGAAAATCTCCCGCAGCCTGGCGAGCTGAATACTTACCGAGGGCTGCGACAGATTCAGCCGCTGCGCCGCCCGGGTAACGTTGTTTTCGCTAAGCAGCACATCCAGGGTGCGCAACAGATTGAGATCCAGACGCTGTAAATTAATCACGACTATACCGGGAATTTAAGTAATTAATTTCTACTATAGCGTCAGCTTTCCTACTCTGCAGCTCTCCATACGCCAGAGGTGATATTATGAAAGTACTGCTGATTTACGCCCATCCGGAACCGCGCTCGCTCAATGGCGCGCTGAAAAATTTTGCCGTCCGCCATCTGCAGCAGGCCGGGCATGAAGTGCAAGTCTCCGATCTCTACGCCATGCGCTGGAAGGCCGGGTATGACGCCGATGACAGCGGCGCCCCGCCGGTCGGCGAGTTCTGGCGGCCGACCCTCGATTCCAAACAGGCCTTTGCCCAGGGCACCCAAAGTGCGGATATCGCAGCCGAGCAGGAAAAGCTGCTGTGGGCCGATACGGTGATTTTCCAGTTCCCGCTATGGTGGTTCTCGATGCCCGCCATCATGAAGGGCTGGATCGACAGGGTGTACGCCTGGGGCTTTGCCTATGGCGTCGGCGAGCACAGCGACAGCCACTGGGGCGATCGCTACGGGGAAGGCACTTTCGTCGGCAAGCGGGCGATGCTGATCGTCACCGCCGGCGGCTGGGCGGAACACTATTCACCGCGCGGGATCAATGGCCCCATCGACGACATCCTGTTCCCCATTCAGCACGGTATGCTGTTCTATCCCGGCTTTGAGGTGCTTCCGCCGCTGGTGTTCTACCGCACGGATAAAACCGATGCCGGGCAGTTCGCCGATCAGTGCGCCGCCCTGGCCGAGCGGCTGGACACGCTGTGGCAAACCGAGCCCATTCCATTCCGCCGGCAGAATCATGGCGATTATCTGATCCCGTCGCTGACGCTGCGCCCGGAGCTGGCGCCGGGGCAAAGCGGCCTGGCGGTGCATCTGGCAACGAAATAAACCTCAACGCGATAGCCCATCCGGGTTATCGCGTTCATTAATATGACAATTTGTGAGCCTCCACGCATTAACGGTATCCCGTCGCACGAAGCCACCTCTCATATTGATAGCGATCAAGAATAATCATACCGTCTGGTCGGTATGATTCCGGCCATGAATATGGAAGCCCAGCATCGTAAAAAAGATCCCGTCCGTCTCCACCGTCAGTTGCTTGAATCGGCAGCGATGATTGCCGGCCGGGATGGTATCGCCGCCCTGTCGCTGAACGCCGTCGCCCGCGAGGCTGGCGTGAGCAAAGGTGGCCTCCTGCATCACTTTCCCAATAAGCAGGCGCTGATTTTCGCCCTGTTCGCCCGGCTGCTGGCGATCATGGAAAAGGCGATTAGCGAACTGATGGCCGCCGATAACATCGCTTACGGGCGCTTTACCCGCGCCTATTTGCGCTATCTGTCCAACCCGGAGCTGACGGACACTCACGAAAGCCGCCAGTTGATGGTGCTGTCGCTGGCGATGCCGGACGAGCCGGTGCTGCGAAAATGCTGGCGCGACTAGATGCTGGATCACCTGGCGCAGGGCGATGCGCTGGATAACGGCCCGACCGGCACGCTGGTACGCTACGCCGCCGACGGCATCTGGTTATCGGAACTGACCGAAGGGCGCACCATGAGCAGTGAACACCGCCAGTCGCTGGTGAACGATCTGACCAAAATGACGCTTCCCGCGTGAAGCGAATAGAGTGAGGCCGCGATGCGCTACAACATCAATGCCCGTCTCATTTATGATGCAACGGACGGCACGCTTACCCTGCCCGGCAGCGATGAACCGGATAGCCAGCTATCCATCACCGCCAGCGCGCTACTCTATTTTTTTCTCCGCCATACTGGCGTCGTCAGTCGCGATGAAGTGTTGAAAAAAGTCTGGGATGATAATGGCTTAACCTCTTCCAACAGCAACCTCAATCAATACCTGAGCATGCTGCGTAAAACCTTCCGCCACTACGATATCGATAACATTATCGTCACTGTATCGCGCGGCATGCTGCAACTGAATCAGGATCTGAGCATTGAACTGCTCGATGCCGGGCCGGCGCTTACCGAGGGTGCTAATCCACCCCAGAGAGCTGTTGAAACCGTCCCTCCGGCGGCGACAACGCCGCCCACCGATTCGCCACATGCGCGCGGAATGTGCTGGTATCTGGCCGGCGGCTGTCTGCTGATCATCGCCCTGCTGCTGGTGGCATTCACTTTTGCCGGTACCCACGTCGCCCGACCGATCAATCTGACGCTGATGAACCACAGCCAGTGCGAACTGCTGGCCAGCGATGAAATGCTGCGTTCGGTTTCCGCCACGGCCTACGGTAAGAATTTCGATGAGGTGCGTCAGCGGCTGAAGCTCGGCTGCAAGCCGGGGGAGCGTTTCGTTTTCTTCTACGGCGACCGGCTGGAGACTAACGGCCTGGGCCGGGTATTTCTCGCCCACTGCGCGATGCACGAGGACAACCCGTTTAGCTATTGCGATAACTACTTTTACTACTCCTGGAAGCCGCAATGAAACTCGCGCCCCGCACCTTTTTCGCCCTTTCCGCTCTGACGTTTGTCGCCGCCGCCGGTTTTAGCGTCTGGCGCCTGCTGCCAGATGCCAACGATGGCGTGATGAGCTGCTCCACCAAAGCGATCATGCGTTTTGAAAACATGGAAAAAGAGAATGTGAACGGCAATATCCATTTTAACTTTGCCGCTAACGGCAACGGTTCGATGGTGGTGGAAGGCTATACCGATTCTGCCGCCGGCTGGCTCTACCTGCAGCGCTACGTCAAATTCAGCTACACCAGCCAACGCATCTCGGCAACCGAACGCCACTACCGCATCAAAAAGTGGGAATCCAGCGCCTCATCCATCGACGAATCGCCGAATGTCATCTTCGACTACTTCATGCGCGAAATGTCCGACAGCCATGACGGTCTGTTCCTCAACGCGCAAAAGCTTAACGACAAAGCTATCCTGCTGAGCTCTATCAACTCGCCGCTCTACATCTGCACGCTGAAGTCCGGCAGCACGCTTAACTAACCCGTCCCCCCTGAACCGCCGCGAGGAAAATGCGCCCTCGCTCACGCTCCATTATTGCCCCCTCTTTCCACGATGCTAAAAGCGCACGTTTTGCATTTAGCTTCGTCGCCAAAACATGAGCATACCCACAATTATCACGTGCCTATATTACTAACCGCTGGCAAGTAATTAGCATCTTATTAACATTCATCTCCCACCGATAAATAGCCTAAAAAAGCGCCATATCATCATAAAAATCAATACGCATAAAACAGAACGAAAAGATAAATAGAAGCCTGGATAAGGCTAAATCACAGAGTAAAAACCTAAAATATTCTTCTACACGGATTTAAATTTCACTTCCCTCCCCATTCCCTATAGTGAACTCCGAACGCCGCTTCCGCGTGTTGATGCCGTTACGCGGACGGTTTTCCCGAATCACAAAACCTGTTCTGGAGGAGATCACGATGGGTGATGCATTGGGGCTTATCGAAACCAAAGGTCTGGTGGCCTGTATTGAAGCAGCGGACTCGATGTGTAAAGCCGCCAACGTCGAACTGATCGGCTATGAAAACGTCGGCTCCGGCCTGGTCACCGTGATGGTGAAGGGCGACGTCGGCGCGGTAAAAGCGGCGGTGGATTCCGGTGTGGAATCAGCCCAGCGCATCGGCGAAGTGGTGACCTCGCTGGTCATCGCTCGCCCGCATAACGACATCAACAAAATCGTCATTAAACACAAGGCCTGAAGGCCAGGAGAACGCAAATGGGTGATGCATTAGGTCTGATTGAAACCAAAGGTCTGGTGGCCTGCATTGAAGCGGCGGATGCGATGTGTAAAGCCGCCAACGTCGAGCTTATCGGCTATGAAAACGTCGGCTCCGGCCTGGTCACCGCGATGGTGAAAGGCGACGTCGGCGCGGTGAAAGCAGCGGTGGATTCCGGTGTGGAATCGGCGCAGCGCATCGGCGAAGTGGTGACCTCGCTGGTTATCGCCCGTCCGCATAACGACATCAACAAAATCGTCTCGCATTACAAAATTGCGGACTAACGGAGAAACCTGATGAAAGAAGCGCTTGGTCTTATCGAAACCAAAGGTCTGGTGGCCTGTATTGAAGCCGCGGATGCGATGTGTAAAGCCGCCAACGTCGAATTGATTGGCTATGAAAACGTCGGCTCCGGCCTGGTCACCGCGATGGTGAAAGGCGACGTCGGCGCGGTCAACGCAGCGGTCGACTCCGGCGTGGAAGCGGCGAAACGCATCGGCGAAGTCGTCAGCTCTCGCGTCATTGCGCGTCCACATAACGACATCGAAAAAATCGCCGCGCAGCACAAAGCATGACCTGACAGGGCGCGCCCCGTCTCCACTCTTTTCGTCTGATGAAGGATAGACTCATGATTGAACTGGATAACGATTTGCAGTCCCGGCAGAACGCGCGGGAACTGGTGCGCAACGCCAAAAAGGCGCAGGCGATTCTGGCCGCCTTTTCGCAGCAGCAAATCGACGCCATCGTGAAAAACGTGGCCCAGGAAGCAGCGCACCACGCCGAAGCGCTGGCGAAAATGGCCGCGGAAGAGACTGGTTTTGGCAACTGGCAGGACAAAGTGCTGAAAAACCGCTTCGCCTCGCTGCGCGTCTACGACGCCATCAAAGATATGAAGACCGTTGGCATCATTCATGACGACCCGGTAAAAAAAGTGATGGACGTGGGCGTGCCGCTGGGCGTGATTTGCGCGCTGGTCCCCTCAACGAACCCAACCTCCACGGTTATCTACAAAGCGCTGATCGCCCTCAAGGCCGGCAACGCCATTATCTTCTCCCCGCATCCGGGCGCGCGTCAGTGCAGCTGGAAGGCGATTGAAATCGTCAAACGCGCGGCGGAAGCGGCCGGTGCGCCGGAGGGCTGCGTCGACGGCATCACCCAGCTGACGCTCGAAGCCACCTCTGAGCTGATGCACAGCAAAGACGTGTCGCTGATCCTCGCCACCGGCGGCGAAGGCATGGTGCGTGCGGCCTATGCGTCCGGCACCCCAACCATCAGCGGCGGCCCGGGCAACGGCCCGGCGTTTATCGAACGCAGCGCCGATATCCACCACGCGGTGAAAGATATCATCACCAGCAAAACCTTCGATAATGGGGTGATCTGCGCCTCCGAGCAGTCGATCATCGTCGAAGGCTGCATTTACGACGAGGTTCACCGCGAGCTGGAAGCGCAGGGCGCTTACTTCATGAATGAAGATGAAGCGGCGAAAATGGCGGCGCTGCTGCTGCGCCCGAACGGCACCATCAACCCGAAAGTGGTCGGCAAAACCGCGCTGTACCTCAGCCAGATGGCGGGCTTCTGTGTCCCGGCCAGCACTAAAGTACTGATCGCCGAACAGACCACCGTATCGCCGAAAAACCCCTACTCGCGGGAAAAACTGTGCCCGGTGCTCGGCCTGTACGTGGCAGAAGACTGGAAAGCCGCCTGCCACCGCGTGGTGGAGCTGCTGACCAACGAAGGACTCGGCCATACGCTGGTGATCCACACCCGTAATCAGGACGTCATCCGCCAGTTCAGCCTCGAAAAACCGGTCAATCGCATTCTGATTAATACTCCGGCGGCGCTCGGCGGTATCGGCGCGACTACCAACATCTCTCCAGCGCTGACCCTCGGCTGCGGCGCGGTCGGCGGCGGCTCCAGCTCCGACAACGTCGGCCCGATGAACCTGCTCAATATCCGCAAAGTCGGCTACGGCGTGCGGTCGATTGACGAGCTTCGCGCCCCGGGCAGCCGCCCTGAACCACAGCCGACCATCGTCTCACCGGCGAGCGATCCGCAGCGCAGCATTCTTGATGACGTGCGTTTCAATGCCCCGACCAGCGCCGCGCCAGCGCGCTCTGCAGGCAGCGATGACCGTTTTGCCAGCGCAGGCGCCGCCAGCATGGAAGGCGAAATCAACGAGCAAAACGTGGAACGCGTTATCCGCCAGGTGCTGGAGCGCCTCGCTAAGTAACGCACTGATATAAGGCGATAAAACGATGATTCTCGCAAAGGTGACCGGCCATGTCGTCGCCACGCAAAAATGCGATGAGCTGCGCGGCAGCAACCTGCTGTTGATCACCCGCTTAGATGACAAACAGCAGCCGATGAAGGACCAGACCTGGGTCGCCGTCGATAACGTCGGCGCCGGCATGCACGACATCGTGCTGGCGGAAGAGTACTTCGCGCTCAATAAAGAGCGCTACAAAGCGATGTCGGTGGTCGCCATTGTCGAGAAGGTGTTTCGGGACACCGAACAGGAGTGAATAGCCCAATGAGTGAATTTTTACTGAAACCGCGGATTTGCTTCGGTCAGGACGCCCTCTCGGTGCTGAACGAACTCTCCGCCCGCAGCGTGCTGCTGGTGACCGATAAAGCGATGGTGAAGTTTGGTCTCGCCGAGCGCGTCACCGCCCTGCTGCGCCAGCGCGGGATCGCCTGGCAGATGTGGGACGACGTGGTGGCGGATCCGGATATCGCCACCGTGGTGCGCGGCATGAAGCTGATGGATAACCACTATCCGGATCTGGTTATCGCGCTCGGCGGCGGTTCGGTAATCGATGCCGCCAAAGCGGTTATTTTCTCCCTGGCGCAAACCCGTCCGCAGCCTAACCGTCCGCGTCCATGCTTCGTCGCCATCCCCACCACCAGCGGCACCGGCTCGGAAGTCACCGCCTTTTCGGTGGTGAAAGCCAACGCGGAAAAGCTGGTACTGGTGGATGCGTCGCTGCTGCCGGATATCGCCATTCTTGACCCGTCGCTGGTGGCTTCGGTGCCGCCGGCGATTACCGCCGACACCGGCATGGACGTGCTGTGTCACGCACTTGAGGCCTACGTCTCCCGCGCCGCCAGCGACTTTTCCGACGCGCTGGCGGAGAAAGTGGTGCAGCAGGTATTTCGCTATCTGCCGACCTGCTGGCGCAGCGGCGACAACCTACAGGCGCGCGAAAAGATGCACAACGCCTCCTGCATGGCGGGGATGGCCTTCACCAACGCCTCGCTTGGGATAACCCACAGCCTGGCCCACGCCCTCGGCGGCGTTTTCCGCGTGCCACATGGCCGCGCCAACGCCCTGTTGATGGCGCAAGTCGTCGCCTGGAACGCCGATTTCGACGGTCAGTGCGACACCCTTGCGGCAACGAAATATGCCCGTCTGGCGCATCTGCTGGATCTGCCAGCCGCCTCGCCGCGCCAGGGCGTCGCCAGCCTGCTGGTCGCCATTCAGGCTTTAAAAGAAGAGATGAGCATGCCCTCCGGCATTAGCAACACCGGCATTGAGGCGGCTGAATTCGAACGCCGCTTGCCGGAGATGGTCGGCCAGGCGCTGCGCGACAGCTGTACCCCGACCAACCCACGCGCGCCGGACGCTAACGCGTTAACCGAACTTTATCGCCAGGCGTGGCATGGACAACAGACATCGCCCGGCGGCGCTCCGCTTGCGCGGGCCTACGGGTAACAGATAACCGGGTGATCGCTGGGTTATTTGTAGGCCGGGTAAGGCGTCAGCCGCCACCCGGCAGAAACGGACACTGTATCCACAACCGGGTTGTCATCAGCCGCGGAAAAAGAACATCTGGAGAATACTTCATGGCACACTACAACTTAACGCCGCGCGTCAAAGTGCTGGCAGACCGTTTACTCGCCCAGAAAAGCACGCTGTGCACCGAACATGCCACCACACTGAACGCTCTTGATGGCGACATCGCGGGCGTTCCCGCCGCCGTTAAACCGGCGCGCCGCTTCTATGAACTGATGCGCCAGCTGCCGCTGACCATCAGCGCCGACGAGCTGATCGTCGGCAACCAGACCCGTAAACCGCACGGGGCGATTTTCCATGACGAAAACGCGACCCGTCGTCCATCAGTTTTCCAGTTCCTCAACCTCAATAGCGAGCTGGACTCGCCGGATTACAAACTGGTGGTCGAAAAAGGCGTGCTGGCGATTAAGCACCAGTTAGAAGAGAAAACCCGCGCCCTCGGTAGCGCCGTTAGCCGCAGCGGTATGGATGAAGTCAACGGCTGCCGCGCCGCCATCTACGCCTGTGACGCCCTGCTGGCGCTGGCGCAAAATCTGGCCAACAGCGCCGAACAGCTGGCGGCCGCGGAAACCAATGCTTATCGCAAAGCCGAGCTGCTCGATAGCGCGGCCATTCTGCACCACGTTCCGGCCCATCCGGCGCGTAATTTCAAAGAAGCCTGCCAGGCGTTCTATCTGTTCCAGCTGGCGCTACAGCTGGATAACGGCAGCTATGCGGTTAACCCGCAAGGGGCGGATATCGCGCTACTGCCTTACTTCCAACGCGATATCAACAGCGGCGCGCTCAATACCCAGCAGGCCTATGAGATCGTGGAGTGCCTGTGGTTCAAGCTGGCGGAACTGAGCGAAGTCCGCGCCGCCTGCGCCATTGACGGCTATCCGATGCTCGACGCTATGCTGCGCGGCGCCACTTTTGACAATGCCGAAGTGAACGAACTCTCGGCGATGTTTATCAGCGCCCAGCGCAACCTCAGCGCGCTGAATCTGCCGGTACGTCTGTTTAGCAGCGTACAGCCGGTCAGCCACGCGCCGTTCGCCGCCTGCGCCGACACGCCGGCGATGGAAGGCTTAACCCCGCGTATGCAGCGTCTGCGTAACCACTACCTGACGGTACGCCCGAGCGTCTCTATCTATCGCGCGCTGGCTTTTACCGAAGTGGTCAAAGCCAACCCGGGCATGCCGACCATTCTGCTGCGGGCGAAAGCTTTTCGCCACGCCTGCGAAACCGCGCCGATTCTGATTCAGGACGATGAGCTGATCGTCGGCCATCCGTGCGGCAAGCCGCGCGCGGGCGCCTTCTCGCCGGATATCGCCTGGCGCTGGGTGCGCGACGAGCTCGACACCATGAGCACCCGCCCGCAGGATCCGTTTGAAATCAGCGAAGCAGATAAAAAAACCATTCGCGAAGAGATCGTCCCATTCTGGGAAGGCCGTTCGCTGGATGAGATTTGCGAAGCGCAATACCGTGAGGCTGGAGTCTGGGCCTTCAGCGGCGAGACCTTCGTCAGCGACCTCTCCTATCACCAGATTAACGGCGGCGGCGATACCTGCCCGGGCTACGACGTGCTGCTGTTCACCAAAGGGATGAACGGCATTAAAGCCGATGCCGAGGCGCATCTGGCCAGCCTGAGCATGGAAAACCCGGAAGATATCGACCGCATTTACTACTACAAAGCGGCGATTGAAACCTGTGAAGGGGTGGTCAACTACGCCCGCCGCATCGCCGCCCATGCCCGCGAACTGGCGGCTAAAGAGCAAAACGCCCAGCGCCGCGCCGAGCTGCTGACCATCGCCGACGTCAACGAAAACGTGCCAGCCAATCCGCCGAAGACCTTGCAGGAAGCGCTGCAGAGTATCTGGACTGTCGAATCCCTGTTTGAAATCGAAGAGAACCAGACCGGGCTGTCGCTGGGACGCGTCGACCAGTACTGCTACCCGATGTTCGAAGCCGATATCCGCGAAGGCCGCCTGACCCACGACACCGCGCTGGAACTGCTGCAGGCGTTCATCATCAAATGTGCCGAACTGATGTGGATGTCGAGCGAGCTGGGAGCGAAATATTTCGCAGGTTATCAGCCGTTTATCAACCTCACCGTTGGCGGCCAGAAACGTAGCGGCGGCGATGCCTGTAACGATCTGACCTATCTGATTATGGACGCCGTGCGCTTCGTGAAGGTTTACCAGCCGTCGCTGGCCTGCCGTATCCACAACCAGTCGCCGCAGAAATACATGGAAAAAATCGTCGACGTGGTGAAAGCGGGGATGGGCTTCCCGGCCTGCCACTTCGATGACTCCCACATCAAGATGATGCTGCGCAAAGGCTTCGATTTTGAAGACGCCCGCGATTACTGCCTGATGGGCTGCGTTGAACCGCAAAAATCCGGGCGCATCTACCAGTGGACCTCCACTGGCTACACCCAGTGGCCTATCGCTATCGAGTTCGTGCTCAACCGCGGGCGGATGGTGCTGTTCGATAGCTATCAGGGGCTGGATACCGGCGACCTGCGCGACCTGCGCACCTTCGACGAATTCGACGCGGCGGTGAAACAGCAGATCGCCCATATCGTGCGCCTGTCAGCCATCGGCACCGTCATCAGCCAGCGCGTCCACCGCGATGTGGCGCCGAAGCCGCTGATGTCGCTGCTGGTCGAAGGCTGCATGGAGAGCGGCAAAGATGTCGCCGCCGGCGGCGCGATGGTCAACCACGGCCCGGGGCTGATTTTCTCCGGCCTGGCGACCTACGTCGACTCGATGGCGGCGATCCGCAAGCTGGTGTTCGAAGAGAAGAAATACACCCTTGAGCAGATCCGCGATGCGCTGCTGGCCAACTTTGAAGGTTACGAAGCGCTGCGCCGCGACTGCCTGAACGCGCCGAAATACGGTAACGACGATAACTACGTCGACCAGTACGCGCTGGATATTACCGAATGGACCGAAAAAGAGTGCCGTAAGTACAAGATGCTCTACTCGACCCTCAGCCACGGCACCCTGTCTATCTCCAACAACACGCCAATCGGCGAGCTGACCAACGCCACGCCGAACGGCCGCCTGGCGTGGATGCCGCTCTCCGACGGCATCAGCCCAACCCAGGGCGCGGATAAACAAGGCCCGACGGCGATTATCAAGTCGGTCAGCAAGATGAACGTGGAAACCATGAACATCGGCATGGTGCACAACTTCAAGTTCCTCAAAGGGCTACTGGATACCCCGGAGGGGCGCCATGGACTGATTACCTTGCTGCGTACCGCCTCGATTCTCGGCAATGGCCAGATGCAGTTCAGCTATGTCGATAACGAAGTGCTGAAGAAAGCGCAGCAGGAGCCGGAGAAATACCGCGACCTGATCGTCCGCGTCGCCGGCTATAGCGCCTACTTCGTCGAGCTGTGCAAAGAGGTCCAGGACGAGATCATCAGCCGTACGGTGATTGAGAAGTTCTAGCTCTCTTAAAGAGAATTAAATGAGCTGTATTTGAGAAATAACCGGAAGTTCTCCGTCCCGTAACGGGACGGAGCGGGAGGCAAGCGTGATCGCAAAACAAGAATTAACGGGCCGAATTTTCAATATCCAGAAATATTCGATCTATGACGGCGATGGCATTCGCACGCTGGTGTTTTTTAAGGGCTGCAACATTCGCTGCCCGTGGTGCGCCAACCCGGAAGGGCTGAACAGCCAGTTCCAGGTGATGTTCTCGCACGACAAATGCATTAACTGCGGCGACTGCGTCAGCGTCTGTCCGGCGGGTATTCATTATCGGGCGGAAGAGAATGGCGAAATGAAGCACTTCGTCGACCGCAATAAAGACTGCATCGGCTGCCGCAAATGCGAAGAGATTTGCACCCAGAACGCGCTGGACATTATGGGCAAGGACGTCACCGTCAGCGAGCTGATGGAGATCATCATGCAGGACTACGACTTCTATATCTCCTCCGGCGGCGGCGTCACCATCGGCGGCGGCGAGATGAGCCTGCAGACCGATTTTGCCGTCGCCTTATTTCGCGAATGCAAAAAGATGATGATTAACACCGCCGTCGAAACCCAAGGTACCACCCCGCTTGCCAACTACCAGAAGCTGGCGCCGGTCACCGACACCTTCTTATTCGACATAAAGCAGATTAACAGCGAACACCACAAGGCGATGCTCGGCATCGGTAACGAAGGGATCCGCCGCAATCTCGAATGGCTGGTGGATTCCGGCGCCAACGTCATTGTGCGTATGCCGCTCATTCGCGGCTACAACGACTCATTCGACGCCATTACCGGCGCCATTGATTACGTACAGAAGCTGGCGAAGCGTGGAAATATCCGCCGCATCGACATGCTGCCGTACCACCAGTTGGGACGCAAAAAGTACGAACGCCTGGATATGCCCTACCCGATTACCCAGGACCCGTCTTATTCACCGGACGAACTGGACCGGCTGGAAACCTTCTTCCGGCAATTTGATTTTGATATTCGCTTAGTCCGCCATTAACAGGAGCCGACCATGAAAAGTTTAGGCGTAATTGAAACGCGAGGATGGGTCGCCGCCATTCAGGCCGTCGACGCCGCCTGTAAAGCTGCGGGAGTGACCTGCATTGGCTATCGTAAACCAGGCTCCGGGCTGGTGAGCGTCTGCTTTGAAGGGGAGATCAGCGCCATCCACACCGCCATTGAACGCGGCGTGGCGGTGGCAGGCGCCGAGCACACCGTGAAGTCATTGGTGATTGCCCGCCCGGAGCGCTGCGTGGTTGAAGCGTTAAGCAACCTCAAAGGCAACCCGCCGCCTGCGAAAAAAGCGGCCGAACAGGTGGTTATCCCCGCCCCGGAAC